>CAZAHK010000128.1:1669-11104 GCA_964484555.1 uncultured Desulfobacula sp.
GCAGTGGTGGGGGCCAGTGAGAAAAAGGGGACCATCGGCCATGCGCTGATGAAAAATTTGATCGGCGGCGGGTTTGCAGGAATGCTTCTGCCGGTGAATCCCAAATATAAAATCATCCAAGATCATGACTGCGTAAAATCGGTCTGTGATCTTATGCCGGGGGTGGACCTTGCCGTTATTGCCACCCCCATTCACACCGCCATTGATATTGTGACGGACTGTGTCGAAAAAAAGGTGAGCAGTGCGATTATTATTTCTGCAGGCGGTAAGGAAGTGGGTGCTCAGGGCCGTCAGATCGAAGATCAGATCCGGAAGATTGCTTATGCCGGCGGGCTTCGTATCCTGGGGCCCAATTGCATGGGACTCATCCGGCCTGGGGTGAATCTCAATGCAGGGTTTGCCTCGGACATGCCCCTGGCCGGAAACCTGGCCTTTATCTCCCAGAGCGGGGCCATCTGCGGGGCCATCCTTGACATGGCTTCCAAGGAGCGCATGGGATTCAGCCATTTTGTCAGCATCGGGTCCATGCTGGACATCGATTTTGGAGACATAATTGATTATCTGGGAAATGATCCTTCGGCAAAAAGTATTTTATTGTATATTGAAAATCTGACCAATGTCCGCAAATTCATGAGCGCCGCCCGTTCCGTATCACGGGTGAAACCTATTATCGTGCTGAAATCCGGCAGGAGCCCTGCCGGTGAAAAAGCTGCGGCGTCTCACACCGGCGCCATGGCAGGAGAAGATGCCGTGTATGATGCGGCCTTTAAGCGCGCCGGGATTGTGCGTGTGGATACCATTGAAGAACTCTTTGACTGCGCAGAGCTGATGGCCAAGCAACCGCGTCCGCGGGGCCCCAGGCTGGCGATCCTCACCAATGGCGGTGGCCCCGGCGTAATGGCTGCGGATACCCTTGCCCGATATGGAAAAGCGCCCGAACCGCTTGACCCTGAAACACTCAAGGCGTTCGATGGGTTTCTGCCGCCTTTCTGGAGCCGGGGAAACCCGATTGATATCCTGGGGGATGCAACGGCAGAACGTTTTGACCAGGCCCTTTCGGTCTGCTTTAATTCAAAAAATCTGGATGGGGTCCTGGTCATTCTTGCTCCCCAGGCCATTACCGATCCTTTGCCGGTGGCGAAGATGCTGGCTTCTGCCGTCAGCGGGCGCAAATACCCGGTCTTTGCCTGCTGGATGGGCGGAAAAAGCATAGAAAAGGCGGTGGCGGTTTTGAATGAAGCCGGGATTCCGACCTATGATACACCGGAACGGGCTGTCCGTTCCTTTTTATATATGGTTGAATATGCCGCCAATCTTGAAACGCTCATGGAAGTCCCCCCGAAAATGACCCGGAATATGGAATTTGATCAAAAAAAAGCCCGCAACCTCATCGACGGGGTTCAGGAGGGCTTTATGCCGGAAGCAGATGCCGTGGAAATGCTCACGGCCTATGGTCTGCCTGTGATTATGACAAAAACGGCCGCAACGGAAGCCGAGGCCTTGAGTATGGCCCGGGAAATCGGATTTCCGCTGGTCATGAAGCTTTTGTCATCGGATATCACTCACAAAACCGATGCCGGAGGTGTCTGTCTGGATTTGCGGTGCGATGAAGACGTCAGCCGGGCCTATGAAGGAATCATGTCTTCAGCCGCCCGGTATAAACCGGATGCAAAGATTGAGGGAGTGACCCTCCAGCCCTATTTTTCCAGCCCTGATTTTGAAATTTTAATGGGGGCCAAGCGTGATACCGGTTTCGGTCCGGTGATCCTGTTCGGAATGGGCGGAATTTTTACGGAAGTTTTAAAAGACAGGTCTCTGGGGCTTCCGCCCATGAACCGCCTTCTTGCCTTGCGGCTCATGCAGGAAACCAAGGTTTACACTCTGTTAAAGGGATATCGAAACCGGCCTGCCGCAGATATGGAGAAGCTCGAAGAAATGATTATCCGGCTTTCCCAGCTTTTGATCGATTTCCCACAAATTGCCGAGCTGGACATGAATCCCGTCCTGATCAAGGATGGCAGTCCCGTGGCAGTGGATGCCCGGATACGGATTTCCCCGACGGACGTCCCTTCTTCCCTTCATCTGGTCATCAGCCCCTACCCTGAAGCGGATGAATCCCATATGCTCAGTGCCGAAGGGCTTAAAATTTTTATCCGGCCGGTCAAACCCGAGGATGCCCCTTTGTTTACGGCATTATTTAAAACACTGACGCCCACAACAATTTATTATCGTTTTTTCGGGGCATTAAAGGGGTTGAACCCCGAGATGCTGGCCCGGTTCACCCAGATTGATTACGACCGGGAGATTGCCCTGGTTGCCCTGGATGAAGAGGCTCAAACCGACCGCATGCTGGGGGTTGCCAGAATCATCGGTGAACCCGATGGAAAGACCGGTGAATTTTCCATCCTGGTGGGGGATGCCTGGCAAGGCAAGGGGATCGGATCAAGCCTTCTGGAAAAATGTCTGGCTATTGCTGAAAGACAGGGGTTTAAAACCGTTCACGGGATTGTCCTGGGGGAGAATAGAAATATGCTGGCGCTGGGGAAAAAGCTGGGGTTTGAGATTGGGAGAGACCCCGACTCCAGTGACAACAACCTGGTGATTCATCTCGGAAAACAGAACCCGAGAACAGGGGACAATGAAATGAAAGGAGACGGCCATGGGGAAGACGACAGTTGAAAACCAGCTTCATCTTGATAATGCAGGACTGAACAAGCGAAATGTGCTTCTCGAAGAAACTCTGCAGAAAAAAGAGGGGATGCTGGAATCCCTGAAGGATTCCGAGAAACAGTACCGCCGCCTTTTTGAATCGGCCAAGGACGGCATCCTGATCATTGATGCCGATACCGGTCGGGTGAATGACGCCAACCCATTTCTGCTGGCCCTCATCGGCTGTACCTACGATCTGGTGTGCGGAAAATACCTCTGGGAACTGGGGGTTTTTAAAGACATTGCCGCATCCAAGGAGGCATTTAAGACGCTGCAGAACAACCAGTATATCCGGTATGAGAACCTGCCGCTTCTGACGCTGGACGGGCGGCGCGTTGATGTTGAATTTATCAGCAATGTCTACCTTGTGGACGGCAAACGGGTGATTCAATGCAATGTCCGTGACATCACGGCGCGAAAGCAGGCGGAGAGAATCATGGTCGAGAATGAGTCCAAGATGCGCAGTATCCTGGACAATATTGGAATCGGCGTGTCCCTCATCAGCCCGGAGATGGTCATTCTTGAATTGAACCGGCAGATCCGCGACTGGTTTCCCGGTGTTGATACCGGGCAACAGCCCCTTTGTTACCAGGCGTTCAATGATCCGCCGGGTCTGGAGGCCTGCACAGGCTGCCCGGCGGCTAAAACGTTTCTGGATGGAGAGGTTCATGAAAATACCCGCCGGGTCCTGAGGGACGGTGCTATGCGGGACTACCGCATTGTCACCTCTCCGGTCTGCAATGTTTCCGGTAAGGTCACGGCCGTCATCGAAATGATGGAGGATATTACCGAGCGGCTTTCCCTGGAAGCTCAATTCCTGCAGGCCCAGAAACTCGAATCCATCGGACGGCTGGCAGGGGGAGTGGCCCATGACTACAACAATATGCTGAGCGTGATTCTCGGTTATGCAGAGATGGCCCGGGCAAAACTGAACCCGTCGGATCCGGTATATAGGTATCTTCAGGAAATCCTCAAGGCCGGCAGCCGTTCCGCGGAAATCACCCGGCAATTGCTGGGCTTTGCCCGCAAGCAGACCATTGCCCCCAGGGTTATCAATTTGAACGATACCGTGGCGAGGATCCTCAAAATGCTGACCCCCCTCATTGGTGAGGATATCGATCTTGTCTGGCTGCCCGGCGCAAACCTGAAACCGGTCATGATGGATCCGACCCAACTGGATCAGATCATGGCCAATCTGTGTGTAAACGCCCGGGATGCCATCTCGGGCGTCGGCAAAATCACCGTTGAAACGGCAATGGTCACCTTTGAAAAAGCCTATTGCGATAACCACGAGGGATTTATTCCCGGGGAGTTCGTCCGTTTAACGGTCAGTGATGACGGCTGCGGCATGGAAAAGGAGATTCAGAAAAATGTCTTTGAACCCTTTTTCACCACCAAGGAAGCGGGACTGGGGACAGGCCTCGGCTTATCCACGGTGTACGGGATTGTCAAACAGAACCGGGGGTTTATCAATGTATACAGCGAGCCGGACAAGGGTACGGTTTTCCGGATCTATCTGCACGGCCATAAGAGTATCCCTTCCATATGTTTTCAGGAAAGCGGAAAAAAAGCCTTGCCGGGACACGGTGAGACCCTCCTGGTTGTGGAGGATGAGGCCGCAATACTGAAATTGATTAAACTCATGCTTGAGGATCTTGGATACAAGGTGCTGTCGGCCGGCTCGGCAAAGGAAGCCCTGCAGCTTTCAGAGGTTCACAGCCATGAGATCCGCCTGATCATCACCGACGTCATCATGCCTGAAATGAATGGGCGGGAATTGGCTGAACAGATCAGGTTGCTTAACCCGGATCTGGGTATTCTGTTCATGTCCGGCTATACCTCCGACGTCATCGCCCGCCTGGGTATCCTGGACCCTGGGGTTCACTTCATTGAAAAACCGTTTTCCGTTGAATCCCTGGCAGGCAAAGTGCATGAGGTGTTGGCAAAAAATTCGGATACGGTTTGATAAAAGTTTACAGGTTTCATCATCAATGAAAGAAACGTTTCGATTTTTATTATATAATATCCGTTATGGAACAGGATCAGGATGGCGGTTTCATGCGCCTCTTCCTTTTAGCGGGTATCTGCGGAAGACCCAAAAAAACATCCCTGAACTTATTGATTTTATTCAATCACAGAGCCCTGACCTGGTGGGTCTGATAGAGGTGGACGGCGGGTCCCGCAGAGCAGAAGGCCTTAGCCAGGCAAAACAGATTGCTGATGGATTGGGACATTATTTCATTTTCAACACCAAATATCAAAAACCATTGCTGACGCGTCACATTCCCATTATCAGAAGACAGGGGAATGCCTTTCTTGCCCGAGACGGAATATTAAACCAACAGGTTCACTATTTTGAACGGGGAATCAAACGGTTGATTATTGAGGTGGAACTTGAGAGCGTTGTCATTTTTCTGGTGCATCTTTCCATCTCATATCATTGCAGGAAAGATCAGTTGATGGAGCTGGCCGCCCTTGTAAAAACCTGTCATAAACCCGTTGTGGTAGGCGGTGATTTCAATATCTTTTTCGGCATCAAGGAGTTAAACGATTTTCTTGCGGCCACACAATTGAAAAGTGCAAACCATTTGAATGTTTTCACCTTCCCCAGCAGAAAACCAAGGTGGGAACTGGATTTTATTTTCCATAGCCCTGAAATAACAGTGGACAGGATCGAGGTGTTGCACTCCGGATTGTCGGATCACCTGCCTTTGGTCTGTGATTTTACTATAACTTCTTGAGGATAAAAAAGGATAATATGGCCGGGCCCCGGTTTGTTCCCAACAATCAGATCACACTGCTGGAGAATGGCGAAACCTATTTCCCGGTCATGGAAGCAGCGCTGGACAGGGCAGAGCATGAGATTTATCTGATAAGTTATATTTTTAAAAATGATGCCACCGGCCGACGTATTGCAGAAGCGCTCAGGCGGGCAGCACTGCGCGGTGTGATGACCCGCGTGCTGATGGATGGATTCGGTTCGGACGATCTGCCGGAAACCATGCTCGCTGCCCTTCATGCAGCCGGTGTGATGGTGATGAAATTCCGGCCCAAGATATCCCCCTGGACACTTCGGCGCCACAGGCTGCGTCGATTGCACCGGAAAATTGTGATTGTAGATCAGAACTCTGCATTCGTGGGAGGCATAAATATCATCGATGATGTTGATACTCCCGATCAAACCTCGCCTCGGTATGACTATGCCGTACATGTGGAAGGACCGCTGGTCCGGGATATCCTTGTGTCCACCCGCCGGTTGTGGTCACGGGTGACCCGTTTTAGTATCAAGACCCGTTTCAGGACCCGTTTCAGGACTTGGGGCCGGGACAGAGACCGGCGAGCTCCTTTTCCCGAATCAGGGGGCAGTATGCGCGCAGCTTTTCTGGTGCGGAATAATATCCGGCATCGACGTGATATCGAAAATGCCTATATGCAGGCGATTGAACAGTCACAATTGGAAATCATCATCGCAAATGCCTATTTTTTCCCCGGATTAAAGTTTCGGCATGCGCTTATGGAGGCGGCCGGGCGAGGTGTCCGGGTGGTTTTACTATTGCAGGGAAAGAAGGAATACCGGTTATTGTATTATGCCTCGAAAGCCCTGTACGGCAGTTTTCTGGATGCCGGGATAGAAATCCATGAATATCACAATAGCCTCATGCACGCCAAAGTTGCTGTGATTGATGAACAGTGGTCTACGGTGGGATCTTCGAATCTTGACCCATTCAGCCTGCTGCTGTCACTTGAGGCGAATGTGGTTGTTGATGATAAAAATTTTGCCGGAATTTTGAAACGCAGCTTGGAGAAGTCTATTGCCGGCGGGGCGCATCAGATCCAACCCAATAGCTGGAAAGCCCAGCCCATTTGGCTTCGCATGGTGAGTTGGCTATGCTATGGCCTGGTCCG
This sequence comes from uncultured Desulfobacula sp., assembly GCA_964484555.1. Taxonomy (GTDB): domain Bacteria; phylum Desulfobacterota; class Desulfobacteria; order Desulfobacterales; family Desulfobacteraceae; genus Desulfobacula. The sequence goes on from CAZAHK010000128.1 coordinate 8,285, forward strand.
GTTCATGACAGGAATGACGGGTTATGCACCGGGCAAAGATTCCGGGAACATGTGATTGTTCTAACACTTTAAATGAAGCGGAAAGAAATCATATAACCTTTTCTATTTAGATTGTTTGCTTGTAAAATTCTTCCTGGCTGGTGACCACATCCGGATCGTTGGTTTGCTCGGTCGGTACGGTTCCTTCTTTGAAACACTCAAGGATCACCTTTTTTGATCCGAGAATTGGCAACAGCCCTGTTTCGGCGTCGATTTTTGCAAAAACAACGTCTTCCGGCACTTGAAAGAGCTGAATCGGCTTATCCGCCAGCATTCTTTTCATAAACCCCAGCCAGATCGGGCTTGCCGCTCTGGAGCCGGTTTCTCCTTTACCCAGACTCCCTTCCTCATCAAACCCTACCCATGTTCCGGTAATATATCCGGGCGTATACCCGACAAACCAGGCATCATGCAGGTTGTTGGTGGTGCCGGTTTTGCCGGCAACCGGCCGGTTCAACGCCCGAACCCGCTGCCCGGTTCCCTGCCGGACCACCCCTTCCAGCATGCTGGTGATGATATAAGCGGTGCTTTTTTCTATTATCTTCTTGTGGGTCGGCGTCGCCTCTTCAAGGACTTTTCCGTCCCGGTCTATAATTTTTACAATAAAAACAGGCTCAATCAGGTATCCGGCATTGTCAAACACGGAATATGCCTTGACGATTTCCAGCAAAGAAATACCGGACGAACCCAGCGCAATGGAAAGATTCTGATCCAACGGAGAGGTAATACCCAGTTTCCGGGCATAATCGATGGCGTAATCAATACCGATATCTTTTAAAAGTTTGATGGCGATCAGATTAATTGAATGCTCCAGAGCATTGCGCAGCAGGGTCGGTCCTTGAAATGTGCCATTATAGTTTTTCGGTTCCCACTTAAAATTACGATCCATATCCTGATAAACAATCGGTGAATCGATTAGAACGGTAGCAGGCGTATAGCCCTTATCGATAGCGGCGGCATATACAAGCGGCTTAAAAGTGGAGCCCGGCTGACGCCGGGACTGAATGGCGCGATTGAACTGACTTTGATTAAAATCACTTCCCCCCACCATCACCTTAACATGACCTGTTTCAGCTTCCAGTGACAGTAACGCGGACTGGACTTTCGGAATTTGCTCCAGGGCCAACTCCCAGGGCTCCGGATCTATTTTTTTCAGTTTTATCCTGACCAGAATAACATCCCCAACTTTTACGGCACCTGAAGGGCGCTTCAACCGGGTTTCATAGAAGGCAACTTCCGGGTCCGGTCTTCTCGCCCAGCGCATATCATCGATATCAATGATCCCGATCGCCTTTCCCATACGAACGGTTACGGAACCCTGAGAATCGTCAACAGTTATGACGACCCCCTCAATCGTTTGCCCCTCCTGTGGAACCGATTCTTCCAGTTTTAACTGATTTTTTGAATACGCTTCGATTTCTTCGGTTGCCAGATGCCGGATCGGTCCGCGGTATCCCTGACGTTTATCGAGCGCTGATAATCCTTTTTCGATTTCCTCGATGGCAATCTTTTGCATTTCAATATTAACGGCCGTGTATACCCGCAGTCCGCCGGCATATAACACATCTGTGCCATATTTACTCTCGATATACTGCCGAACATATTCGGTGTAAAACGGTGTCTCTTCAATATACCAGTTGCGCCGATCCTTAATTTTCAGTTGGGTGTTGCCGGCTTCGGTGGCTTGAATATTTGAAATATATCCTTCATCAACCATACGGTTTAACACATAAATTTGTCTTTTTTTGGCCAGCTCCGGGTGCCGGAAGGGTGAGTATCGACTGGGGGCTTGCGGTAATCCTGCTAAAATGGAGCATTCAGCAAGGGTCAGCTCTAAAACGGATTTGCCAAAATAATTTTCAGCCGCAGCCTGAACACCGTAAGCTCCATAACCCAGATATATCTGGTTCAAATACAAAAATAGAATTTCCTCTTTTTCAAACGCATGGTCAATCCGATAGGATAAAATGGCTTCCTTGATTTTGCGGGTATAACTTTTTTCCGGGGTCAGGAAAAATGCTTTTGTAACCTGCTGGGTAATGGTACTGCCCCCCTGTACAATGGTTTCCGCTTCGATATTTTTTAAAAAGGCTCTGATAATACTAAAGCAATCAATCCCATGATGTTTAAAAAAGCGTGAATCCTCTGCCGCTATAAACGCCTGTTTCAGCAACAAAGGCATTTCATCCAGAGAAATGACGATGCGGCGTTCTTTAAAAAATTCTGCAATTTTACGGTTATCATCCGAATACACGGTCGTAATGATGGGGGGTCGGTAATCGGCCAGGAGGGTTGAAATCCTTGGGAGATCTTTGCTGAGATAGAAATACACACCCAAAACTGAGATCGAAGTGCAGGCAGCCATAATGGCAATGAGGACGAACAGCATTTGAAAGATCCTGGACAGACGGTTTGCCGGGCTGTGGGGCTGATTTTTTGAATGGATTGATGTCTTGCCTTGTGATTTTGTCATGATTTAACCTTTTGAAACTTTAAGGGTACATCTTTTCGTGATCATGTTGAATATCCCATGCAAATCTATCATAAATGAAACTTCCAGGTGGAATAGTGGTATTTCTTATCTATTCAAATCTATCCAATTTTTGTGCCAGGGCAATAACATATGGGTCGCATCACCTGTTATCATTTAATAATAATCAATCTAAAGGCTCTCTGACCAGGGCGCTCTAATTTAAAAAAGGTCAGGTTGGACTCAGAGCCTTTTGTCACTTAGCCGGGGTTAAATATGACCTTTTGTGGAAATATGAGCTTTTTGTCTAA
>CAZAHK010000129.1:0-11079 GCA_964484555.1 uncultured Desulfobacula sp.
TTTTCTCCTTCAAGATAGATCCCAAAATCAAATTCCGGAATTTTTTCCATGATAATTTTTGCAAACATTGAAAACCCGGACCCACCGGCCATCATTCTTATGTTGGGAATCGTTTCTTTAATCACCCGGGCCATTGGTCTTATTGTATTAAAGTATACAATTTTATTTCGAAAGTTTGTTGTATCAATATTTCGGATTGAAATTCCAACAATATCCGGCTTGAATCTTCGTAATTCTTCCTTGAGCTTGAACTCAGCATCTGATAACGGATACACATTTGAATCAAATATTTTTACCTGATGATGCTTAAGGGCCGCAGCTATATATGTCAGCCCGATCGGTAAAGTCGCAATTTTTGTTTCTCTTGTTCCTAGGTCCTGCTGAACAAGTAATACTTTCATAATTTTAACACCCCCTTTAAATTTTTTCGAAACAGGCTATTTGCTAAAAGAAATATAGTACTCCAACTTTGGTTTTGTCTGGCATGATTTTTGGTAAGATCTCAGAAAGTCAGGGGTAAATAAATCAGCCGGTCAGGCAGAATTCCCAGCCATTTGCAAAGCCAATATTTCACATAACGGAGGAATTTTTCTTTGACGGTGTATTCGAATAACTCATTATATTTACTTAAAAATCAACCATTTGCCCCGATTTTTCTTTACCAATTATTTTTTGGGCAGCAGTCATTCCTTTTATTAGAGGATAAGTGTCATTTGAAAAGGAGTGAATATCACTTCCCATTATATGGATCATTTTTTTTTTTAAAAGTATTTTGGCCGTTTTTTGTACTTTTTTCCCATACACACCTATCAGGCTTCCTGCATTTAACTGTGTTAAGGCTCCTTTTTGTATCAGTGTCTTAAGATGATCCGGTTTGTGCTGGATTTCCAGATTCCTTTCAGGGTGTGCAATTATGGGTATCATCCTCTTTGTGAGCAATTTGAAAATTACTGCCTCAGTATATATTGGAATTTGATGTACTGGTAATTCCAATAAAATATAATATTTTTCTTTATAGTGGATTATCAGTTCTTTGTACATCTCAATGTAATCGGGCAAGTCATGGGAAATAAAAAATTCAGCGCCAAGAATAATGGTTATATTGATTTTTCTTTTAACAATTTCATTTTCCAGTTCCCTGGTAGTCCTGAGAATCTTTTCATATAAATCACTGGACGGGGATTCAAGAATATGGGGTGTGGTAACGATGACTTTTATGCCCGCCCTGGCAGCTTTTTCTAATATTTTAATTGATTCATCAACAGTCTTGGATCCATCATCGATCCCTGGAAGAATATGTGTATGCACATCAATCACTAATTCAACGCCGCCTGCTTATCCCAGAATACATCATTTGTAATAGTAATAATTATATTTATTCATCCTGCTCACAGGTAATTTATTTAAAATAATACCCAAGGGCTTAATATTTGCCCGCTCAAATATATCTCTTGCCTGATTAAAAATTGAATACGTTTCCCTATGACTTTCCGTTATACTGATAACAGCATCGCTAATACCTGCAAGGACAACTGCATCATTTGAAACAAGCATGGGGGATGAATCTATAATCACAATATCGAACCTGGAGGTAAGATCGTTAATTAACACTTTCATTTTATTGGATTCAATCATCTGTGCCGGGTCAGGCGGAATGGGTCCAGTGGATAAAATACTCAAATTTTCGATACCGGATTCCTGAATCGCTTCGTCAAAATTTGCATTGTCAGTCAGGATGCTTGTGCTGCCAATATGATTCTGCAAATCAAATTGGTTATGAATACTGGGGATTCTGTAATCTGCATCAAAAAGAAGGACCTTTTTTCCTTCATAGGTCATGGAAATTGCCAGGTTGCATGCGATAATAGTTTTACCTTCATTAGCTATCGGACTTGTTACAACAAGACTGTTTATTGGTTTATCAAGACTGGAAAATATGATGCTGTTTCTGATCGATCGATATGCTTCACAAACCGGATCTTTAGGGGATTTGCCGGATATCAATAAATTTCTTTTTTGTTTGTATTTTGGAACAAAACCCAATAGCGTTTCACCTGTTTTTTTGATATCATCCTGACTTTTTATGGTGTCATCCAGATAATCCAACAGAAAGCCCAGACCGAGCCCGAACATTAGTCCCAAAAAAATGCCAACGATGCTATTGAGCATCTTGCTAGGGCTAACCGGTTTTTTAAGATCTGCTACAATTGCTTTCTCAACAATTTTGATATCGGGAAAAATTGAAAATTCCGCAATTCTAATTTGATAGAGATACTCCAGCATTGATTTATACAGGTCATGATTAATCTCAGTATCAAGTTTGAGCTGCGTGTCATTGAAAACTTTTTCAGGAATTGAAAAAAAGAGATTCATATGCGCATCAATCTCTTTATTCAGGGCTTGCAGACGCGCTTTTAATGCTGAAAGATCCCTTTCATGGGTCAGTAAATCTGCGGAATATTGCTTTGATAAAAGAATTTCATGGTTCAATTTAGCCCTGACGTTAGCTAAATTCTTCTCAAGTATTTTTACGTCAGGGTGATCTTTTCTCTTTTCAATCAATGCTTCCTCAAGTCCTACCTCATATTCAAGAATGCTGTTTCTAAGTTGCATAATGTAATTATTTTCACTGGATGTCGTCCCCAATACGGTTTGTTCATTTTGCAGGTTGAGCTGTTTTTGAAATTCGTTTATTTTGACCTGTATTTCTGAAAGCCCTATGACGGTTTCTTCTTTTTCGTTCATCAAGTCTGATATTCTGGCGATGGCATTGCTTTTTTCTGTTTGGATATCAAGGGTCTTTTGTTGTGAACTGAATTTTTTAATTTCTTCAAGCGACATTATATATCTATTTTTGACCATCTCTATTTCATTTGTAATAATTATATTTGCATTTTTATATTCTTCTTTTTTCCATCTTAAATTATTTTTAATACATTCTTCGGCAAGGGTATTGGCAATCATTTCAGCCTCTTGCGGATCGGTTGAAGTTGATACGATTTCAATAAGATCTGTATCATCAGTATCATCAACAACGTCTACTTCGATTGAGGGATCAGGATGGATTTTTCTGATCAATCCTGATTCCAAAAGGTCCTCTGATTCCAGTAGTTTTCCTTTTCGATCTGTTAACTGAAGATTTAAAATAATTGGTTCTATAATCGGTTTTGACTTGGCAATCTCTACATTATTTGCTATTGCATATTCACTACTGGATAAGGTAGTCGTTTTCCCGGTCATCGTGCCTATGGCTGCAAGGAGTGACGACTCTGTGCTAGAGTCCTCGACTATAAGCACTGATTTTGATTCATATACCGGCGGTAAAAGAAAAGAACCAATTATTATGGTAAGTGATATGGTCAAAAAAGTTTGAAGAATAACCCATTTTCTGCGCCAGATAATTTCCCAGATTAACTTAAGTTCCATATTATCCCTATTCCCCAATTTTCTTTAATGCCCGATCTGCATTATATCGGATATATTTGTCTTGATGATTAAGCAGCAGAGTTAATTTCGGAACCGCTACGTCGTCTTTAATATTGCCCAATGCCCCTAAGACTGCTAACTTAACCTGTCTATCATCTTTGTCCAGAAGGCTTATTAAAGGTAAAATGGCATCTGTTGCAGCCATTTGCCCAAGCGCATTAATGGCTGCAACTTGAAGTTCGGCATTATTTTCATTCAATATCTCTATCAGGGCTTTTACAGGATCCGCCTTTGGAATTGCAGTCTCTTTTTTATTCCATTTATCCTTGAGGGAACCCAAAAAACTGCCTTGATTTATTTTAACCAAGGCAGCCATGATATCCAGTCTTATCTGTTTGGTCTGTTCCTCTTTCAGCAGTTGTATCATCAGATGGACTGCTTTGCCTTCTTTGGCTTCTCCCAGGTTATAAACGGCAGTTTGCCTCACACGAATATTTTCGCTTTTTAAATCGTTTAAATATTTTTCAGATATGTCTGAAAAACATCCTGAAAGCAAAGCTGGTAGTATCATAACATAGATAATATAAAAATACTTCATCATGCGAAAACATCCTCAAGTATAAGTCGTCATTGGCTATTGAGCTATAGTCGGACGGTTGTCAATATCCTTCCCTGATAGGATATCTATTACGTCAGGTGCTATGTAGATCATTCTTTCCAGTGTATAAATCGGAGCGATAATATTATTTAAACGAACCATGAATTTTTCAAAATTGGAAATCATAGTTTCAGGTACATAAAGAAGATCACCATTTTTTAAATAGTAGTCCGCCTTGATCATACCATTTTCATACATTTTTTCGAAGTCCAGCTCCAGAACGGAGATACTAGCTTCACCATCTTTGAATTTTACAAGTAGAAGTTTCTTTTCATTAGCATCTTTCGTGAACCCACCTGCCTGTGATACTGCCTCCCAGGCAGGAATCGGCCTGTTATTGGAGAATGTTCCAGGAGTTCGGACTTCTCCCATAACATGAATCTTGCGACTGGTTATGGTTACAATATTAACATCAACAAACGGGTCCTTAATATATTTTGTCAAACGGGTTGTGATCTCCTTGTTCAATTGTGAAACCGTCATCCCGGAAGCCTCTATCTCTCCTGCCAAGGGCATGCGTATTTTCCCGGAAGGATCGAGCAAAACCGTCCTGCCAAGGTCTTCATTTCTCCAGACACTGATGGTGATATTATCCCCCGGGCCAAGGGTGAATTGGGGTTCCGCAGCAAGGGTCTCCAGCGGTTCAAAAATTTGAGAACCTGCGTTGGAATTCACCTGTTTATGACTTGAACATGATATACACACCAAGACAACCAACACTCCGATAAAATTAAGGAATTTCATAGTCATATTTTTCCTGTAATCAATTGGCTTTTCGCTTTCAGCAAATTTTTAAAATAATCGACGGTCTTTACAAGCCCCTGGTCAAATGTTACTGACGGCTGCCAATCTAAATACTTCATCGCCTTGGAAATATCGGGTTTTCGTTGAGTCGGATCATCTTCCGGCAGGGGACGGAAAACCAGCTTTGAACTTGATTTGGTATACCGGACAATTTTTTCGGCTAATTCCAGGATGGAAACCTCGCCCGGATTTCCCAGGTTGATCGGACCGGTAACACTCTCTGGAGAACCCATAAGCCGAATCAACCCATCAATCAGGTCATCCACATAGCAAAAGGAACGTGTCTGGCTTCCATCCCCGTATATGGTGATATCCTCACCCTTAAGGCATTGTACGATAAAATTGGAAACCACACGCCCATCATTGGGATGCATCCGGGGGCCATAAGTGTTAAAGATACGCGCTACCTTGATTGGTAGACCGTGCTGCCGGTGGTAATCAAAAAACAGGGTCTCAGCACAGCGCTTGCCTTCATCATAGCATGAACGCAGGCCGATGGGATTGACATTGCCCCAATATTGTTCTGTTTGGGGGTGAATTTTAGGCGTACCGTAGACTTCAGATGTGGAAGCCTGGAGTATGCGCGCCTTGGTCCGCTTGGCTAAGCCGAGCATATTAATAGCACCGTGAACCGAGGTTTTTGTTGTCTGAACCGGATCTAACTGATAGTGGATGGGAGAGGCAGGGCAGGCCAGATTGTAAATTTCATCGACTTCCAGATATAAGGGGAATGTCACATCGTGTCTTAAAAACTCAAATCCCTGGTCATCCATAAAAGGATAAATGTTTGCCTTAGTGCCGGTAAAACAATTGTCAAGACAGATAACCTCATTGCCTTGCTGCAATAATTTTTCACACAAATGGGAACCCAGAAAACCGGCGCCACCGGTGACCAGAACCTTTTTGTAATTGAGATGGGGCATGGATGACTCCTTATGGTCATCCCCGATCAGGATGACTGTAAAACAGCAAGTGTTTGAAAAAAGTTTTAAACGCCTTCAGGGTCCGGACCGCCTGGGATGGGTGCACGATAATCTGCCCAAGTTTATGGGCGATATAACCCAACCGCAGATAAAACCGCCGCCGGGCGTCATCGCATATCCGGACCAGTTCTTCCGAAGTCAGGCTCTCATTTCGGACAACACAGTTGTGCAGACCCTGGGGTGTAAGCCACTGGTCATAGTCCCGGGCCGTGATCCAGTTCTTTTCCCGGTATTCTTCATAAGCCTCAGTGCCAGGATACACCATGACCGGGTAGAACTGGGCCGTATCCGGCTTCAAGTCTATGGCCAGACCAAGGGTCTGCTCAATCTCAAAACGGGTTTCCCCGGGAAATCCCACCATGAAGCACCCGTGTACCAGAATCCCTGCCTTTCCGGCATTTTCCATGAACTGAAACATTTTTTCCTTTTGAATGCCCTTTCCCATGGCATCCAGAATCCTTTGGGATCCGCTTTCAAATCCCACACAAAGGGATTGGCACCCGGCCTGTTTCATGAGGGTCAACGTTTCCAAATCCGGATCGATCCTGGAATTGGTGGTCCAAGGGATATGGATGCCAGCCTGGATCATGGCCCGGCAAAGCGCCATGCAGCGCTTTTTGCTGGCGGACAGGGTATCGTCTTCAAAAAACACGGCTTTGACAAAAGGCAGGTTTTCCTTAATATATTGTAGCTCCCGAACCACACCTTCAACGCTTCTGAATCGGAATCGCCGTCCGGTCAAGGTCTGGGGATATACACAGAAACGGCACCGGAACGGACATCCGCGGCTGGTCATCAGGGTGACCATGGGAAACCTGGCATTGGGATTGAAATAATCGGTCAGACATAGATGCCTTTGATACACCGGGCTGATCCAGGGTAAACTGTCCAGATCTTCGATAAAGGGCCGGTCTGGATTGTGAATCACTTCCGGCAAAGTAGTCGCCTGATTCTTTTGGACTTGAAAGGACAGTCCCTGAATCCGGGAAAGACCCTGCTTGTCCCAGCCACCGGGGGGACATTCAGACAGGTAGGCAGCCAGCTCTCGAATGGTGATTTCATATTCTCGACGTGCTACGGCATTGACGGCGGGGCATCGCTTCAGGGTCTCCTCGGCCAGGGCGCTGACGTGGGTTCCCACCAGGATCAGGAATGCATGGGGCAGCACCTGGCGTATCCGGGCGCAGACCTCCAGATCATTGTTGATGCTGGGAGTGCTGGTATCCAAGACGATAAGCCCTGGGTTAACCTCTTCCGCCATTTTTAAAACGGTTTTCAAATCATATCCCCTGGCCGGCGCATCCGTAAGCCAGACCTCATGTCCGGCCTGTTCCAGAACGCCTGTGCAGGATGCCAACCAGATGGGATAATATATCGTACCGCTTTTGGTTACGGCCGGACTGCGCTGGGGCCTTGAAAAATGATCGAAAAAAGGCGGATTGAGAACCCATATTTTCATGGTTTTACGAACTCCCTTTGATCATGGTTGAATTTTTTGAACCGCGCACAGCAGCGCTCTCAGCTGATAACTGCCGAAACCCGGGTCATAGGGCGGTTCGTCAGATGTCAGCACATTGGCGTTGGCATCCCAGATGCCGAACTCAGTGTCTTTTTTTTCCGGGAACCACCATCCGTGGTCGATGCTGACAACGCCCCGGGCTATCCGGTCCGTTACCTTGGCTCGCATTTCGATCCGACCCCGGGGAGAGATGATCCAAATCCGGTCACCCTCACAGATACCGTTATCGTCAGCGTCCAGGGGGTGGAGCTCCGCCATGGGATAGGGTCGTCGTTTCCGGAGAAAGGGGATCTGCCGATTGTCGGAGTGAAAAAATTCCGCCCGCCGACTGCCCGTGATCAACACATAGGGATAGTGATCCAGCAGATCTTTTCTTGAAACCGGGCTCTCCGGCGGCTCCTGGAAAAAAGGCAGCGGATCATATCCCATTCGTTCCATGGATCGGGAATACAGTTCCACTTTGCCCGACGGGGTTCTGAATCCGTTTTTTCGCCTCAGCCCATACTCGGGGGCCTGAATAACATATCTCTGTTGCTTAAGATCTTCAAAACCAAGGCCCAGCCCGGATAGTCTGAAATTCAAAATATCCATGGGTGATTCTTCCGATCCAGTCAGGTGCATCCGCCCGGCCAGATCCGATAGAATGTCTTCATCGGGCCGGCATTCTTCCACGGTGACCACTTTTTGTTGGGCCAGAACCGCATTGGCCGCCACATAAGGGATTTCAACCAGACTATCCACCTCAGGCCAGAACGCTGCCGGAAGAACATAATCGGCCAGTGCCGCGGTGGGCGTCATGAACATATCGGCTACCACCATGAATTCCAGTGAAGACAAGGCCTCATAGGTCTTGCGGGTATTGGCCACCGTGACCAGGGGATTGGAACCAAAATTCAAAAGTGCCCTTATCTTGTATGGCTCACCCAGGGTCATGGCCCTGAGTACGGCCGGGATATGAGCCGCGGGAAGAAAAGCCCTTGCCCCTCCCAGAAGTTTGAATTCCAGGGCTCCTAGACGCTTTTGCGCCATGCCGGTGGGCAGGGCCGATTTCAGCAAGGGAAACGGTTTCAACAGGGAAGCGCCAAAAATATCTGCCCCGGGCACATCCAGGTTTCCTGTGATACCCCGCAGCAGAGCCAGAGCCCTTACGGTTTGAAGGCAGTGAGGGGTTTGTTCAATAGCCACACCCCATTCCAGAACCGAGGGCTTGTCCAGGGCATAGCATCTGGCTGCCTTGGTGATCAGGGAAGCCGGAACACCGGTTATCGGCTCAGCCCAGGCTGGAGAAAACTCTTTTACATGTGCAGTCAGTCTCTGAAACCCGATGGTATGGGTTTCAACAAAATCATGATCATATAAATTCTCATAAATGATGCAGTGAATCATGGCCAAAGCCAATGCTGAATCTGTCCCGGGCCTCAAGGGAAGCCACAGGCTGCATTTGTCTGCAGTTTCCGAGCGTCTGGGATCCACGGCAATGCCTTGGGCTCCATTCCGCAGTGCCTTTTTCACAAGGGCTGACAATTCTCCATCTGGAGACGTGACAAGCGGATTGTGGCCCCAGAACAGAATGGTCCGAGGCGTTGTTTTTCCGTAGTAGTCGGCAGAAACCAGCCCGCCATAGGTCCATTGACTGACCGTGATACGCGGGATAAAACAGTTGGCCAGACCGGGCTCGTACCAGTTGGGCGTGCCCAGGGTATTGGCAAAACGGATGACGTTCATGAAATGATGCCGCCCGGTGCCCTGGCCCACGGCAATGGATTCCGGGCCGGAGGACTGACGGATGTCCTCCAGTCGATCCGATATTTCCGTTAATGCCTGATCCCAGGAAATTCTGGCCCATTTGCAGCCCGGTTTGCGCCCTATCCTCTTCAAAGGAACAACCAGACGGTCCGGATGATACATCATCTCCCGAATGGACAGTCCTTTGACGCACATATAGCCCCTGCTGAAAGGTGACCGCTGGTCCGGCCGGACCCGGATAAGACGGCGGTTCTGAACCGTCAGCAAGGCGCCGCATCCGCCATGACAGGACCTGCATACACTGGAATAGGTTTTTGGGTTTCCCATGATCGACCTTTATTTTTTGAAACAGACCAAGACCTTGCAATTGTCTTGAATCGTCCTGCCCGGATGGTCCAGAAGGCTGCAAAGTGCCTCAATGCCTTCGATCACAAGGGTGACCACTTCTCCCAGAGGAATTCTGTTCTGGCGATAAAGGGTCATAATATCGGAAAATGCTCCGCATAAATGCCCCCTTGATCCTATCAGGGAAATGGCATTGGTGATCATATGATCTACGGCGCTGATCTGAAAAGGCTCACCGCTTCGGGCCAGAAGGGCGATGCGGCCGTTAGGGTTGATTTTTCTGAAAACTGCGTCGATGTTATCCATTCCGCCAGAGGCTTCGATAGCCACATCTATGTTACTCGGCGGGTTTTCCCTGAATTCGGATAGGTCATATACATAATCTGCCCATCGGCTGGCAAAATCCCTTCGGAAGGCCACCGGTTCAACGATATGGACTTCCGAGGCCCCGAAAATGGTCTTGCTCAAGATGGCCGCGAAAATCCCGATGGGTCCGGCGCCGAATATAATGACATTATCCCCGCCCTTGATCCGTGTGTTCTGACAGGCCACATAGGCCACACCTGCGGGCTCAACACAGGCCAGGGCCTTCAGGTCGGCCTCGGTTTTTACCAGGTCCGTAATATCATGGGCCAGCATGGCCGGTACATCCACGATTGTTCCGAAAAGTCCGTCGGTCTGCAGACCAAGAAGGCTGGCGTTCCGGCACTGGTTGAAATGGCCCTTCCGGCAGACATCACAATAGTGGCAGACAATAATGGATTCAAACGTCACATAAGACCCTGCCCGGACATGCCGGACCATTCGGCCGGTTTCGATCACCCGCCCCACCCCTTCATGACCAATCCGTCGACCCTGATCCGTTGGGATGGAAAGAGGGGCTGAGCTTTTTATATATCCGGTATCCCTGCTTTTTTCGATCAGGTGAATATCGGTTCCGCACAGCCCGGCGTACAGCATCTCGACCCGGATTTCTTCTTCTTTTAATGGACCGAGAGCTTTTTTTTCAAGACGCACAAAAGGATGCCGATAAATCTGATGGGGTCCTGGATGAGCAATGCCGGCAATGGGTTTTTCATCCGCATAAAGTCTGATCTGGACGGATTCCATGGATACTCCTTCATTCTAAGAAATTCTAAAAGGGCGGCATAGCTCCGCACCTTTGGTTACATTGTTAGAACTTATCAAGGGCATAAAAAATGAGTTTCATTTGGTGCTAACGACCATACCCTGCCGGGCAAAACAAATCATGAAAGAATTCAAATGGTTGGCCAGTTCTTTCATATAAAACCCCAAAGTTCACTTTTAGACCACAGCAATAAAAAAGCCTTCGGCTGATTCCAGTATCATCGCTCAGCAAAAAGGAAATACGAAGTCTTATACATAAAACAGAACCTTTCGTCAATTCTGATTTTTCGTAACCATCAATTTTCGGTGAAAGGGGATGGGGCCTCTATGAAGGAGTGATGGGGGTGGAGAAGACTATATTTTTATGGTCTGATTTATGAATGATCTTTACTACATGTGCAGTTCGAAGAGGGGCAGCTTAAAAAAATAAGGATAAAAAAGCGTCGATGTTCCGGTTTGAAAATACCAAT
>CAZAHK010000130.1:0-11002 GCA_964484555.1 uncultured Desulfobacula sp.
GTGCAACCCCTGCCTTTGACCGGAATATGGTGGACCGGGCCGGGGCAAGATTCAGCCGGATGGCCCAAGAGCAACATATCCCGCCCGGGGTTTACGATGCCCTGCATCATATCCTTGAAGACATGTATGGGAATCCGACGGTTCTGGGTCTGTCTTCCTATTCAGACCAGTCCGTTGTCGTGAACGATCTGATCTGGAAGCGGATTTTCAAAGGCATGGACAGTGCCCCGGATTCAATCTGTCTGGAGTTTGAACGCATTGCAGGCCGGCTTCTGGAAATGGATCTGTTGAATCCCCAAAGTCTGGCCGGGCTCCTCCTGTTTGACCCTGACCTGAGGGAGGGGGTGTTGGCGGAGCTGTCTTCAACCTGGGGGCCGGTTTTTTTCTGGGGCATTGATGAGGTTGGCCGGAAATTCTCCCTGAACCTGGAGGCAAGGGGTTCCGGGGCCCCGTCCTTTTCCGGCCTGGATGACAAGGGCCGGTCCCGGGAATGGCCCTGCACTCCCGAAGCCTTGCAGGCCGGGATATCTGAGGGCCGTCTCCTTCCCTCGCTGTTTTTGTGCTTTGCCGTTCTCTTGTTTGCCCGGGGGGTGACCTGTATCGGCGGGTATCTCCAGGGAGAATACCTTCCGGCCATGCAAAAAGGCCTGGTCCGGGCTCTGGGAAAGATCCGGAAATATGAGACCTTGGCTGGTTTCGTGGCCCAGGCCCGGACCGATGCCTATATGGACGGCATGCTGGCGGTCATGGCCAGGGTGGGGGACCATCTGGTGCCGGCCGGGCCTGTTGAACTGATGGCCGGCGGAATGACCTTGGCCGATATGGATCACCTGTCCCGGCTCACGGTGCGGGAAGCTCACCTGGCCGACCTCTTCGAGACCCTTCAGGATGCCGTCCCGGCCAACACCCTTCCCCATGGGTGGAAACGGCAATTGGCCGGAGATACCTTCCAGTCCCTGAAAGATAAGGTGGTTATGAAATAGCAGCCGTTTATTTTTTGGGCGGTTTTATTTCCGTATAGATTTCATCGGCTGATCCCAACACATCCACGGGCGGGTCATATTGAATCAATTCGGCGGTCTTGAGGTTGATGGCGATTTTGGGTGGTTCTTCAAACAATTGATCCAGTTGCCGGGGTTTGGCCCCGTTGAATATTTTGGCCATGGCTTCTGCAAAAAACCGGCCCACATATTTCCAACTGGCCTGGGAGATGCTCATTAAAAAACCGGCCTTTACCTCATCGGAACTGGCCTGGGCAAAGGTGGGAATCTGGGCCGCATTGACAATCTTCACCAGTTCGGGAATGCTGCCCGGGTTAACCCCGTTCTGGGCCGTGACATAAATGGCATCCACTTTCTGGCTCAGATCCCGGAAACATTTTTTCACACTTTCTTCAGCCTGCTTTACATCCGGAATTTCATCCTGGGTAAAACAACGGACCACTTCAAACCCGAATTGTTTGGATAATTTTTCAATATCATGAATGGCTGCGTAAGCCCTGCCTGCCTTTGTGTCGGCATAGGCCACCCCTAATGTTTTAAATCCGATGATGTCATGAAACACCCGGATCTGCCGTTCATACCGGAAGGGGTCCACCTGGGCCATGACATGATCAAACCCGGAATCCTCCCGGCTTTTTACGATTCCCGCGCTAATGGGGTCCGAGGAAGAGATCACAAGGGTGGGAGTGCTGTGGCGGTTGTTGGCCAGGCCCTGGCCGGCCGTGGTGCCCGCGGCGATCATCAGGTGGATGTCCTTTTTCGTATTCAGGCGGGAAATGATGGCTTCAACGGTTTCCCTGGTCCGGGCATCATCCCAGTCGGCGCTGTAATGGCTGTCCTCAACAAATTCGATATAATCGCTTTTGATGTTTTTCCCCAGCCATTTCCAGAGGTCTCTGGTCTGCTCTCCCTGTTGTTCCGGGATATCCATGGGGCCTATCCAGCCCAGGACCATTAATTCTTTTACGGTGGCGATGAAAACCTGCTGGTAATCCAGATATTCTCCGCCTTCATAATAGCCGACCCGCCATTTTTTCTCATGGTTTGTTTTCGGCGTGACGCTGAAATTACCCTTATCCTGCGCCGTTGCCGGCCAGACACAGATACATGCAAACCAGAAAACCATGAGCCAGATCTTAAAAACGAATTTCATTGTTTCCCCTTTCCCAATTTATAGCCGCATCCTTTTTATTCCTGCAAAGACCTTCAGTATTGATAAACAATATCCGTAAACGGACTCATAAAGGCCTGGAGCATGCTGATATAATTCATTTTAAATTCGACAAAATCACCGGGTTTTAAGGACCTTTGGCTGTCCGTGTAATCAATGACGGTATAATTGCTGTTGACGCAGGCAATGCTGAGCCCCTCATCCAGAGGACTGAGCCCAAGGGGATAGGTATCGGAAACGCCGAAATTCAGAATGGCTCTTTTCCTTTTTCCCTTAAACGCAACCCCGGGGCTGAACCCCAGGGCATCCACCCCTGAATGCGGGCAAGGGCCGACATTTTTTTCCCGGGTTTCCAGGACATCTCCTTTGAATATCAGAACATCATCATGCAGATGTTCATGTTTACGGCAAAAGGCCGGGATATTCCCGAGAAAAATGGCTTCGCCCAGCCTGATCTGGTTGATTCTGTCCGGCAGGTGACGGGATTTAAGCCATTCAAGGAAAACAGACCCGCCCACGGAGATGGTTTCAACTGCAATGCCCAGCCGGGTTTCGATCTCAAGGGCCAGGTCCTGCAAGATTCGGACATTTTCTTCATCGGGCACCATTCCGGCGCAGCATCCCAGGTTTGTTCCGATGCCGGAAAAGCCGAGTCTTCGATCCTTGATGTCATGAATCTTTCTTACGGTATCCACCACATTCTCCGGCAGCACCCCTTCCCGCAGGTCGCCGGTATCCACCATCAGGATAATGTTGTGGGACCGGTTTTCAGCAATCAGCACCTCATTGATCCGTTGGATGACGGATATTTCGGAATTGAGGCTGGCGTCGAAATACCGGACCATTCGAGGGATTTCATGAATGGAGGGCAGGGATATGAAAACCGGTTTCTGGGGCAGGATTTCATCATGGGGGCCGGTCCTGGGGATACTGGAAAAACCAAAGGTCTCTATGCCGTTTTCCCTCATGGTCCGGATGATGGCGGAATCCGGCCCCGGCCCTTTTAATATGCCCGTAATGTCAAGGCCTGCGTCTTTGCAGGAGCGGACCAGGAAGCGGATATTATGGGCCAGTTTTTTTATGTCTACCGTCAGTTGAGCCATGCCTGTCTTTTTATACCATCCAATAAAATAAATAAACCGGTTTAGGGGCGTTTTCCATTATATTTGATCATGAGCATGGCAATATCATCGGACTGGGGTGCGATCCCTGAATGGTTTTTGACGCTGCTCAGGACCCGTTTGATCATTTCCTCCGGAGGGGCGTCCTTGTTCTTTTGGATGCGGGCCAGGAGGCGCTGGTTGGAATATTGCTCTCCGTCCAGGTCCATGGCTTCATTCACCCCGTCCGTATAAAGGAAAAATCCTTCTCCGGGAGACAGGGTGAATTCCAGATCCGTATAGCTCATTCCGGCCATGGCGCCGACCAGGGGTTCATTTTTCCCTTTTTTATAAAACGCCTCTCCCTCCCCTGGAATCACAATGGGCGGGTTATGCCCGCCGTTGGTATATTGGATTTGCCCGGTCCGGATATTCAGGATGCCGATGATCAGGGTGACAAACATGGCCCTGGGGTTGTCCTGGCTCAGGATATTATTGATACTCACCATCATCTGGGAGGGAGAATGGATTTTTTCGCTCAGGGTCCGGATCAGGGTCCGTGTCACCACCATGAGCAGGGCCGAAGGCACCCCCTTGTCCGATACATCCCCCAGGGTAAAACACAGGTGGTCCTCATCCATGAGGAAAAAATCATACAGGTCTCCGCCGATCTCCCTGGCCGGCATCAGGGTGGCATAGAGATCGAATTCCGTATACTGGGGAAAGGAAGGAAAGGTTTTGGGAACCATGCCGAGCTGGATTTCCCTGGCAATGCTGAGTTCACTCTCCATCCGCTCCCGGGAAGCCGTGGCATTGATCAGGTTTAAAATATTGCTGCTTAATTCCCGGCGCATTAAAATAAAGGACTCTGCCAGGGCCCCCACCTCGTCCTTATATTTGGCAGGCAACGCATCAATGGGGGTTTCAGAGGTCAGGGGCTTTGTAAAATCCAGTTCCGGGATTTCTTTTGCATAGGAGGATAAAAGGTTTAAAGGCTTTGCAATACGGATTACCAGAAGGATGACCACCGCCAGCCCGGCCATGAACAGAATCGTGGTGATCAGGCTCTGCCTGACCACCAGGGTCCGGGCCGGGGCGTTGATTTCATTCACCGGGACAAAAACCGCCGTATACCATCTGAGCGGTTTGAAATAATTGCAATATACAATCATCTCGGTTTCATCCTCGTTGGAGGAAACGACCCGGAGTTTTGAAATATCGGATCCTGCCGCAGCTTTGATGTCGTCATAGACGGTATTTTGGGTCAACCTGTTTTTGGACAGATGGATATCATTTTTGATGTGGTCCGGCGGCGGAATCAGGATGGTGTCCTCTGCATCAAACATATACACGAATCCGTTCCGGGTGATGGTCAACTGTCTGGAAAATTCCGTG
Organism: uncultured Desulfobacula sp.; assembly: GCA_964484555.1. GTDB lineage: Bacteria > Desulfobacterota > Desulfobacteria > Desulfobacterales > Desulfobacteraceae > Desulfobacula. The sequence continues at coordinate 4,668 of CAZAHK010000130.1, forward strand.
AGGGAGGCCAGTATTTTTTCCAGCTTTGCCTGGGCTTCGGCTTCAATATCACTGATGTCAATGGAGGTGGCAATGGTATACCGCCATTGGTCCATGGGCAGGAAATGGGCGAGAACAGATCTTTTTTTACCCTCTCCGGTTTCAAGGACAAAGCCGGCATAATCCCCCTGTTTTTTTAATTTGTCAAAAGCCATGACATGGGACAGGGTCTGGTGCTTGGTATCTTTTAACGCTTTCCAGTCTTCCGTGGTGATGGTGTTGTCGGAACTTGCAATAATTTGAGACTCTTTATCGATGATAAAATAGGCGATCTCTCCGAAAGGGGCTGAAGCCAGCCATTGGATGGCCTGGTCCGCGGTCCTGCCCCGGCCGGTTTTTTCCCCGCCGCAATAGCCCTTGAAAACCGATTCGATCATATGGGATGCGTCTTTTAACTGCTGCCGTTTTAAAAGGGTCATGGTTCTCTTGTCGGACAAAAGGTTGTGGTAGTCGTCCCGGATAATGATATCCAGGGAGTGGAGGATATTGGCGGCAGACTTTTCCTGGGCCAGGAGCATTGCGTTTCCCACATCCCGGTGCGTAAAATAGATAATGACGACCGCACAGACCACCATGACCAGGGTAACAAAGAAGATGATTTTTCCTTTGATTGTTGAAAACATGATGTCCTTTATTTTTCCAAAATTATTCAATCGTGTTCACGTCCGGAGAACAAGAGGGCAGGACGTGCATATGCCAAACTGTCCACCAAGTGCTTTCATAGGAATTTTTATAGAACGGATAGAATAAAAAGTCTAAACAATTATGAACTTATTAATAAGTTGAAATGCGATCCGAAAAAGGATAAGGGATTAGGATGAACATAAAATCTTTCAGCCCCCGGATTGAGTCGGTTCATGAAATTCAGGAATTTGTCAGGGAATCCTTTTTGGCCCTTGGTGCCGGCGAAAAAAAGTTGATGAAAATCGACCTTCTGGTTGAAGAGATTGTTGTGAATATTGTCCGGTATGGGGGCATGGCCGTTGAGAGCGGTTTCATTGATGTCGGAATGGACACGGTAGACGATAAAATCATTCTGGAAATATCGGATAACGGGCTGGCCTTTAATCCGCTGGAACAGAAAGGGCCGGATCTGACAGCAGGCTTGGATGAGCGCCGTCCGGGAGGTCTGGGCATTTTTTTTGTGAAGCAGATTGCAGAAGAGATTCGATATGAACGCCGTGACGAGAAGAACCATCTTCGCCTTTATCTTGGCCTTTAACGCCGGCCGTATACTGAAAAATTGCCGGTCCGGTCTTCTGTTATTCCTTAGATTTAATATCCGGCTGGAGTGTTTTTGTTTTGGATTTCAGGAAGGAATATTTTCCTTTATGGGGGATGGGATCATCTGCGGCTTCGATACTTGAATCCGTTTTTGTTGCTTTCATCTCATCGGCCGGGTTTTTTTCCGGTATCACCGGGGCAACCGGCTCCTGGGGTGCAGGCAAGGGATCTTTTGTCTCTTCAACCGGTTCGGAAGCTTGATGGATTTCCGGAGGAGCTGTCGAAGCTGTGGAAGTGCTCGTCTCCGGGTCCTTTTCAGAAGATTTTAGAAATTGGAGAAAAAACAGGATCAGGGCCAGGCAGAGGACAATGACGGCAAGGCGGTTGATCCAGGGATCTTTTCCCTCTTTACCCCAAAGGCGGCTGGTTAACAAAAAAGGGTCCCTGTCCTTCGGAACGTTCAGGTGTCCGGGGAGAGGGGTTCCGGAAGAAGCCGGCTGAGGGAGACCGTCCTGGGTTTGAAGAAAATGAAGGCACAGGACATCCAAGGCTTTCAGGATGGAAGGGGCAGATAGTCCCAGGGCCTGTTCGTTGAGTCTTTTAAGGGCCTTGTCATCCAGGCTGAGTTCTCCATGGGGAGAGAGTCTTGTCGCAAAGGCCGTGAGAATTTTGGCATGGGTTTCGCCGGCAAGGGCCTTTGCCACAGCGGCAAGGTATAAAAAAGGCTCCCACATGGTCACCTGGTTCAGCATTCTCATGGCCACAATGCTTTTGATCCAGCAGGGGACGGCTTCAGCCAACCGGCCTGTTTCAAAGGAGAGAAACCCGAGTCTTTCATACAAAAGAAATTTTCCCCGTCCGGATTCCAGCCCGGCCAAGAGTATTTTTTTTGCAGCTTCCGGCCGGCCGTTTTTCTGAAGGATCAGAGCCTTGAAGGCATAAATGAAATCAAGATCTTTAAGGGTTTGGTGGTGCTGGTCCAGAATCATCCAGGCGTCATCCGGAAGGCCTTGCCGCAAAAGCCCGGGAATTTCTTTCAACCCGTCCATCCGGGATGGGATGCGTTCATCAGGGGAGGGAAGAAAATCAAGGACAAAACAACTGTCGCAAAAACCGTCTCCGGTGAGCGGAGGCGCTTTCAGATTTTGATTTTCCGGCGTAAGTATGTTTTCTTTGGTCATGCCTATATTCATACGGGTTTTTTACCGGGATTTCAATATCATATCCGGGTTAAAGGGCAAGCTGTTTTCTGTTTTTGTTTTTTAACCGGGTGCTTTGGTTCTGCCCATGCTCTTGACAATGCCCTGAAAACAGCCGTATATCTTTATTCCATGAAGTGTTTTGAACATGGATACAAACAGGAAAAGATAAAGGATACCCCATGAATTTTACGCGATTTCCAAGACGAAAATATATTCAGGCCCCCACCCCCATCGAACCCATGCCTGCCCTGAGCCGGGCCCTGGGAAAAGAGATCAACCTTTATATCAAACGGGACGACCTGCTTCCCGGCGCAGCCGGCGGCAACAAGACCCGAAAGCTGGAGTTCTGCCTGGGCGATGCCCTGACAAAGGGAGCGGATACGATTATCACCTGCGGGGCCGTGCAGTCCAACCATTGCCGTCTCACCCTTTCCTGGTCCGTCAAAGAGGGTCTGGATTGCCATCTTATTCTTGAGGAACGCGTTAAGGGTTCCTATAAAAAGGACGGGTCCGGCAATCATTTTCTCTTTGAGCTGTTGGGTGTTAAAAGCATTGAAGTGGTCCCGGGCGGAACCGATATGAAGGTTGCCATGGAACAAAAGGCAACTGCCCTGGCCGCTCTGGGCAAAAAGCCCTATATCATTCCCGGCGGGGCCTCCAATGCCGTCGGCGCCATGGGCTATGCCGCCTGTGCCGGAGAAACCATGGGCCAGCTCAATGACCTGCATCTTCAGATAGACCACATCATTGTCCCCTCGGGATCAGCCGGGACCCATGCCGGAATGGCCGTGGGAATGAAGGGCGTCAATGCCGGGATTCCCATCCGGGGGGTCAATGTGTCAAGGCCCAAGAATATCCAGGAGAAAATCGTTTATCAACTGGCCCTGGAAACGGCTGATAAATTGGGTTTAAAATGGGGGGTGGCCCGTGAGGACATTGTCTGTTTTGACGATTATGTGGGGCCGGGGTATTCCCTTCCCACCGCCGCCATGGTGGAGGCGGTCACCCTTTTTGCAAGGACCGAGGCCATCCTCCTGGACCCGGTCTATTCAGGCAAGGCCGCGGCTGGACTCATTGATTTTATCCGAAAAGACCATTTCAAGAAAGGCGCCAATGTCCTTTTCCTTCACACGGGCGGATCACCGGCCCTCTATGCCTATATGGAGTCCTTCAGATAGGGGCGGGTTTCCCGGAAATAAATGAAACGACTGGGGGATGAAAAAACAGCCGGCATTATCGGCGGGATGGGTCCCGAGGCCACGGTGGACCTCATGCAGCGCATCATCCGGCTGACCCCGGCCCTGGATGACAGGGACCATATCCACTGCCTGGTGGACAACAATCCCAAGGTCCCGTCCCGCATCCGGGCCATCATCGAGGGCCGGGGGGAAGATCCCGGTCCCTTTATCGCCGGTATGGCCCAAGGCTTAGAGGCTGCCGGGGCTGATTTCCTGGCCATTGCCTGCAATACGGCCCATTTTTATTATGACACTGTGTGTGCAGCGGTCCGCATTCCCGTCATCCATATGGTGAAATCGGTTCTGGATCATTTGACGGAATATCATCCTAACTGTTCCGACATCGGGATATTGGCATCTCCGGCCATCCGGATCACAGGACTCTATGACAATATCCTGGGCCCCGCCGGAATCCGGATGATCTATCCGGACCCGGAGGATCAGGACCGGCTGTTCCAGGTCATCCGGAACGTTAAAGCCGGGGACGTCGGCCCCGGGGTTCAAGAGCAATATGACCGGGTCTGCGGTCATCTGAAAGAAAAAGGAGCAGGCCTGGCGGTCGTGGCCTGCACGGAGCTGAGTGTCCTTGGCCGGGAAACCGGCAAGGCCCTTGCCGTCCTGGATGCGGCAGAGGTCTTGGCCAAAAGGATTGTGGATGTGGCCAAAGGGATTAAACCCCTTACCTTTTTTTAGGCTTGGGTCTGCCGGAGCGGATGGTTTTTTCAGGATAGACCGGTGGCAGGGCCTTTGCCAGGGCCTCGTACTGCTCTTGGCTGACGGCTTTCAGCCCGTGGATCAGTTGATCCCAGATCCCGGCCTCATGATCCCCGGCCCGGTGTATGATCTTTTGGGTATCATACCGGATTTTCAGGCCGGATTTTTGCCCGGGAGAGGCCATGCGCCGCTGCATTTTGGCCTGCCCTTTGAAGATGTCCCTGCCGGCCCGGGCATACCATAAAAGCGTATGGGCCGTGGACAGGGAACCGGCCCAGGGATAATCGTGGAGCCACCACTGCCGGGACAGGCTATCAATGGCGTCATCAACCCGCTCCTGGTCTTCAGGAGACCGGGAAGGTCCTGAACTTTCATAGAAAAGGGCGGTCCCCAGTTCATCTCCGGCCAGTTGCCAGATCTGCCGGATTTCATACTGTTCCGGGTGACGGGCCACATGGGAGCCGTGCCAGAGGCCGAATCGGCCACAGATAAAAAGGGCAATGTCTTTTTTCAGGTCCCGGATGAACTGAAGGGTGGTGTTTGCCTCGGCCAAGGTTTCCGTGGGAAAGGCGTTAAAGCACATGGCTTCTACGGCAATGCTTTGTCCGGCAAGGTTTTTTACGGCTGCCGCCATGGTCTCCGAGGTGATTCCCTTATGAATGAGTTTCAGCACTCTGGGCGAGGCCGATTCAATGCCCAGGGCAATGGACAGGGCGCCGCCGTCTTTCAGATCCCGGCAACAGTCTTTCGTCAATGTTTTTTCCGGCCTCATGTCTGATGACCAGCGGATGTTCATATTTTCTTTCCGTAAGGCCAAAGAAAGGGTCCTTGCCGTGCCCGGCAGAAAGGCATCCTGGGAAAAATAAAAATTCCGGCACTGGTGGCGGGAGGAAAGAGCCTTTAAATGGGCCGTCATATCCGAGATTTTCCGTTCACGGTACCGGGCCGTTCCCTCCCGGCAGAGCCCGTAATGGCAGAAGGCGCATTTGCCCCAGTAGCATCCCCGGGTGGGGTCATAGGGCAGCACCAGTTCCGGTGAGAAATACAGATCCAGGGGGAGACCGTCAAAATCCGGGGCAGGGAGCCGGTCCAGCCGGGTGTCGGTCCGGCCGGTGATGACCCGTTCCGGCTTTTTTCCGGACGACAGAGCCCGGGCAAGATCAAGAAGCGCTTCTTCGCCTTCGTAGAGCACGGCGGAGTCAAAGGGGCCGATGATCCGGGTCCGGTCTTCCGTGGTCTGGCGGACAAGGATCTGGGTGATGGCAGGCCCGCCCACAGTGAGGTGGGCCTGGGGAAACCGCGCCTTCAGATGATAGGCCAGGGAAAATCCAGGCTGGACCTGGCCCGGAAAGACCATGGATATCCCGATAAGGATGGGGTTTTCCAGAGCCAGCCGGTCACCAATGGCCGTAAAGCAGCCATGGAAGGGATTTTTTTCAGGTGCGGCGTCGGCCTGGATCTGCTCCGGGCTCAGGAGGGAAAACGGGGTCCGGTATGCGGTAAAATCAAGGGACAAAGGGTGATGGGCCGCACCCACCAGATTGAGCCCGGCCTGGACCGTCTGAACCGCGGCCTCATAGTCGGGGCCGTTGAAAAATTGTTTTCCGGTCCTGTCCCGGAGAACGGCCACGGAATGGTCCACGGCCTCGGGAACCCAGAAAAGGGTCTCGGCCGCATCCCAAAGCCGGACATACTGAAGCTGATCCTTGTGATCCAGAAAGGGCTTTTTGTCCAGGCTTTTCAGGTCGGCCTGGATTTTTTGGACCATTTTCGTCATTGCGGCCCTGCGCAGCAGTCCGTCATAGGCTTCCACATTGGCATCAATGGGGATCACCTTTTCTCCGTGGGCCCTCAGCCATGCGGTCAGGGTCGGGAGGGCAAGATAGGGCGCCGTCGGGTCACAGGTGGGCGGGTAGAT
>CAZAHK010000131.1:0-4602 GCA_964484555.1 uncultured Desulfobacula sp.
TCTTTTTCAACAACCATGTCAGGGGGCAGGCCCCGAAAAACGCATTGCGTCTCATGGATCTCCTGCTCAAAAAAGGCGGTGAAAAAACGCCATGGAACGGGCCGTCATTCATTTAAATATTGCGGATTTTGCCGTCGCCGTGGAGACCAACCGTTCTCCCTCCCTCAGGGGACGGCCCCTCATCATCGCACCACAAGGAGCGCCCCGGGCCGTGGTCTATGACATGAGCGACCAAGCCTATCAAGAAGGCATCCGTAAGGGCATGCCCCTGGCCCGGGCCAGGCGACTCAACCGGAACATCCCCGTCCTTGCCCCCGGCTTCAACCGGTATGAACAGGTCATGAAGGACCTGTTAAAGGAAACTTTTGCCTTTACTCCCCTGGTTGAACACGGGTCTTTTGACGGCCATCTCTTCCTGGATGTGACGTCCTCGGGGCGGCTCTTCGGCCCGTCCGCAGACGTGGCCTTCAGGCTGAAGAAAACCTTTAAATCCTTTTTCAACCTGGACCCCATCTGGTCTGTGGCAACGAGCAAGCTGGTGGCCAAGGTGGCCACACGGCTGGTGAAACCCCTGGGAGAATATATTGTGGCGCCGGGAGATGAAGAGGCCTTTCTTGCCCCTCTGCCCCTTCACCTGATTCCGGGGCTTACAACAGCGGATTTAACCCGGCTGAGAGAATTCAACCTGTTTTCCGTATCCGAGGCCCGGCGACTTACCCTGGAACAGCTCAAAATTCCCTTTCTTCAGAAGGCCCCCCTGATCTATGACTGGATCAGGGGAATGGACCCGAGTCCGGTCAGGGCTTTTGGCGAAACCGCCTCAACCCTTTCGGCCGACCATGAATTTTCCGATGACACCAACCATGCCGGAATCTTGAAAAAAACCCTGTACCTCATGATCGAACAGATCTGCAAACGCTTAAGGGACAGAAACCTCCATGGCGGCTGCACAACACTCATCCTCTCCTATTCAGACGGACTGCAAAGCCTTTCAACCTCAAAGCTTTCACCCTCCACATCCAATGACATGGCCATGTTTAAAAAATGCGCCCTTCTTCTGGACAAGGCCTGGACCCGGCGGGTCCGCATCCGGCACATGCGCCTGATCTGCGAAACGCTTTGCCCGCCCATGGTGCAGGCCGAACTCTTTGCCCCTGAAACCAAGGCGACAAAACAGGCGGCCCTGATCCGGGCCATGGACCGGATCCGCAACCGGTTCGGCCATGCCGCCATACAAGCCGGGCTGACCCTGTCCGGCAATACCACACCGCCATGATCCCCTTAAACACCCGGTCCCATTATTCTTTTATGTGGGGGACAGCTTCCGTGAAAGCGCTCTGCAAACAGGCCAAAAACCTCGGGTATACACGACTCGCCCTCACCGACACGGACAATCTGTGCGGTCTTATGCCCTTTATCCGGGCCTGCCGGCTTCAGGGGCTGACCCCGATTATCGGCGCCGAAGTCACAGACCCCCATACTTCCCACCGGGCGGTCTGTCTGGTAAAGAATAGCGCGGGGTACGGCAATCTCACCCGGTTGATCACCCAACGCCACAGGAACAAAGGCTTTTCCCTGAAAACCGGTCTGCCGCATTTGTCAGAGGGGCTGATCGTCCTGACCCGGAACCCGGACCTTCTCCCTTTCTGGAAAGATGCCGGCGTGGATCTGGCCGTCAACCTGGCCCGGCATCCGTTGTCTCAAACCCACCCCCTGGTTGAGACCGCAAAAAAGCTGAACATCCCCCTGGTGGCCACACCCGGCAGTTTTTTCCTGAGCAGGAGCGATGCCGATATCCATTGCATGCTCCGGGCCATTGATCTCAATACCTGCCAAAGCCGTCTCACGCAAACGGATGCGGCCCCGGACACGGCTTTTCTGGAATCCCCGGCCGCCTATGGGGAAAGGTTCGGCGTTTTCCCCGAGGCCGTAAGAAACACCCATGCCCTGGCGGAAAAGCTTTGCTTTACCGGACCCAATTTCGGAACGGTCATGCCGCCCTTAAAGGAAAAAACATCCCTTCCCGCCGACCGGCTCCTGTATGAAAGGACCCTCCGGGGCGCGAGGCGCAGGTATGGGGAAAACCTGCCCGGCCCTGTTCTCCGGCGTATCGATCATGAATTGTCCATTATCCGCCAAAAAAATTTCTGCGAATATTTCCTGGTGGTTGAGCGCATTGTCAAAAAAGCCTCCCGCATCTGCGGACGGGGATCAGGCGCCGCCTCCATCGTGGCGTACTGCCTCGGGATCACCAATGTCTGCCCCATGAAATACAATCTTTATTTTGAACGGTTCCTGAACCTGGAAAGAACAGACCCGCCGGACATTGACATTGATTTTGCCTGGGATGAGCGGGATGATATTTTGAACCAGGTGCTGGAGGAATTCAAAGGCCATGCGGCCATGGTCGCAAGCCATATCCTGTTCCAGCCCAGGATGGCGGTGCGGGAAACGGCCAAAGTCTTTGGCCTGCCGGAGGCGGAAATCGCCAAGGTCTCCAAACGCCTTCCCTGGTTCTGGAATCTCAATGAGACCGAACAGGGTCTTCTGGACCGGATCAAAGAGCGACCCGAATTCAGGTTCATGGATTTCCCGGAACCCTGGCCCAGGATCATGACCTATGCCCAGGCCATCATCGGCACCCCGAGATACCTTTCCGTGCACCCGGGCGGCATTGTCATCACCCCCGACCCCATCGACACCTATGTGCCGGTTCAAACCGCGCCCAAGGGGGTGCCCCTCATCCAGTGGGAAAAGGATGCCGCAGAAGAAGCCGGCCTGGTCAAAATCGATCTCCTGGGAAACCGGAGCCTGGGCGTCATCCGGGATACCATCGCAAGCATTCAAAGCACCTCCGGAAAATTTGAGGATTTTAACCGCCTGGACCCTGAAGATGATATTGAAACCCAGGAAAACGTGGCCCAGGGCAATACCATGGGCTGTTTTTATATTGAGAGCCCGGCCATGCGCCTTTTGCAGAAAAAAACCAAGGTCGGGGATTTTGAACATGTGGTCATCCATTCCTCCATTATCCGGCCGGCCGCCAATGAATTTATCCAGGAATATATCAAACGGCTTCATACCGGGGTCTGGGAGCCCATCCACCCCATCCTGGAAGACGTATTGAACGAAACCTTCGGCATCATGGTCTATCAGGAAGATGTGTCCAGGGTGGCGGTGAAAATGGCCGGGTTCACCCCTGCCCAGGGCGACGGGCTGCGGAAAATCATCTCCAGAAAAGACAGGGAACGGGAACTGGCCGATTTCCACGACCGGTTCAGGGCCGGAGCCCTTGCCAAGGGGGTATCCGATGCAGATATTGAAAAAGTCTGGAACATGATCCACAGCTTTTCAGGGTATTCTTTCTGCAAACCCCATTCCGCCTCCTATGCCCGGGTCTCTTTCCAGGCCGCCTATCTGAAGACCCATTACCCGGCAGAGTTCATGGCCGCCGTCATCAGCAACCAGGGCGGGTTTTATTCCGGCTTTGCCTATGTGTCCGAAGCAAGGCGCCTGGGTGTGACCATCCTTCCCCCGGATGTGAACCAAAGCGATATCCCCTGGAAAGGCCGGCGGCATACGCTCAGGGTCGGGCTCATGGCCGTCAAGGACCTCTCTTCCCGGACCCTGAACACCCTTGTGGCGGAACAAAAAAAACATCCCTTTTCCAGTCCGGACGATTTTTTCGGCCGGGTCCTGCCCAGAGAGGACGAGGTCCGGTCCCTGGTCCATAGCGGGAGCCTGGATTCACTGGATGAGAAAGGCAACCGGGCTGCCCTTTTGTGGGCCTTTGCCGTCCGGCAGCGACAAAAAAAAATCATGGGCCGGGAGCCTTCCCTGTTTGAATCCAAACCCGCAATTTTGCCTGCACCGGATCTGCCAAGGGAAAATTCCATGGAGAAACTGCGCCGGGAATTTTCCGTTCTCGGGTTTTTATGCGCCTTTCACCCCATGGTTCTGTACCGGGACATCCTCCGGGATCACCATACCGTCAAAGCGGCTGATCTTTCCAGATTCACCGGCAGAACCATCACCTTTGCCGGATGGCTCATCACGGGAAAGGTCGTAATCACTAAGCACGGTGATCCCATGAAATTTCTGACCTTTGAAGATGAAACCGGCCTGGTTGAAACGGTCTTTTTCCCCAAGCCCTATGCCCTTTTCTGCCATATGCTGGATTATGGGAAACCCTATCTGCTCTACGGCAGGGTAGAGGCCAACTGGGGGGCGCTTACCCTGACCGTTGAAAAAACTCGGCCCATTCATCATCCCCAATGGTCCGGATCAGAAATAATACCAGATGGTCTCATAATCTGAGACATCTTCGCCGGCAGCCTCCAGCCGGATGAGGTAATCGAGAATCGGAACATCCTGCCCGATATGGGTGGAAATATTCCGGGTGATATTTTTTTCCCAGGGGTGAAATTCATATAATCGGGTTCCGTCCGGAAGAATCGAAATCAGATCCCGGTGCTGACGGGCCCGCAAATAGTTTTTCCCCATTCCCGGAACATTATAAACCGCCTCATCGGTCCTGGACATGCCGGGAAGAAGCCTTGCCTCTTCCTTTTGTTCCTGAAGCAAACGGGCAATGGGGACACG
>CAZAHK010000131.1:4702-10964 GCA_964484555.1 uncultured Desulfobacula sp.
CCGGCATCGTTCATTCCCAGGGGATCACCGCCGGTAACCAGGACTTCATGAATGGCCGGGTGTCTGCGGATCCAGTTGATGGCTTCCTGAATCTGCTTTTTTGAAGCCATGGCTCCCGGCATCATGGCATCTTCGATTTCCCAGTTTCTCTGGCAGTAGACACAAATTTGGGGACATGAATTAAAGGGCTTGAAAATGCAGATGGACGGATACCGCCGAGTAATCAAATCAATGGGCGAGGTATCTGCTTCACGCATAAAATCGAGGCAGGAATTTTCTTTTCGATCATATTCCGATATCTGATCTACATAACTGGACGGTGGAAGGACCTGGGACCGAATGGCAATATCCCTTGCCGAATCAGGGTCTTCATCCATAAGGGAAAGATAATAGGGGGTGATGCCAAAGGGGATTTTGATTTTTCTGGCCATATCAAGGGCGCCGGCCTGGGCCGGTGAGAGATTGACCAGTTGTTGGATCATCTCCGGGTCCCGCATCACATGGCCGTATTGCCAGCGCCAATCCTCCCAGTCGCTTAAAGAAGCCCCCAGCTTTTTAAGAATATGATCCCGCCGCCTTTGCCGGCGATCCACAGACGCTTGGTCGAGGCCGTCGCTGTATCGATCCATATATTTTGTAACATCTTCGGACAAGGTATCAAGCTGGCTGCTGCGCTCGATGGCTGCTTCCCGGCCATCGAGCGAGCTGGGCACCAGGTGATAATCCGAAAATTTCGGCCGGGGCCCTTTTCCGTGCAGGCCTAAAAAAAGATGAAGCATTTCCGCATAGAATGCAGAAGAAAGATCGGGTCTGGGACGGTTGTGGGAAATATCCCATAGGGCCCCGGCCACGGAAAAATTTGATTTTTCTTCCGAACGGCGGGAAAAAATCTGGTTAACCGCCTGGGCGCAATCCCGGACACGGATAATGGTCCCCTCACTGAACCAGCGGACCTCATCCAAGGGTTCATATTGGAGCTTATGGACATATTGGGCTGCGTTTTGGCGAAACGCTTCAATCGTATCGGATTTTCGGGCAATATCAAAAATCTGAGGAATAGTTGATAAAAGATATTCGGGGCGATAGGTGTTTGTATCGATCATAATCAATACCTCCTTTGTGTATTTATCCATTTTTATTCTATATAGCATGTTTTCTCACCTCTGTCGACGCACCCCCCGGTTTCAAAAGCCCCCTTTTTCTGATGCCCCAGAAAAGCAAAGGATCATTCATTCCTTGACAGAAAAAGCCGACATTGTCTGCGATCTCATGACTGACAAGATGGACGGCCTGGCCCTGTTGCAGTTGATCCGAAAACAATTTCCCCACATTATCCGGCTGGCGTTCTGTGAAGAAAAGAACCTGATTAAAATAATTCACTGCATCAATAATACGGACATTTTCAGATATATTGAAAAGCCCATCAATAGGGAGTCTTGGATCAAAACCCTGAATGATGCCGTGGCCCAGTTTTTTCTGAACCGGGACAAATCCCAGCTCATCCTCCAACTTTCCCAAAAAAATGAAGAACTGAAATACCTGGCCATGCATGACGACCTGACCGGTCTTTATAATATCCGGTTCATGTACCAGGATTTAAAAACCCGGATCAAAGATCGGGACAAAAAATTCTCCATCATCTTCATGGACATGGACAATTTCAAGACAGTGGTGGACACCTATGGCCATCTCAACGGCAGCCAGGCCCTCAAAGAAGTGGCCGCCACCATAAGGGCCGCCATTCGGGAACCCGCCTATGGCGGGGATGAATTTGTCATCATCCTGCCTGATTTTGATAAAGAAACGGCCATCCAAGCATCAAAGGAAATCCAAGGCCTCATGGCCCTTACCTCCTATCTTGGCGGCACCGGGGTTAAGGTGAATCTCAAGGCCAGTTACGGCATCTCCACCTTCCCGGAAGATGCCGAAGATCTGCCCAAACTTCTGGCCAAAGCCGATGCCCTGATGTTTGAAGTAAAAAACAAGGGCAAAAATGCCATCGGCGTTTAATCCGGTCTATTTTTCTACAAAATTGTCACTTCTGTAGTCCCCTTTCTTGACGCTCTATTCAAACCATATATTCAGAAAATATTAATGCTCCATAATAATTTAAAACATTTTTGTCGATAAAATTTTTATAAAAAAATACAAATTTGGATTTTACAAATTTTAAAAGATATATTTTACACAGCCACATACCCAATGTCGCTAATTTTGTTCTTGTTTTCAAATACTTATATAAAAACAAACGGGTCTCTCTCTATCTGGCATACCTCTTGCTGAATGGGATGTCAAACCATAACCCTTTAAACCGCAAAGGACATACGCCATGTTGATCAAAAAAATTTTCCTCTTGTTTTCCTTTATATTTTCGACCGCTGTCTGCGCATCTGCCGCAGACGGAGCCCTTGATTCCGGGGACACGGCCTGGGTGACCATGTCAACGGCCCTTGTCATGATGATGACCCCGGCAGGCCTTGCCCTGTTCTACGGGGGCATGTCCCGGTATAAAAACATCCTGAACACCTTTGCCATGACCCTGGTGGCTTACTGCCTGGCCAGCATTGTCTGGGTGGGGTGGGGGTATTCCCTGGCCTTTGGCGAAAGCCAGAGCCTTCTCATCGGAAATCTGAGCCATCTCTTTTTGAACGGCATTGATATCCGGTCCATGACGGGAACCATTCCTACCCTTATCTTCGTCTTGTTCCAGATGACCTTTGCCTGCATCAGCGTAGCCCTTATTCTCGGGGCCGTGGTGGACCGGATGAAATTCTCCGCCTGGATCGTGTTCACCCTTCTCTGGGTCACCTTTGTCTATGCCCCGGTCTGCAACTGGGCCTGGGGCGGTGGCTGGATGTCTAAAATGGGGGCCCTTGATTTTGCAGGGGGGAATGTGGTCCATATCAATGCGGGTATCAGCGGGCTTGTCCTGACCCTGATGCTTGGGAAACGGCAGGGGTATGGAAAGGAACCCATGATCCCTTCCAGCGTCGCGTTTACGGCCCTGGGTGCAGGGCTTTTATGGTTTGGCTGGTTCGGGTTCAATGCCGGAAGCGCCCTTGCTGCAAACGGGATTGCCGCTTCCGCCTTCATGGTGACCAACACCGCGGCTGCCGTCAGCGGCCTGGCCTGGCTTTTTGTTGAATGGAAATACAGCAAAAAACCCACCCTTCTAGGGCTTGCATCCGGGATCATTGCCGGGCTCGTGGGCATCACCCCGGCCGCAGGGTTTGTCACCTTGCCCGGAGCCCTGGTCATTGGCGCCATTTCCGGCATCATCGGCTTTTTCGGGGTTGCAGTCATCAAACGCAAGATAGGATATGATGATTCTCTCGATGCATTTGGTATCCATGGCCTGTGCGGTATGTGGGGAGCCATTGCCACCGGGCTTTTTGCCTCGCCATCGGTGACCGAAGGCGCAGCAGGCCTGTTTTACGGCAATCCCGGGCAGGTCTGGATTCAGTTTCTGTCCATCATCGGAACCATCGCCTTCAGCGCCAGCGCCACCCTCATTGTTGTCTTTGTCACCAAATTCATCACGAGCGGCATCCGTGTCGAAAAAGAGGATGAGCTGGCCGGTCTTGACAATGCCCTCCACGGCGAACGGGCCTTTGAAATAGAATAAAAATTCTAAACTAAAAAAAATTGGGCTTGATTTTCCCTGGTATGTCTTTTTGTACCAGGGAAATATCAATTTCAAAGAGGCCCTCAACAAAATCGAGTCTTTTCTTGACTTTTTTTTTCTTCCTGGGATAGAAAGCCATGAATGCTATATTAAAAAAAATAAGGATAGAGAAATGGAAAAAAAATCCGTCAATTTTCTTCGGGGGGTTCCTGCCCGGGAAGCTTTGGAAAAGATCGTACCGGCGGTTTCAAAAGGATATGAAGCCGCTGTGCTCAAATACGGGACCGAGGTGCTTCAATATGGGCATTTTACCGGGTTTAAACCTTTGCGGGAAATCATCGGCAGCCTCCACGGCGTGGATGCAAACCGGGTGGTGGCCGGCAACGGCGGGCTGGAAGTCATTTCCCTGTTTTTTAAATCCCTTCCCAAACAAAGCCTGATCCTGGTGGAAGAGGCCTCCTATGACCGGGTCCTCCTTGATGCCCTGCGCTACGGGCACAGGCTTGCCGGGGTTCCCTTGACCCGTGACGGCGTTGACCTGGACCGGTTTAAGGAAATCGTCACCAGGATGAAGCCGGCCGTTTTTTACGGCATCCCCTTTCACCAGAATCCCTTCGGGATCACCTATTCAAGAGACAATCGAAAGGCAGTGGAAGAGATCTGCCGGGAAAACGGAGTGGTCTGCCTCTGGGATATATGCTATCAGAGCCTGCGCTATGACGGCAAGACCAATGACGGAATAGAAATTTCAGACTGGGGGCCGGTCCTTGCCAGTTCTTTTACAAAGACCATTTCTCCGGGAACCAAATGCGGCTATATCATTGTTCCCGAGGCCTATGTGAATCATTTTACCCAGGTGATCGCCAATACCAGAATCAACCCCAACCTGCCGACCCAGGGCTTTATTGCGGACTTTATCCAGTCCGGCCGGTATGATGAATATCTTCATTATCTGACCCGGCTTTACCGGCCGAGGATGGAGGCCCTGAATCATGCGCTGAAGACCCATTTCCCGGAGACTTCTCCCCATGCCATCACGGGTGGATTTTTTGCCGTGCTGACCTTTCCCCGTGTCGCAAAGAAAAATGAAACCGCTTTTGTGGAATCGGCCCGGGAAAAAGGAGTCAGCATTGCCCCGGCCTGGGATGCGGTGTCCCCGGACTTCAGGGCTGATTTTGAAAAAAATGGGCTTTTCATCCGACTCACCTTTCCGGCCCTGGAACCTGAAGCCCTTGAATTGGGAATTTTAAAATTAAAGGAAACGGCTGATTCATTCGGATAAGCAGGATCAAGGTCACCCTGCCTTAGGTTTGCAGGAACCCGTCAGGGTTTTTCCGGCCTGCAACGGCCTTGCCGGATCTCTTCCACAAGACCGGCAAGGGTGGTAACCGGGTTATCAAATACAGTATAGGCCCTGCCCACCTTGCCGGGGCCATGGCAGTCACTGCCACCGATGCAGGGCATGCCGATGATCCCGGCTTTTTCAGCAGCTCTTTCATTCCATTCCGGCAGATTGCCCCCGTTCACGGCTTCAACGGCGTCAAAAAGGGCTCTGTCAAAGGCCAGGTCCGCCATGGACTCCACAGGCCTGTACGGATGGGAGGGAACACAGATGCCGCCCTTGCTTCTGACCGAGGCCACAACCGAACAGGTATCCAGATAAAAATCACGGCCCCAGATGTTCCAAGCATCATCCCTAAGCCCGAAGGCCAGCATATGGCCGAGGGTTGTGGAGATTTCAACCCCGCGGAAGACCAGAAACCCCTCCGGTTTTCTGATTTTATCCACGGGCCTGGAGGCCTCGACGCTGAAATGATCGGTGATGCATACCCCGTCGAGCCCCTTTTCATATGCTTCCCGGATCAATTGGACTGGGTCGAATACATTATCCAGAGAATATTTTGTATGACAGTGGAGATCGATTTTCATACCAATGGCCAATCATTCCTTGTTTTTCTTTTCTTTCAGCTCGATATACCAGTCATCTTTTCCATAGATTTCATCCATGCAGTTGGGGCACAGGCTATGGCTGAACAAGGCTGTGGAATGACTCTCAAAATAGCTTTCCAACTGGTTCCAATATCCTTTGTCATCCCTGATTTTTTTACAGCTTGAACAGATGGGAATCAGCCCGCCAAGGGTCTTCACGTCTTTCAGGGCCTTATTGAGCTGCTGAATGAGTTCCTCCCTTTCAAATTCCGCTTCTTTCCGCTCGGTCACATCGTTATGGATTCCGGTCCGCCGGGCGGGATTTCCGTTTTCATCCCATTCCGAAACCCGGCCCCGGGCATGGATCCATCTGTATTTTCCATCCTTGGTCCTGAGACGGAATTCCAGGGACCAGCTTTTTTTCTGACGGATCTGCTTATCCACAAAGGCAACGGCTTTTTCCCTGTCCTCCGGGTGCAGCAAATTTTTCCAGGTTTCCCGTCCTGCGGGCATTTCATAGGGATCATAGCCCAGCATGGTATAATACCGGGGGCTGAAATAGACTTCATTTCGTTTCATATCAAAATCAAAAACCCCGTCATTGACTGCATCAATGGCCAGCCTCAGTCTTTCTTCGGAAGCCTTGATCCGTGAAAGTTCGTTTTTTAATTCCTGAATATGAAATTCAAGGTCTTCATATGTGGGTTT
>CAZAHK010000132.1:0-4322 GCA_964484555.1 uncultured Desulfobacula sp.
GCGGAGTATTGGGCCAAAAAAGACAGGGCTTCCCTGGTTTCAAAGGACTATGTGATTAAAGCCGTCAGCCGGCACCGGTTCCGTCATAATCTCTATGAAGAAAAGGTCATGGAGGAATTTGAAGATCAGTCTGTTCTCATGGATGTGAAGGGTGAGGTCGTGGGCCAGGTTAATGCCCTGGCCGTCTATGATATGGGCGATATCGCCTTTGGAAGACCCACCCGGATCACTGCGGAATCCTATATGGGAGAACCCGGCATCGTCAATGTTGAACATGAATCCGATCTTTCCGGTGAGACCCATGACAAAGGGGTGATGATTGTTTCAGGTTACCTGGGACGGATGTTTGCCCGGAATTATCCCTTGTCCGTAAGCATCAGCATTACATTTGAGCAGAGCTATGAGGGCATTGACGGGGACAGCGCCTCTTCCACGGAACTCTATGCCGTTCTGTCAAGCCTTTCAGATATTCCCATCCGCCAGGAAATCGCCGCCACCGGGTCCGTGAACCAGAAAGGGGAAATCCAGGCCATCGGCGGGGTAAACGAGAAAATCGAAGGGTTCTTTGATATCTGTGCAAGAAAGGGCCTGACCGGAAAACAGGGGGTTATGATCCCTGCGGCCAACGTGAAAAATCTGGTGTTAAGGCCGGATGTGGTGGAGGCCATTGCCAAAAATCGATTCCACCTTTACAGGGTCAGCCACATTGAAGAAGGGATAGAAGTCCTGACGGGTGTTTCTGCAGGAAAACCGGATAAAGCCTTCCGTTATCCCAAGGATACGGTTTTTAGTAAGGTTCGGGAAAAGCTGAAAAAATATCACGAACTCTCCGTGCGATATGGGAAATATTGAACCGGAAGCCGGTACGGGTAAACCGGAATGAACCCTTGATCGATTTTTGATTGCTTCT
The DNA here is from genome assembly GCA_964484555.1 of uncultured Desulfobacula sp. Classification (GTDB taxonomy): domain Bacteria; phylum Desulfobacterota; class Desulfobacteria; order Desulfobacterales; family Desulfobacteraceae; genus Desulfobacula. The sequence continues at coordinate 911 of CAZAHK010000132.1, forward strand.
TTCCCCCGGGTTTGTTAAGAAAAACCAAATTTTAACGAAACTGCGATTCTTCTATGAAAAAATTGATACCTGCATTTATTTTTATCTGTCTTTTATCCTCCTTTGCCGGAGCGGCGATTTGTGGCTTGGCCGGTCCTATGCCCATGCCCTGGGGTTAGAACGGTTTAATCCGGAAAAAGAAATTTTCACGCTGTTTAAGAATGATCCCATGGACCGGGATTCCATCCGCGGAAATATCATTATGAGCTGTTTTGAAGACCGGGCCGGGATTTTATGGATTGTTGAAAATACGGGGTTCATCGACAAATATGACCCGAACATGAAGGACTTCAGTCTTTTCCGGCACCGGAAAAATGATGCAAACTCCCTCAGTTCAAATGTGGTCCCCACCATCCTGGAAGACAGGGATCAGAATCTCTGGGTCGCCATGAATGACGGGGTCCACGGGATATTTAACCCGGATACGGGGAAATTTTTAAAAAAGTTTCAGAATCCCCATGCAAAAGCCGTGGCCCGGGGGATGATCCAGGACCGGCTCAATGACAATATCTTCTGGTTTGGAACCGAAGCCGACGGATTCTTCAGGTTTGAAAAAGATACGGGCCGGTTCAGGCAATTTATCAACCATCCCGATGATGCCCAAAGCCTGAGCGTCAACAATGTCATCAGTCTTTTCCAGGATGGGGACGGGGATCTCTGGGTGCCTACCCAGGGGGGCGGCCTGGATCTTTTTGACCGGGAAAAGGAAAAATTCCTGCATTTCAGGACAGATCCCGGCGATCCCTCCACCATCAACGGAAATACGGTTCGGGCCTGCTTCATCGACAGCCTTGGCAATTTCTGGGTATCCACCGATGACGGCGGCCTGAATCGGTTTGATAAGAAAAGGGGTGAATTCAAAAGGTACGGCAAGGCCCACGGCTTTACCACCAGATCCATCAAGGCCATACTGGAGGATGATCACCGGAATCTCTGGTTAAGCTCGGATGCGGGCCTTATCAAATTTGATATTAAAAATGAAGCCGTCGTAAAAATATATACCCGGGCCGACGGGCTCCAGGGGGATAATTTCAGTGTTTACCCCACCAGTGCCTTAAAAACCCGTGACGGCCAGATGTGGTTTTCAGGGCTGAACGGGGTGAATGCCTTTTATCCGGAAAACATTCAGGACAATCCCCATATCCCTCCCGTGGCCCTGATATCCATCCGCCAGGGAGATAAAAACCTTTCCGAGGGCAGGGTCCCCAATACCTTGACGGAATTGAACCTGGACTGGCGAGATAATTTTTTTGAATTTGAATTTGAATTTGTGGCTTTGAATTATTCACAGCCGGAAAAAAATCAGTATGCCTATATTCTGGAAGGATTTGAAAAAGAATGGAACCATACCGCTGCCAGGCGGTACGGCAAATATACCAATATCCCCGGCGGCCGTTATGTGCTGCGCTTTTTCGGGTCCAACAATGATGGTGTGTGGAATGAAACAGGGGCTGCCATCTCCATAACCGTTGCCACCCATCCTTTGAAAACCTGGTGGATGATCCTGGTCTATCTGGTATCCGGGGTCGGGATTCTGGGTCTTGTGATCAGGCTCAGAACCGAAAATTATGAAAAAAAGCTGGCCCGGGAAAGAAAGGTCTCGGAACAGCTCCGGTTCATTGACAGGATGCGGTCTGAAGTGCTGGGGCAGCAGAAGATCGTTGAGAAAAAACTGATCCAGGCCCGGGATGACCTTGAGGCCATGGTCATGGAAAGAACCTGTGAGCTCACGGCGGCAAAAGAGGCGTCCGAAACGGCCAACAAAGCCAAAACCCAGTTTCTGGCCAATATGAGTCATGAAATCAGAACCCCGTTAAACCTCATCCTCGGATTTTCCAAGGCCCTTGAAAAAGAAATCCGCGACCAGACCCAGCAGGACTATATTTCAGCCATCCGTTCCAGCGGCAAGACCCTTTTGGCCCTCTTAAACGATATTCTGGATCTTTCAAAAATCGAGTCGGACAGATTTACCATTCATTACAAGGCCTTCAATATCCGCCGGCTGTTTCTGGCGATCAACCAGATGTTTGTAAAGATTGCCGAACAGAAAGGCTTGACATTCAAACTGGATATTTCACCCCAGGTTCCGGAGGTTCTTATCCTGGATGAAAACCGGCTCAGGCAGATTGTCGTGAATCTGGCCGGAAATGCCGTGAAATTTACGGATAAAGGATGGGTTCACCTCAGTGTGGAGTACCGGGCCGATGCTTTGGAAAAAGGATATGGGGATCTTCTGATCCAGGTCCAGGATACGGGCATGGGGGTCCGGGAGGATGAAAAAGAGGCCATCTTCGATATTTTTTCCCAGCAGGCGCACCAGGATGCCAATAAATATGGGGGGACGGGTCTGGGGCTCACCATTGCAAAACGGCTGGCAAAAATCATGAACGGCACCATTACGGTGGAATCCGTTCCGAACCAGGGCAGCCGGTTCCTCATCCATCTCAGAAAGGTTCAGCAGGCCTGCCTGACCGGTCCGGGCCCGGAAGGGGTCAAGGCCATGGATATCTCTTTTGGCAAGGGCTGCATCGTGCTGGTGGATGCGGTGGAAGCCAACCGCTGTCTGATGTCGGATTTCCTGGAGAACTATGATGTTGAGGTCACCCTTGCCGATCATATTTCAAAACTGCCTGATATCCTGAAATCCATAAGGGTTGACCTGATCATATGGAATGTTTCCGAAGGGAATTCATTTTCAGGGCCGCTATCGGCCGTTAAAACAGGCAAGGCCGGAGAAACCGTCCCCTTGATGGCCATTGGGAATGTCTCCCCGGCGGACAGAGACTTCTGTGATCTTGTTCTTGAAAAACCCGTGTCAAAGGAGATCCTTTTTAATTCTCTGAAGCATTTCCTCAAGCATGTTGAGCTTAAACCGGACGGGATTATGGAACAGGCACTGGAAACGGGTGCCGGCCATTTCCCGCCCGAGGCCCTGGACCGCCTGCGGCAACTGAAGGAACGTCTCGAAATCATTGAAAAAACCATGTGGAACGATCTGAAACAGGCCATGGTCATAGATGAAATTCTGATCTTTGCAGATGCTTTAAAGACCCTGGCAGAGAAATTTGAATATCCCTATCTTCACCAGTATGCAGATCGCCTGGCCCGGCAGGCCGGAAAATTTGATATGGCAAAATTGCCGGTCAGTCTGGACCATTACCCTGTAATAGTGCGGCAGGTGGGGCAGATCATAAATGATTCAACCGCTCGATCATAAGCCTGGAGTTGATGCGATGAAAACCCGAAAAACACTGGTATTGGTCGTGGATGACAATCCACAGAACCTTCAGTTCCTGGGTAAGCTGCTGTCTGATAACGGATATGAAGTGGGAATGGGCCAGAGCGGCCCCCAGGCATTGAATTTTGTGAAAAA
>CAZAHK010000132.1:4422-10948 GCA_964484555.1 uncultured Desulfobacula sp.
TGATGCCGGAGGGGTGGATTATGTCACCAAACCCTTTAATACGGCGGAACTTCTGGCCAGGATCAGAACCCATGTGGAGATTAAGATCTTAAGGGGACTTTTGCCCATCTGTTCAAAATGTAAAAAAATAAGGGATGACGAAGGGTTCTGGAAACAGGTGGATTCCTATCTGGAAGAACATTCTGAAATTGTCTTTACCCACGGGATCTGCCCGGATTGCCTGACCGAACTCTACGGGGAAAAGGACTGGTTCAGGAAAAGAAAATAAATCCGGCCATTCATTGCTTTTTAAATAGATGGCGTTATGTTACAAGCATGATGTTTAATAATAAAATGTGGAGCAGATATGAGCAAAATTATAGCCTTGGCCGGAAAGGGCGGAGTCGGTAAAACAACGGTTTCGGCCCTGATTACCCGATATTTTACAAAACACCACAAAGAACCGCTGCTGGCCATCGATGCAGACCCCAACAGCAATCTCGGGGAAACCCTGGGGTTGAAAATTGAAAAAACCGTTGGCGATATCCGTGAGGATTTTATGAAAGATCCCCAGGGAGTGCCTTCGGGCATGGACAAAATCGTATACCTTGAGATGCTCATGAACCAGGTTCTGGTGGAGCACCAGGCCTTTGACCTCCTGGTCATGGGCCGCCAGGAAGGGCAGGGATGCTATTGCATGGTCAATAATATCCTGAACCGGTTTGCCGATGAACTGGAGAAAAATTATACCTATCTGCTGGTGGACAATGAAGCCGGGATGGAGCATTTGAGCCGGAGAACCAGTGGCCGGGTGGATATGCTCCTGCTGGTCACCGACTATGCCTTGAGGGGGCTCAGGGCCGTGGGAAGGATCAATGACATGCTGGGGGATCTCAAATTGTCTGTGGAGCACAAAGGCCTCATTGTCAACCGGGCGCCGGAAACCCTGAGTCCTGCCTTTCTTGAAGAGGCGGAACGGATCGGGGTTCCCATATTGTGCAGCATTCCCGATGATCAGAACCTCCTGGATTTTGATATGGAAAGACGATCCCTTCTGGATTTGCCCGATGATTCCCCGGCTGTACTCGCCGTCCAGGCGTTGATGGAAAAGGTGAAAAAGATTATTTAGGAGACCATGGGCTATAGTTTTGATTCTAAGGATGCAGGATCCTATGACGCCTGGTTTTCCAAGGCTAAAAACCGGTATTGCCTTAACCTTGAAATCAATTTATTGATGAGCCTTCTGGCGCCTGAAAAGGGCCAGAGGATCTTGGATATCGGCTGCGGAACCGGGATCAGCCTTGAACCGCTTCTGGATAAAGGGCTGCATCTGACCGGAATTGATCCTTCCGTCCATATGCTGGATCTGGCCGCCCAGAAATTTACAACCCGGGTGGATCTTCACAAAGGATTGGGTGAGGATCTGCCCTTTGACGACAATTCCTTTGACGCCGCCTTTTTTTTCACCAGTCTTGAATTCATGGACAGACCGGCCAAAGCCATTGAAGAGGCCTGCCGGGTGGCAAAGGACAGGGTGGTGATCTGTGCTCTCAACCGGTATGCCCCCTTGAATATGGCCAGGCGGGTCAAGGGTTTTTTTGTGCCCGGCATCTATGCCCAAGCCGATTTTTTCAGCATCTGGGAATTGAAACAGCTTTTGTACGGGATGCTGGGCAATGTCCCGGTCCAATGGAAAACCACTTTGCAGTTCCCCTTTGCCTGCAGCCGGACGGCCGCCTGGATTGAACGCAATAAAATCATTCAGAAATCCATCTTCGGAACAATGATCGGTATGAAGATCAGGCCTGTTCCGAAATTCAGGACAAAGGCCCTGACCCTCAAGGTCAGGGAACGGCAAGCCTATAACCCTGCCACCGGTCTTGCCACCCGCATGAGGTCCTAGAAATGGAAACACTGATCTATGAAAAATTAAAGGATAAAACCGTAAGATGCGGCATCTGCCGGCATGCCTGTGTGATCCGCGAGGGGAAAAGAGGCATCTGCAATGTCCGTGAAAATCAGGACGGCAGGCTTTTATCCCTGGTCTATCCCCAACTCATCGCCAAAAGCATAGACCCCATTGAAAAAAAACCCATCTTCCATTTAAAGCCGGGGTCTTTTTCCTATTCCATTGCCACGGTGGGATGCAATTTTAAATGCGCCTTCTGCCAGAATTCGGATATTGCCCAGATGCCTTCCGATACCGGCGGCCTGATCCAGGGAAGGGAGACGAGCCCGGAAGAGATCGTGCAGGATGCCCTCAGGACCGGATGCGAGAGTATCTCCTATACCTATACGGAGCCCACGGTATTTTTTGAACTGGCTTTTCATACGGCAAAGCTTGCAAAGGAAAATGGTCTTTACAATATTTTTGTCACCAACGGGTATATGAGTCAAAAGGCCCTGGAAATGATTTCACCCTATCTGGATGCGGCCAATGTGGATTTAAAGGCCTTTACCGAAGGGTTTTATAAGACCTATTGCCGGGCAAGCCTTGCGCCGGTCAAGGAAAATATCCGGCATATGCTGGATCTGGGGATCCTCGTGGAGCTGACCACCCTTCTGATTCCAGGGCTCAACGATGACCCGGAAGAGCTGACTGCCATGGCCGGATATATTGCCCGGGATCTGGGCCCGGAAACCCCCTGGCATATTTCACGGTTTCATCCCTGCTATCGGTTGACGGACAAACCGTCCACCCCGGTATCCAGTCTTATGACGGCCTTTGAGGCAGGTCAAAAGGCAGGCCTCTACTATGTTTACACGGGAAATGTGCCCGGCCTTGCGTCGGAAAACACCCTTTGCAGGTCCTGCAAAACCCTTCTGGTGAAACGCCATGGATACCAAATTGAAAATCGTCTGCTTCCCGGCGGGGTCTGTCCCAATTGCAGAACCATGGCCCATGGCATCTATTCATCCTGAAAAAGAGAGATTGCAAATTACGATGATTGAAAATATCAAAGAAAAAGTTCTGGTTTACGGCCGGATGATCAAATTCTCCCACACCCTGTTTGCCCTTCCCTTTGCCTTATCGGCTGCGGTGTTGGCTTTTGAGACCCATCCTTTTTCCTTTTGGGCGCTGTTCTGGATTCTAGGGGCCATGGTGGGGGCAAGATCGGCGGCCATGGGATTTAACCGGATTGTGGATGCCGGGATAGATAAAAAAAACCGGAGAACCGCATTAAGGGAAATCCCCAGCAATGCCCTGTCCAAAAAAGAGGCCTATGGGTTTGTCCTGGCATCTTCCCTGATATTTATCCTGAGTGCCGCCATGCTGTCCCGGCTCTGCTTTATCCTGTCTTTCCCGGTTTTGTTTTTTTTGTTCTTTTATTCCTATACCAAGCGGTTCACCCCGCATTGCCATCTCTTTCTCGGGTTTGCCATATCCCTTGCCCCCATCGGCGCCTGGGTGGCCATTACCGGAACCCTGTCCGCCGGGGTTGTCTTTTTAAGTCTCGGCCTTTTGACCTATATTGCCGGGTTTGATATCCTTTATGCCTGCCAGGACATTGATTTTGATAAAACGGAAGGGCTCTTTTCCCTGCCGTCCATCATGGGCGCAGAAAAAGCCATGAAAATTTCCGCTGTGCTGCATGGGGCTTCTTTCCTCTTTTTATCGGCCATGTATCCCGGCTTTGGCATGCACCCGGTTTTCCTCATATTCCTGGCCGTGATCGGTGTTCTTCTGGTCATCGAACACTACCTGGTCCGGCCCGACGATCTGACCCATATCCATACGGCATTTTTCCACATCAATTCCCTTGTCTCGGTTCTTCTTTTTGCCGGTGTTCTGACCCAGGGCCTTTTTCAATAATGACGGAGAAAACGGATTTCATCGTCAAAAGGCTTCAGGATCATGGCTTCCAAACCTATTGGGTCGGGGGCGCGGTCCGGGACATGCTCTTGCAGAGAACATCCGGTGATATCGATATCCTGACCCGGGCATCCATTCCTGAAATCCAGGCGGTTTTTTCAGATCAAAAGGTCAGGATAGTGGGCAAATCCTTTCCCGTGTGCATCATCAACGGCATTGAAGTGTCCTCGGGCCGGGCCGGGGCTGATGCGGCCGGCTTCCCTGAGTCGGACCTGGCCCGACGGGATTTTACCTTCAATGCCATGGCTCTCGACCCTGTTTCAAAGAAGATCATGGATCCCTTTAACGGGCAAAAAGATATCAGGGACCGGATCATCCGGTTCACCCAAGACCCTTTGAAAAGAATAGCGGAAGACCCGGTCAGGATGGTCAGGGCCTGCCGGTTCCTGGCCCTCATGAAAGGATCTTTTTCCCTTTCCACCCTGGAGGCCCTGCAGGTTTCCAAAGACCTTATCCGGGAGACGGCAAAGGAGAGGATCGGCCGTGAAATCCTGAAGGCCATGGCCCTGGACAAGCCTTCCCTGTTTTTCGGGGCACTTCAAACCACCGGGCTTTTGTCTTATATTTTTCCGAGCCTGGACCGCTGCGTTGATCTTGACGGCGGCCCCCATCACCGGGAGACGGTGTTTGACCACTGCCTGCTGGTGGGGGATGCGTTGCCGGCAAGATTTCCGGTTTTAAGACTGGCCGGGTTTCTCCACGATGCCGGGAAATTCGATGCTGCCGTCCTTGAGGAGGACGGGGCACTCAGTTTTATCGGCCATGAAAACCATACGCAAGCGGTGCTGAAAGATTTGATGGACCTGAGGTTTTCGGTTCAGGACAGGGAATATATCATGGCCCTGATCAAAACCCATATGCGGCCCCTGACCGATGCGACAACGCCTAAGGCTGCCCGCCGGCTCCTGGCCCTGCTGGACGGCCACGGCCTTTCCCACAGGGATTTTATGCGGATGCGGATAGCCGATAAGAAAGGGAACCTGGCCAAAAATCCCTATACCCTTTCCGAGATCCGGATACGGCTTAAACGGCTCCTCGCTGAGATGGATCGATCCAAAGCCTTCAACATCAACAGTCTTGATATTTCCGGCCATGAAATCGCCGGTCTCTTGAATATCTCTCCCTCGCCCGAAATCGGAAGAATAAAAGCCCTGCTCCTGGAACGGGTCCTGGATGATCCCCTCCTGAACCGGAACGAAGAATTGAAAAAATTATGCCTCTCCTTTCAAATAAAAAAATAATCCTGTTTTTCGGCTGCCTGGCCATTTTTTTCCCCGGTTCCTTTGTCTTTGGATTTCCCGGCGTCATGGCCTCACAATGGCAAACCGTTTTTCAGGTCAATAAGGCGGAGATCGGCCGCCTCATGTTTTTCATTCTGGCCGGAACCGGGTTTTCCATGTATCTGGCCGGAAAACTCCAGGAAAAAATCCCCGCCCGTTTCATGATTTTTACCGGCTGCCTGGCCTGTTCAGGCGCCATGGTCTTTGTGGGGCGGGCATCTTCCATCATCGACGTGTATATCTGGGCCTTTTGGGAAGGATTTTTTACCGCCTTTGTCTATATTCCCTGTCTGACCCTGTATCAGAAAATGTTCCCGGAAAACAAAGGGCTGGTCACCGGGATTCTGAACCTGACCTTTGGCGGTTCGGCCGCCGTCATGTCTCCCATTTTTACATATTTCCTGGTTTCAAAGGGCTATGCCTTTACCTCTTATTTTTCAGCCCTTGTTTCTGTTTTTCTGGGGGCTTCGGTGGCTCTTCTGATAAAGCTTCCCGGAACAGGAGAAGAGCAAAACGGCCCGCCGGTTTCCACCCTGTCCCTGGTTCAGACCATAAGCCTTTCCCCTTTCCGGTTTTTATGGTGTACCTGGGCTCTGGCCGGGGCGGCCGGGGTTTCCCTGATTGTGCTGTCTTCTTCCTTTGGCGGGCAGTTGGGATATGACGTCACCCAATATGTCTATATATTGACGGCATTTAATATCTTGAACGGGCTCGGCCGTCTGGTCTGCGGCAGGCTCGCGGACCGGTATCCCAAACAGAAGATCCTCATGACGGTCTACCTCATGGCGGCCGGGGCCTATTTTCTGATGCCCCATTTCCAAAATATCTATGCTATCAGCTTTTTTGCCTGTTTCGTCGGTCTTGCCTTTGGGGCGATGTTTACGGTGTCGGCGCCCCTTGTGACGGAAGTCTTCGGGCTTGAAAATTTCGGAAAGGTTTTCGGTCTTGTGTTTACCGCCTATGGGTTTTGTGCGGGATTCCTGGGCCCCTGGGTCTCAGGGCTCATCCTTGATGCGACCGGGTCTGATTTCAGGGTTGTTTTTACCCTGTTCGCCTGTTTTTATCTTGCTTCAGGCCTCTTGATTCTGCAGGTGAAAAAGCAGGGAAACGGCGATATTCTATAGTCTCCGGCCGCCGGTTCAGGCGGGTTCGACGGGGATGCGGATAATAAAGGCAGCACCCTTGCCCGGCTCCGATTCAACCTCAAGGCTGCCTTTATGATGGTTGGTGATGATGAAATAGGACACGGACAGGCCCAGGCCTGTTCCCACACCGATTTCCTTGGTTGTAAAAAAAGGCTCAAATATCCGTTTCCGGATACCATCGGGAATGCCGGGACCGTTGTCCTCTATACGGATGACGGCCTGGGCGCCGACCCGGCTGAGGCTTAAGG
>CAZAHK010000133.1:0-10752 GCA_964484555.1 uncultured Desulfobacula sp.
TTACTGGAATAGTCCTGTAGCCTGTCCTGCCTCCGGATTAACTTGACAAAAAATCGGTTTCCAATCATATAGACTATGTTTTGAAACTATTAAGGGCTAAAGTAAAATCCGGTTTATCAACGGATGGAAAAATGCAAATGCGGATCATTCACAGAAAATTTTTCATGGGCTTACGGTCGGTTATCATGCTTATCCTGCTGTCCGGGTTGTTTAACCCCGGAGAAATCCGGGCGGACCTCAATGAAGACCAGGCCAAGCTCCAGGTATTGCAATCCTTAAACCTGATTGCCGTCTCCTTGACCCATATCCTGACGTATAACGACAAGGTGGTTCTGGACCAGGAATACAATACCATCATCAACAACCTGAATCTGGGCAATATTCCCGATGCCGACATCATTGCATTGCTTCAGGAACTCATGGACCTGCTCACCAATTCGAAAATTCAGGATCATGAAAGGGATTACCTCCTGACCCGCTTTGATAAAAATGTCCAGACCGAGCTTAAAAACAGGATGCGGTCGCGCATTTTCGATACGGACCTGATTCTCAACCCCTATGCGGGCATTTTAAAATCGGTGCTTTACACCGGGTCCTTTTATTTTAATTACCGGTCCCAGATGGATTCATACGCCAAAGAAAAAGAGGAAGGCAAATGGGAGATCGAAGCCAAAACCATGCAGGGGTTCAACAATTTTTACAAAAAGCTGCTGAAATACTCCTGGGATCTGATGCGGCGATATGATCTGCCCGATGAATGGAGACTAAATGAAAAACAGCTCAGAGATTATACCGATATTTTAAAGGAACCCGACCTTGAACGGAGGTACCGCAAATTGGAGCGGATCGAAAACAGTTTCCGGAAATTCCCGCCCTACTGGTATTACCGCGGCCAGGCGGCCCAGGAAATCGGTAACAACAAGGAGGCCATGGATTGCTTCAACCAGTTTCAACAGATCAATCAGAGGATCTTGAGAAAGGATCCCTATGCGGCCTCCGTTGCCATGTGCAAAACCATGCTGAAAGCGGAACAGTCGGATCCCGGCATGCTTAAAAGCGATCTGGAGCTGATTTTAGCCAATTCGGAGGATGCTGATTGGGGGAATATCCTTTTTGCGGCCCTCCAGTATGGACGCATGGAAAATCATGACACGGCGGGCAAGCTGATTCTGCGCAACCTGGATAACGGGCATACCTCATTTATCGACTCTCCCGATATGATCCGGGCCGTCGGTCCGGCTTTGCTGCTGAATGCCCGGCCCGATGTTTTCAATCGCATCATGGATATGGTGATGGAAAACGATAAGGTGAATAATTATGATCTGCTGTGGCTCTACGGGGAACTTCGGAACAGTGATATCCTGAAAAAAATACAACCTGAATTTGACCGCGTGTTGCTGCAGGTTGCGGACAAGTCTCTTCTCAATCCCCTCAATGTGTTTAAGGGCGACAATATCACCCTTTTCCTGCCGACGGGCTGGATGGCTGAAAATTCCCTGGTGACCTTGCGTTTAAAGAACGAGGCCGGGGAGAAGGATTTCTATCCTGACAATGCAGAGGTGATGCCCGATTTCCCGGAGATGACGGTGCTGACCTTTAAAGATGTCCTTCCCATCAAATCATTTATAAAGAAAAAGAGTTCTGCGGAGATCTCCATCTCTCTCGTTCGCGAAAAACTGGCAGCGGACAATACCGAAAAAAACGGTTACGATATAGAAATGGTCTTCAAGTCCCAGATCATCCGCTCCGACGAGCAATTATCCAAAACCATAAAGTATACCCATAACCTCTACAAAATCGATGCGCCAAGCATCGAAGCGAAGAGAAAGAACCAGGATTCGGATGAGTTGACAATCTGGTTCAACAAAGAAAAAATCATTCTGAACGGCGAGGCTTTCGGGTGGAGCGATAACGGTGTCACCAAGGCCAACTTCGGCGGTGTCATGCTCAACAATAGTCTGCCAACCCCGGAATAAAAGACTCATAGCCGCTGAGGTCGCTCAGCAGGTCCGGGGCCAGAGCTCCGGCATCCGGATCCGCCCCCGGCAGGATAAAGGCGCTGCCGAATTGACGGATCTGTTCTCCTTCAAGCCAAAGGCCCGGCAGCGTTGTATTCCTTTCGACCACCACCTTTATTTTCTTGTTCAACTGGATTTCTTTGAACGGGTGGCGAAAAGATACGGCACTCTTTAAAGCTGTACCGCTGTAGCCGACCTTGAGCCGGACAGATGAAAAATCCATCAGGGGCCACAGGCAGGCATTAAAAAATAGCTGCTCCCCGTCCTTGGACAGGCGCCACAACAAAGGGTCGCTCTTTGTCGACAAAAGGCGCTGATGAACGCCGGCCAGGATTTTTGATTCCCCGCTGATGCTCATGGTCCGGATATGGCCCGTGGGGGTGATATCTTCCTGGGCGGTCTTGATCAAAAGGGCATTTCTCCTCTGAGCCCCTGCCCTCTGAAACTGATGGCGATAGGTAAACGAGCAGTAGTTGACAGGCAGGTCAATATTTTTTTCCAGGGAATACAGGATCAGTTCCAGAGCGGCCAGCTCGGTTTCAAGAACCGTGACCTTGGGTCCGTGAACAAAGGTATACCCTCTCTTGATCAACCGGTCTTTATTAAATTGGGTGCACCTGATCTGGTGGAGGTTCAGGTGGTTGACCCCTTCCTGGTGGAGCTGCCCGATGACCTCCCGGGTTTTTTCCAGATCCTCGGGAATGGCAGGGATCTCGACGGTGACGCAGGGGATAACGCCGACAGCCTTTTTCAAAGCGTCCAAATGATAATGGTCCGCGCTGATGTCAAAGCGGATTTCATCAAGGCCGCTGTCCCTTAAGGCCTTTAATTTATCCTCCGTGACCAGGAGGCCGTTGGTGTACATCCAGATATATAAGGACTGCGGCACCCTGGAACGTAAGGTCTTTAAAAATAGCAGGACCCGGTCAAAGGTCATGAGGGGCTCCCCCCCGCTGAAGCTGACCCCCTTGATATTGAAAAGCTTGACATAATCGGCATAATCCTGGGGGGTATTGAATTCCAGGGTGCTGGTCATGGGCCGTCCTTTTTCATTCTGGGCCGAGGGGCAATAAAAACACCGGGCATTGCAGATCCCGTTTATAAAAAGACAGGACCAGTCTCCCTGGCCGCATAGTTCACACCCCGGGGAAATGGAATGGGTAAACAATTTGGTTTTGGAAAACCGCCGGCCAGGTCCGGCAGAATGGGCAAAAATCCGATTGATCAGGGAATCCCTCTCTCTTGACGCACTGCCGGCCTTTTCAGGTGTGAGCCAGTTCATGGCATCGTAGGAATCTGAATACTCCTGCCGGGTCAGGCGGATGAGCTCCGGAATATCTGTTTTGGTCATAGTGTGGTTTTTTTCCATTATCCGTAAATCAGCACAACAAACCCCTCTTGAATGCAAATTGAATGCCGGATCTCTGCCCGGGGGCACAGCGTCTGGAACCGGATGAATTAATAGGATATTCATGAATGAACAGGGCCTGCTTTCGGAATCAATGCCCCGCAGGGGATACAAAACAGGAAATCAGAACTCCTGAAGGGGAAATCTCAGGAATTCAAATGTCCGGTTTTAAACGTTTAAAAATAGGTTTTCCAGGCCAGCCGAAGGATCGTTAGAAATACAACGGTCAGAAAGACGGGACGGATGAATTTTGCGCCTTTTCTGATGGCCAGGCTGGAGCCGATCCGGGCGCCGATGACCTGTCCGGCAGCCATGCAGAGGCCTATGGAATAGATCACATTGCCGCCGATGACAAAGACCGATAAGGCGACGACATTGCTTATAAAATTCATGATCCGCGTAATCCCGGAGGCTTTTTTCATGTCCATGCCCATGACGATGAGCAGGGCGGCGGTCCAGAAAGAGCCGGTCCCCGGTCCGAAAAACCCGTCATAAAACCCGAGGCCCAGGCCGAAGATCAGATAAAACAGCAGGTTCGGCATTCTGGGATTCCCGGTGCCCGTATCCAGGTTCTTCATGAACAGGGTGTAAAAAAATACGATCAATAAGAGGCCCGGTATGAGCCGTTCGATAAACCCGGCCTTCATCAACTGTATGGCCCAGGCCCCCAGGGCCGCGCCGATCAGGGTAAAGAGGATGCCTGAAAGGTTTTCATTGAATTTTACCACCCCTTTTCTGATGTAATTATAGGAGGCGGCCAGGGTGCCGAAGCTTCCCTGAAGCTTGTTTGTCCCCAATGCCATCTGGGGCGGCAGGCCGATACTGAAAAGCACGGGAAGGGCGATGAGTCCTCCGCCGCCGGCAATGGAATCCACAAATCCGGCGCAAAGGCCCGTGGCAAACAAGAGAAGATAGGTTGGTAAATTCAAATCCATCGGCATGCCCCTTTGTCATCACCTCTCCGTTTCAGTGCGGATGAAAAGAGCTTCATACCAGGAAGCCGGGTTCTTGTAAACCTCCCTGGAGCATAAAAAATTTTCATACCGTTATATCGTTCTTGACATAACGATAATAATACGATAATTCCTCCATATTCCTTCTGTTCTGTTTTCTGATGCTGGAAATATCCCCATCTCCCCTTTCTGCTGATCCAATGGTACGGCAGCGCATTCCCCCTTGAACGGCACATCACGGAGGAGGACTGTATATCGCAAACAACCCTTAAAAAAGGAGGACGTTGTGAAATTAAACCGGCGAACATTTATCAAGCTGACCGGGTCCGGGGCCATCGGCATGTCCCTTGCCCAACTGGGTATCCATATGGAACCCGTGACCGCCTATGCGGCATCACTAAAAACAGAAGGGACAAAGGAGGTTCTCAGTGTCTGCCCCTTCTGCTCAGTGGGTTGCCATATCATCGCCCATGTCCGGAACAACCAATTGATCAGCACGGAAGGAGACCCGGAATATCCGGCCTCGGAAGGCGCATTGTGCGCCAAGGGGGCCTCTATGCTTTCCCTGACGCGGAACCCCCACCGGGTGACAAAACCCCTGTATCGCGCACCTTTCAGCGATAAATGGGAGGAAAAAACCTGGGACTGGACCCTGGGCCGCATTGCCCAGCGCGTCAGGGAAACACGGGATAAAGGCTTTATCAAAACCAATGCCAAGGGACAACAGGTCAACCGGGTGGAAAATATGTTTGTCATCGGGACCTCCCACATGGACAACGAAGAATGCGCCCTCACGGCCCAGGCCATACGTGCCCTGGGCGTCGTGTACACAGACCATCAGGCCAGGATCTGACACAGCGCTACTGTAGCGGCTCTGGGAGAGTCGTTCGGACGCGGCGCCATGACCAACCACTGGGTGGATATTAAAAACGCCGATGCTATTCTGATTATGGGCAGCAATGCTGCCGAACATCACCCCATTTCCTTTAAATGGGTGCTGGATGCAAAACATAAACGAGGGGCCGTGGTCATGCATGTGGACCCCAAATTTTCCAGGACCTCGGCCCGGTCCGATTTTCATGTCCCCCTCCGGTCCGGGACGGATATCGCCTTTCTGGGCGGGATGATCCATTATATTCTAGAAAACGACCGGTATTTCCATGATTATGTAACCCAATACACCAATGCCGGATTCATCGTAAAAGACTCCTTTGGATTCAAAGACGGGCTGTTCAGCGGTTATGATGCTGAAACGCGCAGTTACGACCAGAGCAAATGGGGGTTTGAAACCGATGCCGAGGGGATACCCAAAAAAGATCCGGAACTCAAGCACGAACGGTCTGTTTTTCAACTGCTGAAGGCCCAGTATTCGAGATATACCCTGGACAAGGTTTCGGATATTACCGGGGTATCCAAGGACAATCTGCTCAAAGTCTACGAATCCTATTCAGCCACGGGCAAGCCTGAGAAATCCGGCACCGTCCTCTATGCCCTAGGCTGGACCCAGCATACGGTGGGGGTTCAGAATATTCGGGCCGCAGGCATTATCCAGCTTCTCCTGGGCAATATGGGTGTTGCCGGCGGCGGCATCAATGCCCTGCGCGGCGAGCCCAATGTCCAGGGATCCACGGACCATGCCCTGCTCTACCATATCGTGCCCGGTTATATGGCCATACCGGTGGCCGATTGGCAGAGCCTGGATGATTACCACAAGGCCAACACGCCCGTGAGCAAAGACCCGCTCAGCGCCAACTGGTGGCAGAACAAACCCAAATATTTCAACAGCCTGCTCAAGGGATGGTTCGGCGACCATGCAACACCGGAAAATGATTTCGGCTATGAGATGTTACCGAAGGTCGAAAACGGGCAAGACTATTCCTATCTTTTCATGTTTGACCGCATGTACAAGGAAAAATTCAACGGCGGCTTTATTTTCGGGCTGAACCCGGCCAATACCGTGGCCAATACCAACAAGGTCCGCAAGGCCTTCGACACTCTGGACTGGCTGGTGACCGTGGATGTGCATCATTCCGAAACCACGGACAACTGGAAACGTCCGGGGGCCGACCCCAAAAAAATAAAAACCGAGGTCTTTATGCTGCCCTCGGCCCACCGCCTGGAAAAGGAAGGCTCCGTTTCCAACAGCGGCCGCTGGATGCTGTGGCATTATGAAGCGCTCAAACCGCCCGGAGAGGCTCGCACCTTCGGAAACATGCTGGTTGACCTGATGAAAAGGATCAGGAACTCCTATGCAGCCAAGGTAGGCGTCTACCCTGATCCCATTCTGAAACTGGACTGGCCCGAGACCTACAATGCCGAAGTCATGGCCCGGCGGATCAACGGGGTCTTTACCAGGGATGTGAAGATTGGCGATAAAACCTATGCCAAAGGCGGCCAGGTGCCCAATTTCACGCTCTTGGCCGATGACGGGTCCACTTCTTCCCTGAACTGGATTTATTGCGGCAGTTTTCCGGACGCAGGGAATATGGCCAAGCGCCGGGATCGCACCCAGACACCCATGCAGGCGGCCATCGGGCTTTTTCCGAATTTTTCCTGGTGCTGGCCCCTCAACCGCAGGATTATTTACAACCGCGCCTCGGTGGACCTTGCCGGCAAGCCCTGGAGCCCGCAAAAGGCGGTCATTGAATGGAAAGAGGACAAATGGGTCGGGGACGTACCCGACGGCGGCTGGCCTCCCCTGGCCACGGGCAAAGGACGGCACCCCTTTATCATGCAGACCCACGGTTTGGGAGCGCTTTTCGGTCCGGGACGCCTGGACGGCCCCTTTCCCGAGCATTATGAACCCGTGGAAACCCCGGTTTCCGTGCATCCCTTTTCCAAACAGCTCAGCAGCCCCTGTTATAAATCCGGTTCCACCGACATGGACAAGCTGGCCAAACCGGCCGATCCTGCTTATCCCATTGTCCTGACGACTTATAGCGTTACGGAACATTGGTGCGGAGGCGGTGAAACCCGTAACATAGCCAATCTGCTGGAAGCAGAACCCCAGCTCTATGTTGAGATGAGCCCTGAACTGGCCAAGGAAAAAGGCATCCAGAACGGAGACGGCGTCATGGTTGAAAGTATCCGGGGGAAGGTCGAGGCCATTGCCATGGTCACCGTGCGCCTGCGGCCGTTCACGATTCAAGGAAAGATCATCCATGAGATCGGCATGCCCTTCTGTTTCGGGTGGACCACGCCCGGATGCGGGGATTCCACCAACCGGCTGACATCATCGGTGGGTGACCCCAATACCACCATTTCCGAATACAAGGCCTGTTGTGTCAATATCCGGAAACTGGATAAAATGACCGAACTGTCCTGATCAACGGGGGAGCTTTGGATGCTCCCCATAAGGAGACAACGATATGCCAAAATCTTTTTTTATTGATACATCCCGGTGCACCGCCTGCCGAGGATGTCAGATCGCCTGCAAGGAATGGAATGAATTGCCGGCCAATAAAACCAAACAAACCGGAACCCATCAGAACCCGCCGGACCTGAACCCCTTTAATTATAAACTGGTCCGGTTTAACGAACATCTTGAAGACGGGAGAGTCCATTGGAATTTTTTCCCGGATCAGTGCCGTCACTGCATTGATCCCCCCTGTGTCTATGTGGGCGCCGATATTCTGGAAGGCGCCCTGATTCACGATGAAAAAACCGGAGCCGTGGTGTATACGGATAAAACCAAAAAAATATCGGAAGCGGATTTCGAGCAGATCCGCAGTTCCTGCCCCTATGACATCCCCAGAAGGGACCCGAAGACCGGCAGGATTTCAAAATGCACCATGTGTTTCGAGCGGGTGACGCAGAACCTGAAACCGGTCTGCGTGGCCGTATGCCCCACCGGAACTATGAATTTTGGAGAACGGGCCGACATGCTCGCCATGGCGGAAAAACGGCTTAGCGAGGCCAAAAAAGACTATCCCAAAGCCATGCTGGCGGATGCCGAGAGCGTCAGCGTCATTTATCTGCTCATTGACGAGCCTCAGCATTATCACCCGTACAGTGTGGCCCAGCAAGGGTTCGGCCTGGACCGTAAAATGTTCTTGTCCCGGCTGGGAAGACCCTTTAGAAAAACCTTGAACCTGTTTGCCGATGTGTAGAGACTTTCTGCAATCCTGCATCTAAACCCCACCGGTTCCCCGGCTGCCGACAAAGCAGTCCGGGAACCGGAACCCGGAGTTCTCCATGAAGCTAAAAAATGAAAAGATCCCCGATCTCGCACACCCCATTGACCAAATGGCAGAGACCATCCTGGACAAACACCCGGCCCTGGAAGGCCTTGTCACTCCCTTTGCCTCCCTTTTCAAGGCCAGGGCCGGCCTGGTGGAAGAACTGAAACAGTGGCCGCACCGTATCCCCCTTCCTGCCGGAGCCCATTCGGCGGGAAGCCCGGCCCTGGCGGGAATTGATTTAGAACCGTATCGGCAACCTGTGGAAAGGGCGGCGCAATTCATTCTGGATGCATTAATCCCGGCCTTTCCCGCCTTATCTCATCCCATATCCCGCATAGCCGATGCCATAAACCTCGCCCGGATTGATGTTGTCCTGCTGGCCGGGATTTATCTGGAAAGCGGATCCCAGGGTCTTATCCCAACGGCTGAATCCGCAGAGGTGTCGCCGGACAGCCTGGACCTGGCGGTCAGGCTCGCCCTGTCTGCCGTCCTGGAGGCCTTGGTTTCCCCGGCAGACCTGGAAGCAGACATGTCCTCCCAGGAAAAAGGACTCTGCCCGGTATGCGGATTTCCCCCGTCCATCAGTTTTCTGGACAGGGCGCCGGAGTCACCATCGGAATTTCTGGTGGGGGGCGGGGGGCAAAAATATCTCCATTGTTCCCTTTGCGGCCATGACTGGCTGACCCTGCGGCACAGGTGCCCGCTTTGCGGCACCGACGACCCTGAAAACCGGCTCTATTATCAGACAGACGGGGACACGGGCGAGCGGGTGGATGTTTGCCGGAACTGCAAGACCTACCTTCCCTGCATCGATCTGCGCAAAACCGGGCTTGTTCACCCCCTGGATCTTGCCGCCGTGGGCATGGTGTATCTGGATATCATGGCCCAGGGCAAAGGGTTCACCCCCGTTACCTGGACCCCATGGAACAGGCCGGGATAGGTTCCGCCAGGGAATCCACGGGAACCGGATTTTGCTTTTGAATCTGCTTGCCAGCTCCAGGTGAACCCTTTCCCAGAGGAATCTGGGGAGCCCGATGGTGATCCCTGTTCCCTCCCTTTTCATAATTAAAGGAATCGATGAAGGCAAAGGGATCATTTAAACGCTGTGAGCCCGGAATGACATTCCGATGGCCCATCATTTTGAGAAGGGCCGGTTTTATGAATTGCTCAAAGGAAAGCATGGTGGCCGAAGGATTCCCGGGACAGCCGAAAATCATCTTTTCCCCGATGATCCCGAATATGGTGGGTTTCCCCGGTTTTACAAATATATTGGAAAACCTCATCTCCATGCCCAGGGAGGAGACGGCCTTGTTGACCAGGTCGTATTTGCCCTTGGAAGTCCCGCCGGAAGTAATAATGACATCGGCATGGAGGGCATCGCTCAATATATTTTTAATCTCATCCAGATCATCGGGCACAATGCCGAGGCAAAGGGGAATCCCGCCGGTTTCAAGGGTCTGGGCCGCCAGGCTGTAAAGGTTCGAACACATGGCCTTGGAAGGCGCGGAAGGTTCATGAAAGTCCGAAAGCTCGTCCCCGGTGGACAGAATCGCCACCAGGGGCTTTCTGTGAACATGGACATAGGCCCGCCTCAGACTGGCCAGTGCCCCGATTTCCATGGGACCGATCACATCTCCGGCATGGAGAACAACCTGGCCTTTTTTCAGGGAATCTCCCTGGAAACGGATGCCAGCCCCCGAGCCCGGGTCATTCCGGCAGATCACGGCCCCGCCCTCTTCCCGTGTGTCCTCTAATTTTACCACCGTATCCGCACCTCTGGGCACCACCCCCCCGGTCATGATCCGCACGGATTCGCCTACTCCCACGGTTGCAGCAAAGGGCCTGCCTGCGGGAGATTCACCAATGATTCTGAATCGCACCGGGTTTTGAACCGAAGCCTTGTTAAGAAAGGCATGGGATAACGCATACCCGTCCATGGCGGAAATATCCGATGCCGGGAGGTCCTCGACAGCCATGATGTCCTGGACCAGGACCCTTTTCAATGCATCGAGAATGGGGACGCTTTCCCGGCCCAGGACCGGGGTGGCCTCCAGAATCAGTCGTTGTGCCTTTTTCAAATCCATCATAGGGCGGCCTCATGTATTTTCCGTAACAATTGAATAACCATACCTATTTCCCAAGCCTATTGCTTGACTACCGGGTCAGGGAACGCAAGGGCCTCGGTCAGGACA
>CAZAHK010000134.1:0-10646 GCA_964484555.1 uncultured Desulfobacula sp.
ATTTCATCTAAAACATTCCAAAGGGTATGAATGGCCCTTTTTAGCATCGAAGTGTAAACCACATCAAAGGTAAGCCCTTCTTTTTTAAAAAGTTTTCCTGCCTTTTTGGCCTCTTCAATCCCTTTTTCCGTCAAGTCAATATCGGCCCACCCCGTAAAACGGTTTTCGTTGTTCCATTGACTTTCTCCGTGACGTAACAATGCTAATTTCAAGTTCATCATGGGTGTTTTAAAAACGTGTCAATATCAATTGGTTTTAAACTTTATTTGAAATTTTTGTTCAAAAGCACACGCAATGATTTGGGCAACCTGGCGTCCTGAATGAATGCAATCCATATTAATGACCAAATCAAATTCATCAGAGGAGACTTTTTCCCTGAGATAAACCGCTTTAAAAAATTCATGATGTTCATCATCCATGGTTTTTAATCTTTTCTCGGCTTCGCCTTTGTCAACACCCAACATATTTGACAGTCTCTCAATCCGGCGCTTCCTGCGGCATATCAATTCCACCGACAAAATTGTATGACGGGGCAGGATCAAGTGGGTTCCCCGGCCCACAAATATGGTCGGCTCAGTATGCGCCAGTGCGGTAACCGTTTTTGCCAGTTGCCGGATATATTCGTTTTCGAAGCATTTCTTTTTAATGGAGAGCGCTACAAGCAACTCTCTCATCTTTCCCGGAACCCGTTCATCATAAAATTCAATGATCTTTTCAGTCAAAGTGGAATCCTTTGCCATATATTCCATTATCTCTCTATCAATCACACGATATCCTGTCCTTTCCGACAAAGATTCCGCCACTTCCAGAGCCCCGACACCTATCCCGCGAGATAGACAAATGCAGTTTTTCTGTGAAAAATCTTCAAGATTTTTTCTTTCTTCTTCTTCTCTTTGCCATTTATTCTATTTGGATACATTCCCATTATCTCCCGTCGGCACCGGCTCTTATTTTATCAAAAAAAGGGGTCTGCTTTTGTTTAATACACTCGGCCGAATACAAATACATGGCTGCGGACCATGTCTGCCAATCCTGTCCTTTGGGTTTACCATCCTGGGCTTTAACCCATTCATTGAAGCCGAATTCCACTTTAGCGGTACGGGACGCCCGCATCAGTTGTGTGAGGGCTTCAAATTTTTTTTCAGCCAGTTTATGCCTGCCTGCAGCCGTTAAGGCGGCAATATAAAATCCGCAGACAAAGGGCCAGACTCCCCCATTGTGGTAATCGCCGGGAAGGTTGAATTTTGCATATCGATGCCGCCAGTCGTCATCTCCCGGATGGATATACGGGAAAAAATTGGGGGGCAGATCAAGGGCCAGATCTCCATTATTCTTGAGTTTTTGACACTCGTCCTCTATCCAGGCAATCATATGCAGGGATCTGGACGGCGAGGCAATGCCCGAAAGAATGGCCAGGCTGTTCCCCAGAAGATCAAAGCGTTCGCTGTTGTAGATTTTATACGCCCAGAGCGCATAATGAGGTTTAAAGGGTATTTTTAATCCGCCTTCCAGATAGTGTTTATCGCCCTCTTCTTTGATGGAAAGGCGGGTGGTCATCTTTTTTTTTAACGACTCCGCAGCTTCATCGAGGCCGAATAATCTTAAATAGGTGTATACGACGGTGTTGACAAACAGCCCGTATCCCAATACCCACTGTTCATCCCGCCAGTCGCTGGTGGGCAGTTGGGCCACCAGAATCCGGCCGGATGGAGACTGATACGACATCCAGGTCAACGCTTTTTTTACCGCTTCTTCTAAAAACCCGGTTTCTCCTGTAACCTCTCGAAACAATTGTATGGCCATGAGAAATAAAGGGGTGGTATCACTGGCGCCGCATTCTTCAGGGTCATGAACAATGGAAGGGATATGTCCGAGCCGGGTCTGATACTTTGCCAGGGTTTCAAAGACCGTCCTTAAAGAATGGATTAAGGTTTCATTTCCCGTTACCAGAATTCCCAGAGCTGAAATCATTAAATCTCTGGTATAGGGTTCGGGATACCCCCAGCCTGCGGTCCTGGGAAGATTGAAGAACGGGCCTCTGCTGTTATGCAGCAGCACCTCCAGCGCCGCCTTTTTTGCCTCTTCGACGAATCCATCGGGTCTTTGTTCCATCACGTTATCCCCAGCCGTGTGGAAATGATTTCTACAAAACGCCTGGCAACAATCTTATAGTTAAACTGGTCCACCACCCTTTTTCTTGCGGCTTCCCCCAATTTTCGGCGCAGGTCCGGGCTTTCCATTAAATCCATTAAATAAGTGGCAATATCATGGACACTGGCCCGGTAATCCACCGTGCGGGGGCTCGGAAAAACAATCCGCCGCCGTTCCTTTGACCCGGATTCATTGAATACCATGGTTTCTTTTAAAAGGATTTCCTGGGCCACCTCGGCCAGAAGCGCCGTTTCTCCATGGACCAGGGTATCCAGCATGCCCATGGCCTTTATGCCGATCACCGGTTTTTCACAGGCTCCGGCCTCAATCTGGGGCATTCCAAACCCTTCCAGCCGGGAAGGGGCGGCATAAATATCACAGGCGTTCAATAAATACGGCATGAAATTTCTGGACAACCGGTTCATCACATTGATGATATTCTGGCTGATCCCGAGCTGATTGGACAGTTTATGATCGGATGCATTCTGTGATTCGGTTCTGTCCTGGGGCCAGACCTTGCAGACATATTTCCAGGGAGGGGCTTTGGGATTATTGATGGCCAGGGCCTGCATGACTTCCAGGGCCCCCTTGGAAGCGGCATCCCCGCCAACGGTCAAAATCATCATGTCATCGGGGCCAATCCCCAGGGATTGCCTTACCGCAACGACCTTGGGGTCTTTTCTGTCCATGGGATGAAATGCATCCGTATCACAGCCCACCGGCAGCACTTCAATATTGTCTGCCTTGATGCCGTCCCGGATATACACCTCTTTCACCCAGTTGGATGTGACCAGAATCAGGGGCAGACTGTTTAATATTTCACGGTAATTTGAAATATACCCATCGGCCACCAGCCAGGGAACCGGCTGCACCCCATACTGCTGGGGATGAAGAATCAGATCCGGCGTATGGCCCCAATACCCGACCCCGAGAACCACGTCGGGCTTAAACCACCGGTAATACCATTCTTTTTCCTGGGCCGATTCAAAATTGACGGGATGGACATCCACCCCCATTTCCTTTAATCCCCGGTACAGCAATTCCCCCTGGGTGGCCAATCCGCCGGGAGAAGCGGGATAATCATATAAAACCATAACTTTCATTTTTTACTGTTTTCTCCTTTTTTAAAACACCGGAAAGCCTCTCTTTCCGGTGTTGTCATCGCCTCAAAACTGTCTTTTGAAAACCTGTAGGTCCGGGTGATCATACCGTACTTTCCGGACAGGATCGGTTCTGGAAGTTCAATGATCCTGTCGGCATCCGGGATGGCCTGGGGATAAAGGGTTTTGTCATGATCTTCATAGGCGAAAAACCATAATTCAGATGCGTCGATGATGTTTTGCTCCCACAAATAGAAGACAGCCCGGCCGGTCTCTTCATGCCTTTTGTGCCGGGTGTATTCACCGGCAGGACTGTGGGTCATGACCAGATCATAATGAATGGGGGGCAATAACCCTTGAATGGCTGTTTCTATTTCCTTTTGGGGAAGGGGTTTCTGTTCCGGGCCGTCGTCAAGGTTGCCCATGGCCCCGGTGGCGCCATAAAGGGTTAAGGCCTCAAAAAATTTCGGGGCCCGGTCGGGATCATTTCTGCGGGACAGGCAGATGATGGTCCAGTTGCACTGGGGATTCATGAGGATCATCCCCCCGGCCCAGAGGGTTTCATCGTCGGGGTGGGCGACAATGACGGCAATTTTTTTGTAATCAAACGCCTTATTCATATTCATTGCCG
This sequence comes from uncultured Desulfobacula sp., assembly GCA_964484555.1. Lineage (GTDB taxonomy): Bacteria > Desulfobacterota > Desulfobacteria > Desulfobacterales > Desulfobacteraceae > Desulfobacula. Next base: position 3,883 of record CAZAHK010000134.1, read on the forward strand.
ATCTTTCTGGCTCTTTTGGGATGATCCGGATCAAGCTCAAGTTTCAATGCGGTTTCGATTAATAGATTCCAGCCCATGGCCAATTGCAGATAGGGCGTAAATTCTCCATCATCAGGGATCTGCACTGTCGGAAAAGATGTCTTCCGGGTGGATATGGCAATGACGGTCACGCCGATTCCTTCGACCAGCGTTTTCCGTATTTTGGCTTCTTCCTCAGGGAAAGGATCGATCATGACGATCACTTCATTTTTTTTCATGACCTCTTCAATGCCGTGAACGGCATAGGTCCCTTCCAGGTAATCTGATTTTTTCCCGGTAATTTCATTGGCTTTCAGCGCCAGTTCTTCTGAAACACCATTATTTCTGCCTGAAAAATAGACCATGCCGGCAGAAGCCAGTTGATTGACTAATTTTTCAGGAATTTTTGTTTTTAACACCTGGTCGATGAGGTCCCCGGTCTTATTTAAATCCGGAAGCGCCTGATGATTGGATTTTCGAAACAGGATATCGTAAAACAGCGCCTGCTCGATCACGGTTTTTGTTGCCGCCACAGCCTCTTCATGCCCGCTTTTTAAGAGATAGGCATAATCGGCCTGATTCATCATTTCACTATCTTTATGGGCCGTTACGGCCATAATCTGTTGATGGTTCTTTTTTTTTAAAGTGTCAATGAGTTCCAGGCATTCCTTTGTCCGGCCTGAATTGGAAGCAATGAAAACCGTGTAGTCACTCAGGTCATATTCCGCAGCCTGGCTTGCGCCTTCTGTGATGATACTTTCTTTATAGTTATGATGCCGGGCGTCACAAATCACTTTTTTGGCCGGAAAAATTCTTGAAGATCCTTCACCGGTTAATAATATTTTCCGGTGCCGGATGTGCTCTGCAAATTCAAAAATCTGCAAAGGCACCATGGCGGCCAGCACTTTTTTGACTTCCAGCATTTCCCGGATCAGGACATATTGTTTGTATTTTCCGTCACGGCTGTTCATGGCTGATTTCCCTTAAAATCAATACGTTAAGACACTGTCCGCATACACTGGATCAATTTTCTGACTTCAACGGTGGCAATACCGGAATTAATATCAGACATGGCGTATGGAATGACCAGTTCCGCCCGGTGAATGATGGAACCGCATGAATAGACCACATTGGGAACATACCCCTCCCGTTCTTTTTCATTGGGGGTCAGAAGCGGTTCATCCAGACGGGCAATGATCCGTGCCGGGTTTTCCAGATCCAGCAGGATGGCGCCGATGCAATACTGGCGCATGGGCCCCACCCCATGGGTCAATACGATCCAGCCTTTATCGGTCTCTATGGGCGACCCGCAATTGCCGAGCTGGATAAATTCCCAGGGCTGTTCAGGTTCCTGGATCACCTGGGAGGTCTGCCAGAAATGAAGGTTGTCGGAAAACATGATATGGTTGTTTTCCCCGTCCTGGCGTGACAGCATGGCATATTGGCCCTTTATCTTCCGCGGGAAAAGAGCCATGCCCTTGTTCTGGACCGCCTTGCCGTTGAGTGTCAGAATTTTAAAATGGATGAAATCCTTGGTTTCGATCAACTGCGGCAAAATGGTCACCCCGTTATAGGCCGTATAGGTGGCGTAATAGGTGGGGTCTTGGTTATCATCGAAAAACTGAACAAACCGGGCGTCTTCAATCCCCCGGCTCTCATTTCTTGAAACCGGGAAAATGACCCGTTCCGAGATTCTGTGATCGGCATGAAAGGCTATTTCATAATTGGAATCCGCAAGCCAGGTCATAAAACTGACGGTTGTTTTCTGTTTGGCCTGGGGAAATTGCGGACTTGCTTTGAGGATGCGGATTTGTTCGATGAGTTCTTTAAAGGTAAACTCTTCTGGCAGGCGGCCGAGGATATAGGCGCTGATTTCATTGCCGGCCTTCATCTCATCCAGCTTTCGCTGGAAAACGGATCGGTTGTAGACAGGGTCCTGTTTTAAATCCGGGGTTTCCACAAATTCACTGACCGGATCAAAACAAAAGGTGTTGTGCCTGTTCAGGATGCCGCTTCGAAACACGATGGAAGAAATATGGCCTTCGCCGGTGGCCCTCAAACTCATGACAAACCGGAGGCTGCCTTTTTCAAGATGGCTCTGATCCGGATGGGGCACAATGGACGGGTTGAAAAGAGCCGCCGACTCTATGGCATATTCTTTTGTAAAATACGCGCCGATCAATTCCTTTTGAACATCTTTCAGCAATACCTGCTCGGGCAGGAAATCCTTTACCCGGTTCAGGTGCCGTTCAAAAATATGATGAAGGTCTTCGTGCCGGCCCGAAAAATCCCTTAGTATTTTGGCCATCAGATCTTTGGCGGCGGCATCGGGAAGATCCATGATCCGCCCGATAATTCTGGATATGCGACGGGGGTCATCCGGAAGATGAGGCCGTGTAATGACCCGGGATATATCCCCGATGATCTTGTTGGATTTTCTGGTCACTTTCAATTGAACAGGATGTTTTGCCTTCATGTGCTTCCTTATGTAAATACCATTTTAAGAGTAAAGGTTGACTTCGGCCGCTATCCCATTGCCGGCCGGGGAGAAGAGAGGCAAAGCGATACCAGGTCGTCAATCTTTGCCGTACCCGCACACATGACCGTATCCGCACCCCCCCAGTAAATTTTTACCGTACCGTCCCCTTCCGGAACAGCTCCGCAGGTAAACACCACATTGGGAACATAGCCGCTCCGCTCCCAGGGGTCTTCCGGCTGAAGAATCCACTCATCGGAAACCCCGATAAGGATGGCCGGGTCATCCAGGTCATGCAGCGCTGCGCCGAGCCGGTATACGGTTCCGGACATGGTTTTGAAAACCCCGTGATAGATATTCAGCCAGCCTTTGCCGGTTTTTATGGGGGGGGCGCCGGGCCCGATTTTCATTTCATCCCAATGATAGGCCAGGGGTTTCATGATCACCCGGGAATCCCCCCAGTGAATCAGATCGGGAGAATAGGAAATCCAGATGGACCAGGGGGATATTTCCGAATGGGGCCGGTCCAGACGCACATACCGGCCCTTTATTCGTTCAGGAAAGATGACCACATTGCGAAAATCCGCCTGGGTGATGAGGGCAATACGTTCCACACTTTTAAAATCCGTTGTCCTGGCCAGGGCAATGCGGGCGCCGTGACGAGAATAGGCGCTGTAGGTGAGAAAAAATTCATCTTCCACCGGATTGATCCGCAGGTCTTCTACGCCGAAGGCTTCATACTCGGCAAAAACACCCTCTGCGGCCGGGATTAAAAAGGGCACGGGGCTGACGGTAAATGAAAATCCATCCTTGCTGTCCGCCCGTCCGATGATGGAGCGCCCGTTGTAAAGATGGGATCTGAACAGCATGATATATTGCCCCTGATATTTGGCCACACCGGCATTATGAACCGTTGCGACCGGATAGGGAATATCCTCCCGTGTCAGGATGGGATTGTTTGCACAGCGCGTAATAATATCTTTCCGGGTATTCATGACGAACCCTCCTGATGGTTAATTTCTTCCAAAATCATCTTCCAGCCGTTCAATATCATCTTCACCAAAATAATCGCCGGTCTGAACTTCTGTAAATACCAGGTTTTCCATGCCGTCATTTTGAATCCGGTGAACGGATCTGCGCGGGATATCCACCGATTGTCCGGCCAAAACCCTCTTTTCCACGCCGTCCAGGGTCCATATGCCCTGGCCGCTGACCACAAACCAGTGCTCATCCCTGTGCTGATGACGCTGGAGGCTCAAGCGTTTTCCCGGATAAACCACTATTTTTTTATTCTTAAAGTCATTCTCATCGGAAAGAATCCGGTAAAATCCCCAGGGCCGATGATCTTCACGCTTTGTCGTTTCAAGGATCTTTTCATAAACCTGGATATAGTTTTCAACCATGTGATCAACGGTGAAATAATCGGAAACGGTTTTCCGGCAAAAGGCCCTGTCAATGCCGCTGATGCGGTCAACTGCAAGGATCGCCTCTTCAATGCCGGAAACCAGGAACCCGTTCTCCTGATCCCGGATCAGTTCGGGCATGCTGCCCCGGTTGACGGCAATCACCGGGGTGCCGCAGGCCATGGATTCAATGACGGAAAGGCCAAAAGGCTCGTCAAAATTGATCGGATGCAGCAAAGCCGCAGCCTTGCCCAGGACCTCATTTCTTCTTTCCGGCCCGATGCTCCCGAGGTAGGTTACCCGGTCGTCATCGATAGCCGGCCGGATATGTTCATTAAAATAGGCCTCATCCTGGATGATGCCGGCCATGACCAGTTTTCTGCCCGAGGCCCGGGCAATCTCGACAGCCTCTTTGGCGCCCTTATCCGGGTGGAACCGGCCCAGAAACAAAAGAAAATCTTCAGGATAGGGCTGAAAATCAAATTCCTTCAGGTCAATGCCGTGATGGATGGTCCTGATATAGTCGAGATCCGGGTCCCGGTCGGCATTGCTGATGGACACATAAAAGGTTTTTTGATTGTATTTTCGGAACACCGGCAGAATGTTAGGCGATGAAAACCCGTGGATGGTGGTGACCACCGGGGTGTGGGTAAATCCTGTATAGGTCAGGGGCAGAAAATCAAAATGATTGTGAATCATGTCGAATTCTTCGGCATGATCAAATAATTCGGAAATATGAAGGCATTCAAACACCTTTGGAATGATGGTGTGATCTTCTTCATATCCTCTGGGGCAAACGGCATGCAGGACGGCATGGGTCAGGGAATCTCCCGTGGCGAAGAGGGTCACGTCATGACCGCGCTGGACCAGGCCTTCCGTTAACAGGGAGGCCACTTTTTCCCAGGGGCCGTAGTGCACTGGCGGAGTCCGCCAGGCAATGGGTGAAAGCATGGCAATACGCATCTTATTTTTCCTTTATGTGGGCCTAAACCTTTATTTAAAATTTGGTGATCGGAATAATGGGTTGATTGAATATTTCATCGGCATAGAGCTTCTGCAGGGTCAGCAAGGACAAAAGCCATGCCAGCGTAGACTCGGCGCCCTGATTCTGATTGATGCCGTCCACCATGAGCCCGTCCCGGCAACCGCCGGTCTTGGGGTCATAGAGGGGCATATTCAGATCATTATGCCCGAGGAACCAGTTAAAACTCATGACGCTGTTTTCAAACCATTGCCGGTCCCGGGTAATATTATAGGCTTCCACACAGGCCTCAACCATGGCTTTGGCTTCAATGGGCTGCTGGTCGAACCGGGCCCTTTTTCCCCCTTTTTGATACCAGCCGTTGCTGCCGACGGGCGCAAAATGATGATCGTCCGTCTGGATGGCCAGGAGCCATTTCAGGGAACTGAGGCCCATATCCACCATATCGCTGCGCTGCATCCTTTTTCCGGACAGGATCAGGGCATGGGGCAGTTTGGCATTGGCATAATTCAGGGCATCTTCAAGCCAGGGCCAGTCCTTTGTCCCATGATTTTTAAACTGGACGAAGAGCCGGTCCGCCAGAATATCCCTGATCCTTCTGGCATCGCTGTCCCCGAAAAATTTGTCCAGGTAGGCATCCAGACCGATGAGACTGAAAGCAACGGCCCGGGGGGCAAAAAAATGTTCCGCAACCCCCAGCGCCTTTTTGAACAAAACAATGCTCACGGCCAGGTGGCTGGGATTCTCCAGATATGCCACGGCCTTTCCCAGGCACCAGAGCGCCCGGCCATGGGAATCTTCCGACCCGATCTCTTTCACCCACTGTCTTGAATAATCCATAAAATTACGAAACCGACCGCTTTCCGCATCATAGGCGTATAAAAGAAACCCAAGATAATGACCGGCCAGGGCATCCAGCCCGAATCCGTTGGCCGGCAGGCATTTTTGCCCCAGGACGGCCGTCAAGAGGGCTCTTGCATTATCATCGGTGCAGTATCCATGGGCCCTGTCCGGGATGGTATGATTGGCATGCTGGAGGAGGCCAGTGTCATCGGTCATGGCCTTGAGATGATCCAGCTTGATCTCGGGCAGATCGAAACGGGTGATGGCTTCAATGTCTTTAATATAGGAATACCTGGGCCGCGGATGGCGGATGCGGTTTTGGCGGACCTCCCTGAAAATATCCAGATACCGTTGGGAAACCTCTTTCCACAGGGCTTCACGCGTAAAGGTATAGGCTTTTTTGCGCATGGCATGGCGTTGGCCGTCATTGTCCAGAAGGGCATTGATTTGTTCCGCCAGGGCGTTTGGATGTTTAAAGGGGACGATTTTCCCCCGGCCTTCAGCCAGCATTTCAACGGCATACCAATAGGGGGTTGAAATAATGGCCTTGCCGGTTCCCATGGCATAGGCCAGGGTCCCGGAGGTAATCTGGGCCTCTTCAGGATATGGGGAAATATAGAGATCGGCAATGCCGAGGAATTCACCCAGTTCCCGCAAGGCCACAAAACTGTTTTGAAAAATAACATGCCGGTTGATCCCCAGTTTGTGAACCATCTGCTGGAGCCCGATCCGGTAGACCTCCCCTTGAGATTTCAAGACATGGGGATGGGTGCGGCCAAGGATGATATAGACCACATCCGGATGTTTTTCCAGGACTGCGGGAAGGGCCTGCAAAACGGTTTCAATTCCTTTACTCGGGGACAAAAGGCCAAAGGTGAGCAATACCTTTTTGCCTTCCACCTCGAATTTATCTTTGTTAAAACTGGAATCGATAAAGGGCATGTCCGGTATCCCGTGATGGACAAAGGCGATTTTCTCACGGGGAATCCCATAGATATCCTCCAGGAAATCTTCGGCCTTGTGGCTCATGACCACGAGTTTG
>CAZAHK010000135.1:0-2182 GCA_964484555.1 uncultured Desulfobacula sp.
TGTCAAAGATCAAAAAATATTAACACAAGCAAAAACCTAACCGGACACTACTGAACAATTTCGACTGATTATTTTTCTACCGATGATGGGATGGAAGTTACAAAAAATGCCTATTAGGTGGGGGATACGGTGGGGGGCAAGAATTTTATTCATAAAAAAAGGGCCTTGAAAAACCTTCAAGACCCTTGATTTTACTTTGGAGGCGGCTTCCAGATTTGAACTGGAGAATAACGGCTTTGCAGGCCGTCGCCTTACCACTTGGCCAAGCCGCCATGCGTGTGGAGCGGGAAACGGGATTTGAACCCGCGACTTCGACCTTGGCAAGGTCGCACTCTACCACTGAGTTATTCCCGCGCAACAAACAAGGGTGTTTTATATACTTGGACACCTCATTTGTCAATGGCAAATTTAAAAGGTTAAATATTTCCTGGCATGGATAAAATAATCCAAGCCGGACCAGATGGTATAGATCAGCGCACCATAAAGGAAAAACTGTCCGATAAAATTAAAATTAATCCCGAAATAGCTGTAGTGAAGGGTCAATGGTATAATGGCGGCAATCTGAAATCCGGTTTTATATTTCCCGAGCCATGAGGCGGCGATATCCTGTCCGTTTTCGATCAATACACATCTTAAACCGGTGACGGCAAGCTCCCTTCCGATAATGACACAGGCAATCCATGCCTGAATGAAATGCAGATCCACCAGCATGACAAGGGTTGAGGCCACCAGAAGCTTATCCGCCAGCGGATCAAGGATCTTCCCGAGTTTTGTCATAAGCCCCCTGGTTCTAGCCAGATATCCGTCAAGATAGTCTGTAATGGAAGCAATGGAAAAAATCAAAGCGGAAATAAAGGTGGTGACCCTTGTTTCATACATCAACAAGATAACAATCACGGGAACGGAAACTATTCTGGATATGGTTATAAAATTAGGGGTCAGGACCATCTTTTTTAGTTTTTCCGAAAAAACCATTCAGGTTATCCTTTTTTTTTATTCCAATCGGAAAGAAAGGCTTCTATCCCTTTATCCGTCATGTGGTGGGAGGCCAGTTTTTTTAAAACAGCGTAGGGAATAGTGGCGATATCCGCCCCGATCAGGGCCGACTCCAGGACATGGAGGGGGTTTCTGACACTGGCCACAATAATTTCAGTATCAAAATCATAATTGGCATATATCTGGGCGATCTCTTCCACCAGATCCATGCCTACTTCGGCAAGATCGTCCAGCCTTCCGACAAAGGGGCTGACAAAGGTTGCCCCGGCCTTGGCTGCCATGAGAGCCTGAAGCGCTGAAAAAACAAGTGTCACATTGGTCTTTATGCCTTCGCCGGAAAGGGTTTTAACCGCCTTCAATCCTTCCACCGTCATGGGGATCTTCACGGTAATATTGTCTGCAATTTTTGCCAGTTCCCGTGCTTCCTTGATCATGCCTTCATATTCAAGGCTGATAACTTCCGCACTCACCGGGCCTTTCACAATTTTGCAGATATCGGCAATAATCTGTTTGAATTCGCCTTTTTCCTTGGCAATCAAAGAAGGATTGGTGGTCACCCCATCCACCATACCCATATCATTGGCATCTTTAATCTGTTCGATATTGGCCGTATCAATAAAAAATTTCATTTTATTCCCCTTCCTTCAGAAGCATCACCTTCTGAGTTTCCTGTCGTTCTATTTTTTTTAATAATTCATCGGAGCTTAATTTCAGAACCGGGTGAATTTCCTCGGGTCCTATATCACAGAGCGGTACCAGCACAAAACATCTTTCATGCATTCTCGGATGCGGAATTTCAAGGACCCCGGTTTTTAAGACAAGGCTATCATAGTAAATAATATCCAGATCAATGGTCCTGGGACCGAACCTGAACGCCTTGCCGTCCTTGTCCAGGGATTTTTCCAATCCTTTTAAAACAACGAGCAGACCTTCAGGACCCAGCTCTGTTTTTATTTTCAAAGCTGCATTTAAAAACCAGTCCTGATCTTTAAAATTCTGGGGTTCCGTCATATAGAAGGAAGAAATAGACAGCACCTTGATTTTTGCATGGCCGGCCAATCTATTTATGGCTTCATCCAGGTTTTTTTTCTTTTCTCCCCTATTGGAGCCGATGCTCAAATAAGCCTGATATTCCTCCTTATTTATATTCAAGCAGCACCGATTCGGAAAATTCGCTGACCATATT
>CAZAHK010000135.1:2282-10615 GCA_964484555.1 uncultured Desulfobacula sp.
TCATAGGCCAAGTTCTCCTGCGGCTTTTGCAACCGCCTGTTTTACGTTTTCAAAGCCTGTTCCGCCATAGGAAATCCTTCTGGCAATGGTTTTATCAATGGCTATGAAATCATACACATCGGGCAAAATCAAATCACTTAATTCCTTAAATTCATCCAGGCTGAGATCATTCAATTCCTTACCCTGATTCAGGGCAAAGGCCACTGCCCTTCCGGCAACGGCGTGGGCATGGCGAAAGGGCATTCCCTTGGAAACCAGATAATCGGCCAGATCTGTGGCATTTAAAAAGCCCTGTTTACAGGCCTCATACATTCTTTTCGGATGAACTTCGATATGTTCAAGCATCCGGCTATATATATCCGTGCAGGTTTTAAGGGTATCCACCGTGTCAAACAAGGGTTCCTTATCTTCCTGCATATCTTTATTATAGGCCAGGGGCAGGGATTTCATGACCGTAAGAATGGCCACAAGATTTCCCACAACCCTTCCGGTCTTTCCCCTGACAAGCTCTGCCACGTCCGGATTTTTCTTCTGGGGCATGATACTGGACCCGGTGGTAAAGGAATCCGAAATGGTAATAAAGGAAAATTCAGAAGAAGACCAGAGGATCAGCTCTTCTGAAAGCCTTGAAAAATGAATCATACAGATGGAGGCATGGGAGATGAATTCCATGATAAAATCCCTGTCCGATACCGAATCAATACTGTTGTCCGATACTTTTGCAAAAGACAGGATCTCTCTCGTGTATTCCCTGTTCAGCGGGTAAGTGGTCCCGGCAAGGGCTGCCGCACCCAGGGGCATGACGTCCATTCTCTTGAAACAATCCTCAAACCGCTGAATATCCCTTTTAAACATTTCATAATAGGCCAGCATATGATGGGAAAACAATACGGGCTGGGCCCTTTGAAGATGGGTATAGCCCGGCATGATCACATCTGAATATTTCTGGGCCAATCGGACAAGGGATTTTTGAAATTCAACCAGAAGATCCATGATGAGTCCGGTCTCTTTTTTCAAATATATTCTGATGTCCAGGGCGATCTGGTCGTTTCGGGAGCGCCCGGTATGAAGTTTTCTTGCAATATCACCGGCCACCTTTCCCAATTCATCTTCCACATGCATGTGGATGTCTTCAAGGCTTGCAGAAAATATAATTTCATTGTTTTCAATTTTCTCTTTTACCTTTAAAAGACCTTCAACGAGGATCTTGGCTTCCATTTGGGTAATAATGGATTCTTTGGCCATCATTTTCAAATGCGCAATACTTCCTTCAATGTCGCTTTCATAGAGGCGCTTGTCCACATCTATGGAAGCATTGAATTTCTCAACCAGCTCATCGGTTTTCTGGGAAAATCGGCCACCCCAAAGTTTTTCATTCATCGTTAATGGATCTTCCTTTGTGTCATCTATGGCTCATAGATGCCGTTAGTTTTTCAGGATCAGTTTTTCTAATATAGCCTTATGCATATGCCGTTTATTTTCCGCCTGATCCCAGAACACGGCATTTTTATCTTCCAGCACCTCTTCGGAAATTTCTTCCCCCCGGTGGGCCGGCAGGCAATGCATGACCAGGGCGTCTTTTGCTGCAAGGGATAAAAGGGCCTTATTCACCTGAAAATCCTGAAAGACTTTGATGCGGCCGGACAATTGATCTTCATTGCCCATACTGGCCCAGACATCGGTATAAACCACATCGGCATGTCTTACAGCCTCTTTGGGATCATTGGTAAACCGGATATGGGATTTTTTATCTGCCGAGGCGGCTTTAATAATGTCCGGATCAATCCCGTATCCGTCCGGACAGGCCACGGTCAGGTCAAGATCCAGCACGACGGCGGCATTCACCCATGAATTGGCCACATTATTGCCGTCTCCCACCCAGACGATTTTAACGCCCTCGTATCCGCCCTTGTGCTCGATGATGGTCATGAGATCACTCAAAATCTGGCAGGGATGAAAAGAGTCGGTCAAGGCATTGATGACCGGGATGGTGGAAGCCTTTGCAAATTCTTCCACAAGGGAATGATCAAAGGTGCGCATGGCAAGGCAATCCATATACCGGGACAGGACCCGGGCCGTATCCTTGGCTGGCTCATTTCTGGAGATCTGGGTGTCCTGGGTGCTCATATAAATGGGATGCCCGCCCAGTTGGATCATGGCTGTTTCAAAGGCCACCCGTGTCCGGGTGGATTTCTTGTCAAAAATCAGGCCCAGGGTTTTACCGGTTAATAATTTATCCAAAATGCCCTTGGCATATCGTTCTTTTAATTGACCAGCCCGTTTGAACAGGATTTCAAAATCTTCTTTTTCCAGGTCCAGCAGTGATAATAAATCTTTCTTCAAAATACTCTCCCAAATTAAAAAAGGCTGTCCAATGTTGTTATAAGCCTGTCTATATCTGTTTTCTCAACGATGAGCGGGGGTGCAAAACGCAGGACCTTATCCTGTATCCCATTAATGATAAAGCCTTTTTCCAATAATTTCCCGACAAAAAAAGCAGCATCCCGATCAATTTCCAATCCGATCAAAAGGCCTTCACCCCGAACCGCAACAATCCTTGAATGTTTTTCTTTCAATTCCACCAGTTTTTCTTTAAAGTATCGGCCCTTTTGGCGGACTTCATCCAGGAAAGCCTCGGTGCCGATGATATTGATCACCTCCAGCGCTGCCGCGGTCACAAGAGGGGTGCCGCCAAAGGTCGTGGCATGGCTGCCGACATCAAAGCCGGTGGCGGCTTCCCGGGTGGCCAGCATGGCCCCGATGGGCAAGCCGTTGCCGAGGGCCTTTGCCAGGGTCATGATATCCGGAAAAATATCGTACAATTGATGGGCAAAGAGTCGACCGCACCGACCCATTCCGCACTGGATTTCATCAAAAATCAGCAATATCCCTTTTTTCGTGCAAAGTTCCCGGACGCCCTTTAAATATACGGCATCGGCGGGAACAATCCCGCCTTCTCCCTGGACAGGTTCCAGCATGACGGCGCAGACGGTATCGTCCAGTTGATCTTCCAAGGCTTTCAAATCATTAAAAGGCACATAGGAAAACCCTTCCAAAAGGGGATAGAATCCGTCCTTGACCTTGTCCTGACCCGTTGCGGTCAAGGTGGCCATGGTTCGTCCATGAAAGGACTGGAGCATGGTAATGATCCTGAACCGGTTTTTTTCTCCCTTCTTCTGGAAATATCTCCTGACCAGTTTTATGGCCGCTTCATTGGCTTCTGCGCCTGAATTGGCAAAAAAGACCCGGTCGGCAAAGCTTTTTTCACATAATCGTGCGGCAAGCTCTGCCTGGGGCAGGGTATAAAACAAATTGGACACATGAACCAGGGTCGACGCCTGTCTGCATATGGCCTCGGTGATTTTCGGATGGCAATGGCCAAGACCGCAAACCGCAATACCGGCTAAAAAGTCGGTGTATTTTTTCCCGTCTTCATCCCAGAGAAAGACACCCTCGCCCTTAACCAGGGCTTTTCCCTGGCGCTGGTAGGTCTGAAAAATAAACTGATCTGTTTTTTGAACGGAATCCACTTCATTACCTCATATATTAATCATTATCCAGAAAAACCTGGGTGCCGATGCCGGAATCGGTAAACAGCTCCAGCAAAACCGCATGGGGAATCTTCCCATTGATGATATGGGCTTTTCTCACCTTGTTTTTCAATGTGTCCAGGGCACATTCCACCTTGGGAATCATCCCGCCTTTAATCTCCCCGGAAAGAATCATATCCTTGATGACCGAGGCGCCCAGGGAGGAAATGAGTTCCTGGTTCTTATCCAGGACCCCGTCCACATCCGTGACCAGGATCAAGCGCTCGGCATTCAGGGCCGAAGCAATTTTTGACGCCACCACATCGGCATTGATATTATAGGTTTCACCGTTCTTTCCAAACCCGATGGGTGCAATGACGGGGATAAATCCCTGGGACGTCAGGGTATGGATAATCTCCGGGTTGATGTTTTCCACGTCCCCCACCATACCCGGATCAATGATCTCCGGCGGGTGATTTTCATCTGCCTGGTGGTAAATGGTCATTTTGGCGGCTGTGATCAACATACCGTCCTTGCCGGTCAGCCCCACGGCCTTTCCGCCCTGACGGTTGATCCTTGCCACGATATCCTTGTTGATTTTACCGCCGAGGACCATCTCCACCACATCCATGGTTTCATCATCGGTATAGCGCATGCCCCGGATGAACCTGGAAGTTATGCCCATGGCGCTTAAAACCTTATTGATCTGGGGGCCGCCGCCGTGAACAATCACCGGGTTCACCCCGATATATTTCAGCAGGATGATGTCGTTGGCAAAATCTCTTTTCAGGTCTTCATCCACCATGGCATGGCCCCCATATTTGATCACAAGGGTTTTGCCGGAAAAATTCCTGATATAGGGCAAGGCTTCTATTAAGATGTCCGCCACAGTATTGTTCATAAAATAAACCTCGTCAAATCCTCATTGCCCACAATATTCGTCAATTGTTTTTCAACAAAAACCGCGTCAATCACAATCTTTTTTTCCTCAATATCCGGGGCCTCAAATAAAATATCTTCCAGAAGTTTTTCCATGAGGGTATGAAGCCTCCTGGCGCCGATATTTTCCGTTGATGAATTCACCACAACGGCAAGGCCTGCTATTTTTTCAACCGCATCCACGGTAAATTCAATTTCTATCCCTTCTGTTCTTAGCAAAGCTATATATTGCAACACAAGCGCATTTTTAGGTTCCGTTAAAATTCTTACAAAATCATCGGCTCCCAGAGAGTTCAGTTCAACCCGGATGGGAAACCGTCCCTGGAGTTCGGGGATCAGGTCCGACGGTTTGGACACATGGAAGGCGCCCGAGGCAATAAACAGGATGTGATCGGTTTTAACAATGCCGTATTTGGTGGGGACACTGCTGCCTTCCACGATGGGCAGCAAATCCCTTTGAACCCCTTCCTTTGACACGTCCGGTCCGTGGCTTTTGTCTTTACCGGCAATTTTATCGATCTCATCAATAAAAATGATCCCGGACTGTTCCACCAGGGCAATGGCTTCTGCTTTGACCTGGTCCATGTCCACCAGATGGGCGGCTTCTTCCTGGGCCACCAGTTTCAAAGCGTCTTTGATTTTGACCTTTCTGCGCTTGGTATTTTTCGGCATCAGGTTCCCCAGCATGTCCCGGATATTGATGCCCATTTCTTCGATGCCAGCATTTGAAAAAATTTCCACCATGGGTGAAGATTTATCCGCCACTTCAAGATCGATCTGCCGGGAATCCAGCTTTCCCTCCTGAAGCATCATCCTTAATTTTTCCCGGGTGGAGGAAGCAGATTCGGATTCCTTATCTCCTTCTCCGGTTGCAATGATATCGACGCTGTTGGATAGGGTTGGACGGCTGCCGGACGAAACGGGAGGCAAAAGGAGGTCCAGGATTCTTTCTTCGGCGATCCGGGTGGCTTTTTCCCTTACCTCTTCCTGTTGTCTGGCCTTTAAACGGGTCACGGTCAATTCCACCAGATCCCGGATCATGGATTCCACATCCCGGCCTACATATCCCACTTCCGTAAATTTAGAAGCCTCCACCTTATAAAACGGAGAATCCGTCAGATTGGCAAGCCTTCTGGCAATTTCCGTCTTTCCCACACCCGTCGGTCCGATGAGAATAATGTTTTTGGGGGCTATTTCATCCTGAAGGTCCTTATCCACCTGCTGCCGCCGCCATCGGTTCCTGAGGGCAATGGCCACGGATTTTTTTGCATTTTTCTGTCCGATAATATATTTGTCCAGCTCTTTGACAATTTCTCCTGGTTTTAAATCTTTCATAGGGTTGGGTTCTCTTTTTTATCCTCTATACTCAGGTTGTTAAATTCTTCCACCGTGATGTGATGATTGGTGTAAATACAAAGATCGGCAGCTATTTTCATTGCTTTTTCCACAATGATCCGGGGTTCCAGATCCGTATTTTCAATGAGGGCCACGGCGGCGGACTGGGCCGCTGTACTTCCCGAACCGATACTGATGACCCCGCCGTCGGGCTCAATCACGTCCCCGTTGCCGGACAAAAGATACATGATATCCTTGTCCGCCGCAATCATCATGGCTTCCAGCCGTCTCAGGTATTTATCGGTGCGCCATTCCCGTGCAAGTTCCACACAGGCCCGGGTCAGGCTCCCGTTATATCTTTCCAGTTTTTCTTCAAGTTTTTCCGACAAGGTCAAGGCGTCGGCCGTGGCGCCTGCAAATCCGGTAATGATTTTACCATTGTAGATTCTTCGAACCTTTTTGGCCTTATGTTTGGTAACGATACTGCCCAGGGTGACCTGCCCGTCACCGGCCACAACAACCGAATTCTTGTGCTTTACGGCAAGAATGGTGGTTCCGTGAAAATTTTCAGTGCTCATGTGTTTAACCTTTTAGTTTTATTTTCTGGGGTGTGCCTTATCATAGACCTGCATTAATCTGTCCATGCTCACATGGGTATAGACCTGGGTTGTTGAAAGGCTTTGATGACCCAGAATTTCCTGGATTCCCCGCAAATCCGCACCGGAATCCAGCATATGGGTGGCAAAGGAATGCCTCAGGGTATGGGGAGAAACCGGCACATTCAAACCGCAGGCGTTCACAATCTGATCCAGAATCCGCCGGATGGACCGGGACCCCAATCTTGAAAACGCCTTATTCACAAAAACCGGTATCTGATAGTCTTTCAAAGACATCCTGTATTCTTTTATGGCATTCAATGCTCTTTTTCCCACCGGCACCATCCGTTCCCTGGAACCTTTCCCAAGGACTCTAATCATTTGATTTTGGAAGTCAATGTCATCCATATCCATGCCTTCGATTTCCGAGACCCGCATACCCGTTGAATAAAAGGTTTCAAACATGGCCAGATTCCGCTTGTCAAACCAGGTATCGGATTTAATGGAATCCAGAAGACGAAACACATCATCAATACTTAAAAATCTGGGGATGGTTTTTTCAAGTTTTGGAAAGGGGATCATATCTGCAGGATTTGCGGTCAGGAGGTTGGATTTGACCAGATAATTAAAAAACGCCTTGAGGGACGAGAGCTTTCTTGCAATGGTCCGCTTGGATTTTTTATTTTTTACAAGATAGGCAAGATAGGTCCGGATGGAATGTTTATCAATGGATGCCAGTCGTTCGAGAAACCGTTTTTCAGCATCACTTTTTTTTAAAATGCCCTCCCCTGCGGTAAACCCGATAAATTCTGAAATATCGATCCTGTAGGCCCGGCAGGTATGGGGGGAATATCCTTTTTCAGCATTCAGCGTATCAATGAATTCATTCAGACCCATTTAAAGCCCTGCATATTCCATGACAAGTTTCATGTCTTCCCAGACCCGGCGTTTATATTGGGGTTGCTCGACTAAAAGGGAGGGGTGAAGGGTCGGCATGACCCGGATTCCCTCGAATTCATGGAATTTTCCACGCAGTTTCTCCAGGGAAAACTCAGAACCCAGGGCCACCCGGCCAGCCTCTTCGCCAAGGGTAATGATGACCCGTGGTGAGATTTGCCGGATTTTCTCAACCACAGCCTTTGGCGCATCGCTGTTGCAGATCAATACCTTTTCGGCGGACAATCCCATGGCGGCAATGATCCGGGATAACAATTCTCCGGTTTCCCCTTTGAAAAAGGAAGTCCCACTGTCTATGAAAAAAACAGAGGCGTTTTCAGGACCTTCAAAAAAAAAACCAGCCTGGGCCGGCGCTTCTTTTCCCCAGCCTTGAATAATGGTTTCCGAGGCTTCGGAAATTCCGGGAAAGGTAATTTTAGATTGTTTCCGGGAACACAGATAGGTTGAAAAAGAATTTATAATCCGGATAAATTCCGCCCTGACTGAACCGGGAGGGGGCGAATAAAAAGCGGTCATAACGGTATTATCTCATTTTATCAAGGATATGGGTGATGAGAAGATCTGCCACCTGCTCTTTTTTCATGAGAGGAAGATCCGATGATGAACCGTCCCTGAAAATTAATTTCACCTTGTTGGTATCGGCTTTAAAACCGGAATCTTCGGTTCCGACCAGGTTGGCCGCGATCATATCCAGGTTTTTTTTCTTTATTTTCAGAACCGCATTCATTTCAAGATCTTCCGTCTCTGCGGCAAACCCCACCAGGAATTGGTTTTTGGTTTTCTTTTCACCGATGAGTTTTAAAATATCCTGGGTTTCAGACATATTCAGGGTGAGTCCGGTATGACCCTCTTTTTTTTTGATTTTACCGGTTTTGGGATCAACGGGCTTATAATCCGCCACAGCCGCCACTTTGATAATAATATCGGCATCGGGCAAATGTTCCATCATCCGGGCAGCCATTTCATCACAGCTTTC
>CAZAHK010000136.1:0-10560 GCA_964484555.1 uncultured Desulfobacula sp.
CTCCTGTAAGGTTTTACGGTTTTCCGGATGAAGTGATTAATTATCATAAGAATGCCCAGTTTGTTCAGAGTTTGAATCTTGAACATGAGAATCTGTTTAAATCCATATTCTATCTCGGACCCCTGCGCACAAAAACCGAAAGGCTGTATTCCTGGACAGGTGTTACACCCGAGAGCGTGGGCTATTCAGGAGAAAACACGGTATCTGCCATGCTTGCAGCCCGTGAAAGAACAATCAGCCTCGGCTATAAAAGACCGTATCATCCCTTTGAGCAGGTGATTGCAGCCAGTTTAAAGAATATGGGGTTAATTGATGATTTCAAGGTCAATCCGATTTCAGAGCAACGACAGGAATATGAAGTTAAGGTGCAAACCAAAGGATCAAAAAACTGGGTAGACCTCCCGGATGTGGGGTTTGGCGTCTCCCAAGTACTACCGGTTTTGGTTCAATGCTTTTATGCTCCTGCCAATTCCATCATCATCATGGAGCAACCTGAGATCCATCTTCATCCCGGCGCTCAGTCCGCTTTGGCGGATGTGATGATGGATGTCATGAATTCAAAAGAGAATGGCAAAGATAGAAATATTCAACTCATCATCGAGACCCATTCCGAACATTTTTTAAAACGTATCCAAAGGCGGATTGCTGAGGAAGAGGTGTCTCAGGAGAAGATTTCGGCTTATTTTGCAAACGTGGATCAATTGCCGGCTAAGCTGGAGCCGTTGGAAATCGATCTTTTTGGGAATATTCGCAACTGGCCTAAAAATTTCTTCGGTGATGAAATGGGGGATGTTACCAAACATGCCAAAGCTGCAATGGATAAAAGAATCAGGCAGATGGCATCCCAGGGGGAAAACAAAGGATGACCAAGAGAATTTCCCCTAAAGCGGTTGTTGATACCAATGTTCCTAAAACCGCCAATCTTTCAAACAATCCGGCTTTAATTTCAGACGATCTTGTTTTTTGTGTTGCCGAATGTGTGAAGGCCATTGAAAATATTATCAAAAAAGGAGGGCTGGTGATGGATGACGGGAATGATATTTTTGATGAATATCGAAAACAGCTCTCCATGAGCGGGGAGCCCGGGATAGGGGATAAATTTCTAAAATGGGTACATTACAATCGTTTCGGATTCCCATCTTCTGATAGGGTTCCCATCACAAAAAACGGGGATTCTTATGATGAGTTTCCGGATCATGAGGCCCTCAGAGCTTTTGACACGAGTGACAGAAAATTTGTGGCCGTTGCCAACAGGCATGCAAATAAACCTCCTATACTGGAAGCCACGGACAGTAAATGGTGGGGATGGAAAGAGGCGCTTAAAGAATCCGGGATCAGTGTCAGTTTTCTATGCCCGGGCTATATCAGGACCAAATATCAGGAAAAGATGGGAAAATGACCCAGAGGTTCTTTAAATTCCCATCCACCCCCCATTTGGCTGTTATAGGATCAAACCCTGTAAGAAATGATAAGGTTTTTTCTGATGAAGAACGAAGCCGATTCTTGGTCCATGAATTGGCGGTTGAAGAAAAAATAGATGGTGCGAATTTAGGAATTTCCTTTGATCATACAGGAGGCTTGATCCTTCAAAACCGTGGAGCTTATCTTTCGGCCCCCTATTCAGGCCAGTGGAAAAAACTGGGTGATTGGCTGGGGCTCCGTCTGGAAGTTCTTTTTGATCACCTTCAGGATCAATATATCCTTTTTGGTGAATGGTGTTTTGCCAAGCACTCCATCGGTTATACCAGGCTGCCGGATTTTTTTTTAGGGTTTGATATTTTTGATAAACAAAACATTCAATTCCTTTCCTTTGAATTGAGAAACAATCTGTTTGAAAATATGAGTATTTCCCCTGTTCCTTTTATCCAAAAAGGTATCTTTTCTCTAAAGGATTTAACGCTATTGATGGAAAACTCCTGCTTTGGTCATATGCCGTCCGAAGGCCTTTACCTCCGCCATGATGACGGCCGATGGGTAAGGGGCCGGGCAAAGATTGTCAGGCCGGAATTCATCCAGACCATAGATGAACACTGGTCCGGAAAGAAGATCATTCGGAATCAATTAGAGTATAATCCACAGCCTTGACCAATAAAAGCCTCGATCCTGTCAAAGGTATGATTTATCCCTTTCCGAATCCCGGAATGTGAACGGCCTTTTCCACCTTTTTTAAGGCAAGAATGGCTATGGACACCAGGGCCAGATAATAGAGGCCGATGACGGCAAAGACTTCGGTAAACCGGAAATATTCCGTGGCAAGGGTCTTTCCCTCTCCGGTCAGTTCCATGAAGGTGACGATATAGGCCAGGGATGAATATTTGATGAGGTAGATGACCTCGTTCCCGCATCCGGGCAGGGCTTTGCGCATGGCCTGGGGAACGATGATCCAGAAGATGGACTGGAATTTGGTCAGTCCCAGGGCCTGTGCCCCCAAATACTGGTTTCTTTTGATGGAGAGCAGGGCTCCGCGGACATATTCCGACTGGTAGGCCCCGCTGCACAGGATAAATCCCGTTACTGCCGCCGCATAGGGCGTCAGATAGATGCCGATATTGGGCAATCCGAAATAGAGGATAAAAAGCTGAACCACCAGCGGAGTGCCGCGGAAAATAGCGGCATAGGTATCGCAGATTTTCCGGACAAAGGTGTCCCCGAAGGCCCTGAGGCATCCGGCGACGATGCCCACCAGGACACCGCCCACCGCCGACGGAAGGATCAGGGCAATGCTCATGATGAGCCCCCGGTTCAGGGCTTCAAGCAGTTCCTGGAAAAAAGGGGATATCATTATCCGAGCCCTTCTCCGGACAGGCTGTTGAGCTTATCACAGAAGCCCTGGCTCCGGGTTCCGGGAACCAGCAACGCTTTTGGGCTGCCCTGTTCCACCACAAAACCGGCTTCCATAAACAGGATTTCATCGGCCAGGGTGCGGATGAGGCTGATCTGGTGGGTGGCCATGACCATGGTCATGCCTTTTTTGGCCAGATTCCGGATGACATCGGACTTCACCGGTCAGATCCGGGTCCAGGGCCGAAGTGGGTTCGTCCAGGAGCAGAACCATGGGGTCCATGGCCAGTGCCCTGGCAATGGCCACCCGCTGTTTTTGCCCGCCGGAAAGCTCTGCCGGATATAGCCGGATCTTGTCCTCCAGCCCCACCTGAGACAGTTCGGTCATGGCCCGTTGGGATGCCGTCTTTTTGTCCATCCGTTTAACCTTGCGAAGGGCCAGGGTCACATTGTCCAGGGCCGTCAGGTGGTCAAACAGGTTGAAATCCTGAAAAATCATCCCCACCTGTTGCCGGTAGCGGTAGAGCACTTTTTTGCTCGTGATGTCCACGGGTTTTTCTTCCAGCCAGTATTTACCGGAATCAGGGGAGATGAGGCAGTTCATGCACTGAAGAAAGGTGCTTTTGCCTCCCCCGGAAGGACCGATCAGGATTTTGATTTCACCCTTGCCCAGGCTTAAATTCACTCCCTTGAGAATGGGCTCGCCCCCAAAGGATTTGGTGATGTTTTCCACCCTGAGGATGGGATTTTGCCGGACCATGATTACATTCCTTTATTCGAATATCCGGGAATCCTGACGGTCTTTTCCAGTTTTGCCAGGGCCCTGACCCCGGCCCAGGTCAGGATAAAATAAATCAGTCCTGCGATGACATAAATGGGAAGGTGCTGGTAGGTCCGGGAGGCCACAAATTTTGCCCTGGCCATGATTTCCGGTGCTCCCAGGACAAAGGCCAGGGCCGAATCCTTCAAGACAATGGAAAATTCATTGGACCAGGCCGGGATGGACAGCCTCAGGGCCTGGGGCAGGATGATGGTCAAAATGGTCTGGATATCGCTCATGCCCAGAGTAGAGGCTGCCTTGAACTGGCCCTGGGGAAGGGCGAGGATGGCCCCCCTGAAGATATTGGCCTGGTAAGCAGCCGTGGTCATGCCCAGGACCAGGGTGACGGCTGCCACAGCGGTGAGATTGAGTCCTATATACTGAAAGACTCCGAAATAAAAGAGAAAGAGCAGCACCAGGATGGGGACCCCCTGGAAAAACCAGATATAGATACCGATAACCCTTTTCAGGACTTTGCCGCCGTAAACCCGGCCCACAGCCATGGAAAGCCCCAGGACCAGTCCCAGGGCCATAGCCCCGATAACAATCCCGGCGGTGATGAGGCTCCCGGCAAGAAGATAGGGCAAGGCGCCTTTTATAATGGATACAGTTTCAAGCATGAATATACCGGTCCCCGGGCCGACAGGCCCGGGGACCCTCTGTCGCTTATTTTAGATCGTATTTTTTAATGAGTTCTTTCCAGTAGTCGGAAGCCATGAGGCGTTTCAGGCCCTCGTTGATATCCTTGAGGAGCTGGGTGTCTTCTTTGCGGATGGCATATCCGAAATCTTCGGGTTCCATTCCAAAGGTACCCAGGATTTTTACGTCTTTTTTCTCTGTGGCGTCTTTTGCCGGGGCATCATCCATTGCGGCGGCGGCAATTCTTCCGTTGAGGATGTCTTCAACGGCCAGGGGGGAAGAATCATAATACCTGAGTTCAAGATTCCACCCGTTTTTCTCGGCAGTTTCCTTGAGCCATTTGGCTTCGGAAGTGCCCTGCTGAACGCCCACCATTTTTTTGCCTTTGAGCAGATCGTCCAGGGTCAGGGTCGAGTCTTTTTTAACCACCATGACCTGTTTGATTTTCCAGTAGGGATTGGTAAAGGAGACCTTTTCCATACGGTCCGGGGTAATGCTCATGCCCGAGGCCACCATGTCGATTTTTTTGGTGAGCAGGCTGGTAATGATCCCGTCCCAGTCAAAGGGTTTGTGCTCGACTTCATAGCCCATTTCCTTGGCGATCCAGTTCATGGCGTCCACGTCAAAGCCGCTGGGGACCCCCTTTTGATCAATGAACGCAAAGGGAGGGAAATTGGCGTCAATGCCGTTTATAATTTTCTTTCCCGCAAGGGCCTGACTGCCGCCTGCCAGGAGAAGCGCCATGATTCCGACCAGAATGACCAGGTTTCTTTTAAACATGTTATGAATCCTTATTTTATAGTTGTGGTATATGGAGCAAGGATTGCTCCGGCTCAATAACATCAGCAGGAGGCTATGGGGCCGCTTGCTTAATAACTCCTGGTAAATAGTGATATTCCGGTAAATTGTCAAGAAGGGACTTTTAAAACGGTATTTCGGGCGCTGCCCATGAGCAGGGCCGTATAGGGATGTTGCGGATGGTTGATAATGTCAGAGGCAGCCCCCATTTCCACTATCCGGCCAGCCTGCATGACTCCGATCCGGTCGCCTATTTTCCGGGCCAGGCCGATATCATGGGTCACAAACAGCAAGGTCAGGCCTTTTTCGATCTGAAGATGGAGCAGCATTTTCAGGACCTTGGCCTGGACACTGGGGTCCAGGGCGCTGGTGGGTTCATCCGCCACCAGCAGCAGGGGGTTCCGGATCAGGGCCCGGGCAAGGCAGATGCGTTGGATGGCCCCCATATTCAGTTCATGGGGATAGCGTTTTAAAAATTCGGGCTGGGTGGGCAGGTGGACATCGGCCAAGGCTAGGAGAACCCGCTCCTGAATGTCTTGTTCCGCCGGCCTTGGTTTTTGAATACGCAGGGGTTCGGCCAGGGCGTCGAAAACAGTGAACCGGTGGCTGACGGCCTCGGCCGGGTTCTGGTAGATCACACCGATCTGCGATGCCGGGGACCGGTGGCCCTGCCTGACCCGGGCCGCTATGTCCAGGCCGTCAAAGGTCCGGGTTCCCGTATCCGGTTTCAGGGCGCCTGCAGCGATCATGGCCAGGGTGGTTTTGCCGGACCCGGTTTCTCCCACCAGGCAGAAGACTTCCCCTGACCTGAGGGTCAGGTCTGTGGGTTTTAGGGCCGGGACAGGGCCATAGGAAGCGGAAACGCCTTCCAGGCGGAGCAGGTCGGCGATTCCGCCCCGGAGGCAGCGGACCCGGTGATCGGCCGATTTTATCAGGGGCATATTTCCCCGGCCGCATTCTTCTTTTGCCTGGGTGCAGCGGGGCCGGAACAGGCAGCCTTCCGAAGGGGCATGGCCCTCTTCATGAACCGAGCCCTTTTCCACCACATGAACATGGGGGGAGGCATGGTCATGGGGATGGGTGTGAACCATCCGGTAAAAGGCATCCCCCCGGATGCCGCCCAGGTCCCGGACCGCCTCCATGCCCGGAAAGGATCTGGCCAGGCCCAGGGTATAGGGGTGCCTGGGATGAAACAGGTCCCTGGCCGGCAGGTATTCCATGATCCGGCCCAGGTAGAGCACGGCCGTGTCGTCGGCCAGGTTCCG
The DNA here is from genome assembly GCA_964484555.1 of uncultured Desulfobacula sp. Taxonomy (GTDB): domain Bacteria; phylum Desulfobacterota; class Desulfobacteria; order Desulfobacterales; family Desulfobacteraceae; genus Desulfobacula. The sequence goes on from CAZAHK010000136.1 coordinate 6,304, forward strand.
GGCCAGGTCCAGGTCATGGGTGATCAGAAGGATGCTTTTTCGGCGAAGGCTCAGATTTTGAATCACTTCCGATACAAACTGTTTTGTCATGGCGTCGAGGGCCGCAGTGGGCTCGTCCAGGATCAGGATCTCCGGGTCCAGGATCAGGGCCATGGCCAGGAGGGCTCTCTGGATTTGGCCGCCGCTCAGTTCATGGGGGAAGCGGCGGGCCTGGTCAGGGGTCAGCCCCATTTCCCTCATGAGATCCAGGGCCTGGCCCCGGGCCGGTTCAGGCGCCAGACCATGCCGTTGAATCAGGGGTTCGGCAACCTGGTCCACCAGGCGGAGGACCGGGTTGAAATGGGAGGGGCCGTTCTGGAATACCATGGCCATCCGGGACCACCGAAGGCAGTTCATTTCTTCTTCGTTCAGTTTGGAGATATCGGCATCGTCCAGTTGAATTTGTCCGTCAATGACGGCATTGTCTGGCAGAAGTCCCATGAGGGCTTTGCCCAGGGTGGTCTTTCCGGACCCCGATTCCCCCACCAGGGCCGTGATCCGTCCCGGTTCAAGGGTCAGGCGGACCCGGTCCAGGGCCATGAGAAGATGATGGCCGGTTTTATAGCATACCGTAAGGTTTTTAATATCCAGTTTCACAATAATTCCTTGAGCCTCGGGTCAAATATTTTTTCCAGGCTGACGGCCAGAAAGGTGGCGGACATGATCAACAGGGACAGGGCCACAATGGGCGGCAGGAGCCAGTTCGGCCAGATATCCAGGTAATAGTATTTCAGGGCGAAATTGATCATCATGCCCAGGGATTTGCGGCTTGGGTCAAAAAGGCCCAGAAAAGCCAGGGAGGCTTCCATGAAAATCGCCCCCCGGGTTTTGGCGGCAAAGCTGATCAGATACAGGGGAAAGAGTTCAGGGACAAGGTGGCGGCAAATGATATAGGCCCCGGATCCTCCCATATGGCGGGCCGCCTGGATATGCAGGCTGCTTTTCACGACCAGGGCCTGGGATCTGACGGCTTTGGCCGTTGTGGGCCAGGCCAGCAAAGCCAGGGCCAGGGCCAGGACCAGGGATGAGGGCCGGAAAAAGGCGGCCAGCAGGATCAGGACCATAACCGCTGGGATGGCCAGGATCACATCGGCCGTTCTCATGAGCAGGGCGTCCACCCAGCCCCCGGTCCATGCCGAGACCAGGCCCGTGACGACGCCGACGGCCAGTCCGGCCGCCCCTGCAAAAAGGCCGAAGGCCAGGGTGTTTCTAAGTCCAAAGAGAAGTTCCGACAGGATATCCATGCCGCCGTCGTTGGTTCCCAGCCAGTGCTCACTTGAGGGCGGGCTCAGGGGCGTAAAAGAGATATCATGGGGGGAATAGGGAACCAGAACAGGCCCCAACAGGGTTGCCCCGGCCAGGATCACCAGCAGCAGGGCGCCCATGACGAACCAGGGGTCTTGAAACAACCGGCGCCGGATATCAAGATGCATGCTTCACCCTGGGGTCCACCCACCCGTATATCCATTCCAGGGACAGGTTGACGGCCAGGACCATGAGGGATGAGAAAAGGACGATCCCCTGGATCAGGGGCAGGTCCCTCATGGCGATGGCATTGAATAAAAGGGTTCCCAGCCCGGGATAGGAATGGATGGTTTCCACCACCAGGGCCCCGGTCATCATGGACGCAATCCTCAGGCCGAACCGGGTGATGATGGGCAAAAGCGCATTGCGGGCCGCATGGGCGTATCGGATGCGCAGCCGGGTCAGGCCTTTGGCCCGGGCGGTCTGGATAAACCGGGTGTTGAGCACCATGACCATGCCGGCCCGGGTGAGCAGGAAATTACCGGGCAGATAGGCCAGGACCAGGGTCACCAGGGGCAGGGTCAGGTGATGGAGAATGTCTATAATCCGGCCCCCGGCAGTGTGTTCGGCATAGGCGGTGGCTGCTCCGCCCGCCGGAAACCAGCCCAGCCACAGGGCAAAGACCAGCAGAAGGATCACGCCGGTGCAGATTTCGGGAATCCCTTCCAGGACGGTCATGGCGCCCACTCCCGTCTTTTCAAGGATGCTGCCCCGGCGCCAGGCCGCTTCCACCCCGGCTGCAAACCCCAGAACCATGGCAATGACATGGGCCGACCCCATCAACAACAGGGTCCAGGGCAGGGCCTTGAAAAACAGGCCGGACACCGGGGATAAAAAGGCATGGGAATATCCCCAGTTCAGGGATAAAAGATCCAGAACATAGGGGAAAAACCCTTGCCGGTCGGTGTAATAGGCCTTGAGTTCAGCTTCCTGGTGGGCATTGAGGGTGACATGGGCGCCCGCATACATGGCCTCGACAAAATCTCCCGGCAGCATCCGGGGCAGGCTGTAGCTCAGATACACCATTGCCAGCCCGGCCGCTGCATAGGCCAGGACCTGTTTCATCCGCCCTGATAAGGGCTGCGGGACCTTGATCGGCATGGGTCTACCGGATCAGAGACATTTTATTTTGAGCAATGGGAATCCCCTTGCTGATCCCGCCCCGGGTAAAAAACCAGGTGATGCCGGGCCCCGGGTGATAGGCGGCCATGGAGACCGGATAGTACAGGGAGATGGCCGGCAGTTCCCGGGCGTAGAGATCCTGGATCCGGAAGACGATGGCTTTTCTCTTTTCCGGGTCCATTTCCATCATCTGGGCGTCCAGCAGGCGGTTCAGTTCTTCGTTGGTATCATACCGGGCGGAATTGACGGACCCGGCCCCGTACCGGGAGGATATCATTTCATTGAGAATTTTGGGGTCGCCGCTGATGCCGCCATGGCCGGACACGGCCAGGTCAAAATTCCAGTTTCTGATCCGGTTGTCGGCGGTGCCCTGCTCCAGGTTGATGAGGGTGACGGCTATGCCCACGGCTTCCAATTGTTTTTTGATGATTTCCCCGTCCCGGTCCGGTATGCTTTCCCCGCCCACGGTCACATTGGAAGAGATCAGTTCAATGGCCAGGGGTTTGCCGTCCTTGTGATAGACCTTGTCCGGCCCTTTTTCATAGCCCAGGGATTCCATGAGTTCCCCGGCCTTTGCCGGGTTGGGGGGGTAGGCCGGAGTATCCGGGTTATACATGTCATGGTCGATGGACAACAGGCCATAGGAGGCCTTTGTGGCAAACCCGCGGTGGGATTTGTCCACAATTTCCTGCCGGTCTATGGCAAAGGCCAGGGCCCGGCGGAAGGCAACCTGGTCAAAGGGGAATTTTTTATGGTTGATCATGAGCTTTTTGTTCCAGCCCTTCTCGTCCTCTAAAATGACCATGCCCTTATTTTTAAGGGGTTCCGCCATTTCAGGCTGGATGGCGGCCAGGTCCGCCTGGCCCGTGGTCAGAGAAACCAGGGCTTTTCCGCTGCGGATATAAATCAGCCGGTCTGCCGGCCGTCCCTGGTAATATTCGTCAAAGGCTTCAAACAGATAGGTTCCCTGGGTAGGGTTGAAATCCCGGAACATATAAGGGCCGCACCCGATAAAGGCCTTGGGGTCATCAAAGGATTTTGGGTCCTCCACGGTTTCCCAGACATGCCGGGGTAAAACCGGCATGGTGCCGCCCACATCGGACAGGAATGGGGCATAGGGCCTGGCCAGATAGATTTTGACCCTGTGGTCTCCCAAGACTTCGGTCCGGTCGATATCATCCACCGTGACCCATTCGTAGGGGTATTTTTTAAGATACGCGATGGTAAACACCACGTCTTCGGCCGTCACAGGCCGTCCGTCATGCCATTTGGCATTTGGCGCAAGATCAAAGGTAAAAGACTTTTCATTTCCGTCATAGGCCCATTTCTGAGCCAGGGCCGGGACATAGGCGTTTTGATCCTTCCATACCAGGGTATCAAAGACCCAGGACATGCGGACATAGCCGGGTCCCCGGGGGTAATGGCGGAAGGGGTTGGGATAGCCCCAGTCCCCCTTGGCGTCCGCAATGCGGATATCCCGGGTTTCAGCCGAAATGGATGCCGGGAGGCCGAATAATGCCCCCCCTATTCCTGCAAACGTCAACAATAGATAAACAATCGCCTTTTTCATCTTCTGCTCCTCACAAAAAAAAAGGCCACAAAGGGACATCTCTATTTAAAGATGTCGGACCTTCGTGGCCTTTTTAAATTCAATTCCCTGCCGGATACCGGCAGCAGAAACACTGTCTCTGGGCGTCGCCCTTAAATTTTGGATCTCAGCGGCTCCAGCCGCAATTATTAAAAGCTAATTATCCGACTTGAACCGGCAAGTCAAGGTTTTTAAATCTTCTC
>CAZAHK010000137.1:0-10428 GCA_964484555.1 uncultured Desulfobacula sp.
TATCGGCATCGGGCAAATGTTCCATCATCCGGGCAGCCATTTCATCACAGCTTTCAACCGAGATCCGGGTCACGCCCACGGGTGTTTCCAAATGGACCGGCCCTGACACAAGGGTAACCGATGCCCCTCTTTTTTCAGCAGCTTTGGCAATGGCATATCCCATCTTGCCGGAAGAATGATTGCTGACATACCGGACCGGATCAATGGCTTCAACTGTCGGGCCTGCAGAAATCAGAACCCGCTTGCCTTTCAGATCTTTTCGGGTCAGCAGGGCCTCCAGCCGGTCAAAGATGAACCAGGGTTCAGGCAGCCGTCCGGCCCCCGTGGTTTTACAGGCCAGGACCCCGCTATCCGGATCAAGAATGTGCCAGCCGTCTGTTTCAAGGATGTCCAGATTTCTCTGGACCCGGATATTCTGGTACATATCCGTGTTCATGGACGGGCACACCATGACCGGGCAGGTGACGGCCAGCAGGGTGGTGGTCAGGGCATTGTCGGCAAGGCCGGCCGCAAGCTTGGCAATGGTATTGGCCGTTGCCGGTGCGATCACGGCCAGATCCGCCTTTTGGGCAAGCGCAATGTGTTTTACGGAAGCATCCGTATCAAAATAAAGATCGGATAAAACCGGATTTTCAGACAAGACCTCAAAGGTGGTGATGCCCACAAATTTTTTGGCGCTTTCCGTCATGATGACGGTGACATCGGCCCCGGACTTTTTTAAAAGCCTTAAGAGTTCGACAGCCTTGTATGCGGCTATGCCTCCCGTAACACATAAAAGGATATACTTATTTTGTAATACCATTATTCGTCCGGATTTGATCCAAGTGTTTTGATTTTTTTTAAGGCTACTGTTCCTGCCATGAAATAACTCCTGATTTTGTAGCTCCGGGATTAATCTGCTCAATCACTTCTATTGCACCGGTACTAGTCTGGACAAAGGCTTTTGACCCTTCTCCTTTTCCAACATGAATATTAGGGGTAACTGCAAGTCCCTGGCCCAATGAAATTTTTTTCTTTATTTCAAGTTCACCTTTATCAACTTTTTCATCGGTATTAATATCATGATGAATCGTTCCAATGACCGATTTATAAAATGCTGTGCCTGTTTTGTAATACAGGCCATACAGATAGCTTTCACCTTCAAAAGAGCAGATATCATCTGAAGGAACATAAGTAGTAAAAGTAAGAAGTTCACCCAAAAGGCTAGCCTGCCCAAGGTTCCTTTCTTTGGAAATTGCAAAATCCAGATACCACCCCTTCGCTTTATCAATTTCATCGATAAGATCATCCCATGTGTCAACCGGATCACCGGATACGGTTACATTTTCAATGCTTTTATCATCATGTACAATTGCATTTGATACATTGATAAGATTTGATCTTAAAATACTGCCCCATGTCCATGCAGTTATCGGCTCTCCAAAGTCAAAGAAACCATTGCTATTGGTGTCTGTAAACGTAAACGGTTCTTTTATTCCGTAATAGGATTGCTCATCGATATTGGCTGCATCAGGTCTAACGAAAAATCTTCCTGTGCCCCAAAATACCCATCTTGTCCCATCAGATTCAATTGCAGCAGTCGGAGATGTTGTAACAGGTTGGCCCGACCAAACAGGCTCAAGGTCCATGAGAATGCTGTCACCATCCCAGTGTGTTGCATCCATATCATTATTGATGACGATCCTTCTCATCGTTCCCCCCCAGCCATTCGTGATGTCGAAGCTTACTGTGCCGAAATATACTGTATCGGCGTTATAATCAAGATTAAAATCAACACAGATGGGATCTGATACAAATGAATGGCTATCAAGTATCTGATAATAATCGTGCCATGGTGCTGTCGCCGGTACAGAAGTAAAGGTTCCTGTAGTACCATCAAGAGTTTTAAGATTTCCATTCAAAATAAGTTCTTTTAAATCAATAACATACAATTTCCCAGACTGTTCACTGATTCCTGCTGAAAGTGCCCCAGAAACACCATTTCTTTCTGCTATTCCAGTGGCTGAAGCAGGTCCGGAACCAAAAACAAGATACCATTCATTTTCGTTTATACTTCCTGTTCCGAGGACATCTTTATCCTTCATGGGTACGACTACAGGATAGCATGTCGTATACCCCAAGCCTTCAAATTTTATCTCTGCAATCACTTTGGGGGCTGATTCAGGATCAGTAATATCCAGGATAAAAAAAGCGGATGACATTGTCCGATCAACGCCTTCATTAACAACGCTTCCATCTGTTTTGTCCATATCCGCAATAATCTGTCCGCCGCCGAATCGCATACCGGCAACAAGCAAGGTCCCCCAATTGGGATCGGTGTCTGAATCCGTATAATGGGTACCATTGGGAAAAACCTTTGCATCAAATACCTTTGGTTTTGCATCACAATAATAGACATGGGGATAATTAGTTTCAGTCAACCAGTATAAATGAGGAAGAAGATTATAAGGGATATAGGCCCATAATTCAGCACCCAGGTCATACTCTGCCTGTGTTGTTAAACTTTTTTTAAAACTGTTGGTGGCAGCATCAAAAAAACCTCCATTAAAGGCATGGAACATTCCATCATTGGCTCCGGCATAAATGACATGCCGTCTGTCTTTAAAAGCGCCGGCAAAGGTGGCATAGGAACTGTCCCTGTAAAGAAGATGGTAATTTTCCGCTGGTCTTCCCACGGCTGTAGGTGTAGAATAAACAATGTCTCCCAGTCTCCACGTTTCCATTATGCCGTCATCGTCATAATCCACTTTTCTTGATCTGAATTCAGGTATAGTATAAGAAGGTGTCGTGCTTGATGTAAACTCGTTCTGGTCAACCCCCCTGATATAGTTTATGACCCTGCTGCTTTGGTTTTTCAAAAAATCTTCAAACGCTGTGGGATCCCCCCTAAATGTATCTATCGGCGTTGATGCCCCATTATAATTAATTGAAGGTTCATTGGAAAATGTTGGAAAAAGCGTAAGATATGGAAAAATTTTTGCCGTATTTGTGAGATCAATCGAAGAAGGCAACGCATTGCATTCAAAATCAACCTGTTCATTTAGATCTGTAACCATATCATTATCAGCATCAACAAAGGTAAATATATATCTGTTCCTGCCTGTTGAACCATAGATCCTCTGAGAGGCTGCTTCTGCATCACTCATTTTATTAAGAAAAGAAGAAGAAGACCATAAAAAGTTGATGTCACCCATACCACCTATAAACACAGGGGCCTCTCCTTCTGCTATTTTGGAGTCTCCATCACCATCCTCATATTTGTATACAATGGCTCCATCAAAAACGATTATCCTGTCTGTATTGCCAAGATCAGGATTAACATCAAGCTTGCCATCCGAATCGGTGTCTTCACGCATGTTGCCCTGGCTGTCCACAAAAAGTGAATGAATCTCGCCTGTCCAGCTTGTTGTATTGCCGAGAGAGTCCTTAAATTCAGGATAGAATACAGCCTGGTAAACGGCCCCTTCTCCAGACCTTGTACTGGAAATAACAGAGGCTGCAGTGCCAGATGCAGTTCTTCTTAAAATATCTGCAAATGAACGATTTAACTGTTCTTCAAGCATCAAAGGATTTTGAACGTAGAAATAAGTATCCGGAGTTCCGTCATTATCCTTATCCCATTCATTATCAAGATCCGGAAGTTGGTTGTTGTTATAATCTTCAAATCCTCCCCATTTGGCAGCATACCACAACGGGTCCTTTAAAAGGGTGGCGGCGGAGGACACTCCGGGCAAAAATGTCCTTGTTGACGTAAGCGGAAGCGCTACCCCATCATTCCATGCTCCACCGGGGATGATATTAGGGGGGGTATCCAGAAAATAATCAGGGTCCGATCCTTCAAAAGTATCTTCATCCCTGACTTCAAGATAGGTCCCGTCATTGCTTGTGCCGGAAATAATATATCCCATATGCTGAATAATGTTTCCGGCAGCATAGGTGGAGTTTAATGAAATGATAACCTTCTCCCCCAGAGCCGGAGTGGCCACGGGGTTGTTGCTGGCATCAACAACCTGGTAAACATATTCCACAATGGCATCCATATCATGATCCGCACCCTGCTCCACATCTTCGTAGTTGATCCTGAATTTCCCTTTTACGGATGAAATCTCTTCAACAAAAAAATCAACAATGGTATTTGTAGGCTGAAAAGTTCCTTGAACAGCGGAAATCCCGCTTCCTCCCACTGATTTGGCAAAGGGGACCAGAGTTATCACCTTTGTCCCCACGGATATTTCAATTCTGGGTAAGGGGGAGGCAAGCCCGACAGCATAGGTGCCTACATGCTGAGATTGGGCCGCTGTGCTGTGAAGGTCCGCTTTATTTCCATGATACGCCACAGCCGCAGAATAATAGCTTCCTCCTTTGGTAGGCTCTTCCGGGCACAATCCCCTGACGCTGCCAAACCCGGGAATAGCCTTTGGAGTACAAGCGCCATCATATATAGCACCGGACTGACCTATAAAATGTGTTCCAATATCCCCTTCCTGGCTTGAAATAGTATCTGCAAGGGCTTTAACATCTATCCCTGAGAGTGGGGAAGAAAGGGTTACCGGGAAATTACTGCCGGGCAGTTGATCAGAATCATAAGAAGGAGTTATATCACTTAACACCAGCATAAATGGTTTGGCACAATAGCTGAAACCATCAAGAATCCCATTCCCGTTGATATCCTCACCGGCATCCAACAGACCGTTCATATTTATATCTTCACTGTTTGTATAGGGGTCAAGCCAACCAGGCTTAGGCAAGCCCAGTTCATTGTCATCGTGTGTTGCTGTTCCATCATAGGTGAATTCAGGAGTAGGGCTTTTCAAACCAGCAAAATACCGCAGGGATTCATACATCATTTCAGCCACAGGATTTCCCCACATCCGACATTCCCCTTCATTAAGGGGCCTTCCAGTTATCCAGCCGCAGTTTGAATTATAGCTATAGCCTCCATAATCAAAATCAACGACTTTGAAACTGTCAATGGTCTTAATAATCCCTTGAACAGCAGAATCCATATAGAGGAACTCGCCGGTACTAGTGTTTATTTCATCTTTTATGGATCTGATATTTTTTCTTAACACACCGCCGGAGGTATTTTTTGTATAAGACCCTGTGAGAAGTCCAAAATACATGCGATCCGATTCTCCGTGTCTCTGCAATATACCGATAGGTTTATAACCGCCTGATGGATATAGTTTTGAGTTGGATTCAAGGCCAATGGCCGAATCACAAACCTTGACCCGAACCGTGTAATCCGTCAAGGTAGCAGCAGCAGGCATGGGCTCGGTTGTTTCCATCATTTCAATCTCTGCTATGGCCACACCATAATGAGTAGAGCTCCTTTTTTCACTGATATTCAAGCGGTAATAGCTGTAATTTTCCAAAGGTGGCGAGGAGCAATCAAAGCTTTTTCTTTCTTGTCTTGCACTGAAAAGAATGTTTGAACGAGAATCGATCTGTACCCAGGTCAAATTATCATGGGATGCCTCCAGGGCCCAGGATTTCGGATCACGAGCCTCTGTTGAACCCGACATGATGGTGTAACTGAGAATGGGTTTTGGAAAATGAAATTGAAAGCCAATGTAAACTGATTCATTGTCAGGATCACCAGTGGTCAGCCATTCTGTTCCGTTGGTATCATCAAATGCTTTTTCAGGCTCATGGGGGTCTGTTATAACTGTATTCCCTTCTCCGATAAGTTCAATTTCCGATATTTGAAGACATTGCTTACCGCTGCAAGTTCCGGTTGCCTTTCTCTCGGTTATATGAAGTCGATAAAAAAAATAGGTTTGACTTTCGTCCGGTGGATTGTCGCAGTCAAATTCTTTTTTCGATAGCCTCGTTGCCGGCAGGCTTCCATTCTCAACCGTATCGATATCGATCCAGGTGGTCTCATCGTTACTGGCCTGAAGCTTCCAAGTTTTAGGGTCCCGGTAATCCGAATCATTTCCTGTTGTGATGGAGTATTTGATAACCCGTTGCGGGGAAGTAAATTCAAACTGTATCCAGACCGGGCAGAAAGAAAGTTCACCACATCCCCAGGTAAGCCATTTTGTATTTATATTATCATCGAATGCCTTTCCAAATTCTTCGCCAACCGGATTGCCATACCCCACATCAGTCACCGTGCCTGCTGTTCCCCCGTTTGTCAAATCTCCTGACGGAACAGAAACGGTGGCATCGTTTCCGATACTGGCAAAAGGCGTTCCTGCGCTTCCGTTTTCAGTGAGATCAAATGCTACTCCTGAACTTTTATTATCCGTAATTGATCGTCTGCCTGTCCCATCGTCTCCCTGGCTTCCGGCAACGGGTCTCTCAATGGCCACCCATTGCCAGATCCTGAAAACACTGTCCTCGAGAACCCTGAATAGTGGATTCCCGCCATTAGAAAGGGTTGTGGATACAAAAAGATGGCGGGAGCCGCCCTTGGGCAGATCAAGGGGGGTATAGTCTCGAATATCATATCCATCATGGCCGACAGAGTGATATTCCTTGCCCCAGGAATGGGCATCCTGGGGAACAAATGATCGTTCAAGGACTGTTTCCGTCGCCGTATCTGTAGATCTAAACCCGCCATACAAAACTTTTCTCATGCAATCCATGCGGGTCATGGTCATATAATTAAGAAAATCTCCACTCCAGAAATCGCCTATGGGTGCCTTTTTATTTAAGGTGACACCTTTAGGCTCAAACCTTGAATTACCGGAGGAATATTCATAATATTTATAAGAATCAAAATATCCATAATACTCTATATCCGGATTGTATCTCACATCCAGTATCCCATCGTTATTCAAGTCGGAAGCATCGTTATAAGCTTCATAATAAAGTTTATGGTCTCTGCCCATGACAAGCATCACAAGAGGAGGCACGCCTGCTGTAACAAAAGGCGGAACCGCCTGATAATCCAGTGAGTTGAATGAGAATGCAGATAGCGGGAAACAAACAAATGACAATATGATTACCATCAACATATCATATCCGGAATAAAGCCATTTCATTAATCGCGCTGGCATTTTTTCCTCCTCTTTAATAAAGAATAATTTGAATCACTTCTTTTTTTTTAACCTTCATTGTAATCTTCTGACCTGTAAAAATCGAATAAACGTTGGACATCTTTTCGTCATATGCCCCTTTATTTCTCAGGTATCGATGGGTAACTCGAATATCAGACAAAATTTTATAAGGCTTCCAATCAACTTCAATCATACTGTGCGAATCTATCCGCCAGGTTTTTCGTGTCACTTTACCTTCGATCCATACTGCCTGATTTTCGGCAAATAAAAAAGAGGTCGGACTTAACACAATCATTATGATGAAAAGAATGGTAACCGTATTTTTCAAATTCATAATTTTAACCCCCAATTATTTATGGAACCTTAAGGGAATTGTCCTATACCCATTCCCTTGTACTTACTCAGAGTCAGTAATTACAATTGCCTTCCTGTCCAATGAGATGGCGATAATTAATCATGATGTGGGATTGACTATTTCGTCTGCCTTCATGTTTTGAAGCCACATTATAGATGATCTGTGCCCCCCCCCCTGCAGCTCCCTTGCCTTTTCCTTCATACCCGGCTGCCATCTGCAGTGCGCTTCCTGTGGAAAGCTGTGTATTCCCAAAGATGACGATATTGGTATGGGGTTGAGTGTCATCTGCCGGAAACCGTAGATCTCTTATGGTATCAGATGGGTATTCACCTGCAGGGGCACTCTCTTTAAATGCAAACACCTTGTCCTCAACAACCAAAGACCCAATGGTCAGGGGCGCTGATTGGAAACCTGCGGCGCACGCAATATTCTGCTCAATCATTTCTCTTCCAACCTCGGTGCCGCCATCCGCAGCATAAAAGGCCATTTTATAGAGCCGATCGTTGGTGTCGATCTTGGTTTCAATAGTCGAGGTTGTTATCGAAGAAACGCCAAGTATTGTCAGTATTACCAGGATTAAAAGTGCCAGAACAATTGCAGATCCATTTTCATTCGCTACAATATCCATATATATACTATATTTTTTCATAATCATTAAAAATCAATCGCCTTGTAATAATCCGCGGTGAAACTTTTATTGTTATCCCATGTTACACGCATATTTATTTTTTTTACATTTGGCACTGGGTCCGAATCTGTAATGGTCCAGGTGACCGTGTATATTCCCTGGGTAATAGTTCCGGGAGCGCCTGCTGCAAGAGCCGGGGCATCGTATGCTGTTGTCATAATGCTTTCTATTTGTGACACAGCCCAGGTTGAGGCCTCAGTATATTTTCTGGTCCTTGTATTATCATTGACCGATGTTAACTGTAATTTTGCCACACCAAGAATACCAATCGACAAAATTGCCATGGCTATAAGCACTTCAATGATTGTAAACCCATGATCATGGCAGATTTGTTTGCCACTATGTGTAATCTCTTTTCTAAAAAGCATAATGCTATAACCCTATATTCCTGCATTTAACATTGGCTGTTAATGTTCGGGTGTTGTTTGCGCCGGTGTAATTTAATTCATTTGAATCTGTTGTTGCAACTATTGTTATCCGCACCGATCTGATATCTGAAAGAGTTGTGGTAATATTCCCATCGGCATCAAGATATAAAAATTGAAGGCTTTGAATATTTTCAGCAATCGCATCCAGTCTTGCACCTTTTCTTCGCCCAAGATCAACAGTCCCATCTGAAAGTGAATCATATAGATAATACTCAATGGCTTGCAGATTTTCACCGGCTTCATCTTTTATACCGTCATTATTATTATCCTCACCATCATTCCAAGCATTGGCATCAAAATAGGTAAATATGAAGCGATTAAGATTGTCTCTTCCATCACCGGCATTAACTATTCCAGCACCATTCGTACCGTCAGGATCATATCCTGCCTTTCGAATTTCACTGGTCATGATATATAAAGCGACTCGTATATTCTGCTGCATTTCAACACTCTGCTTCTGGGCAAGTTGCATATTCTGCTGGCTGCGATATGCGGTAAGAATCCCTGCCGAGACTATCGTCGTAATCGACATAGCAATTAAAAGTTCTATCAGGGTGAACCCCAGATCGTTTATTCGATGTTTCCCAACTAGAATCATTGTCTTATCTTTAATTCCATTTTATCATAGCATCATTGAACCCTAATGTTACCACCAAGATTAACAGAGACCCTGCTGATGGTTGACTTATTATTAATCATCTGAACACTATCGGCCCCAGAATCAGAAAGACCTCTATTATTAAACCCAAAGGTATAAGAAGTAGTTAGAGGAATACTTTGAATATCAATACCAGCGGGCAAAGTTTCACGTCTTATGATCGTTTCAGAACCATCAAGAGCCCAATTCCCCCCGGCAGGCACATTGTCAATAAATGCGGTATAGGAGTCGGTAAGTGGGTCAAAAATTACAACCACACGCGCATTTTCTTTTACAGCTCTCAGTTTTGCTTCTTGAAGGCAGGATACAATATCCCTTGTGGCACTTCGCAATCTATAATCAGGCAACCATCCGATAATATTGGGAATGGCAATACCCGACATTATTCCGATGATCGCAATAGCAATCATCAGCTCCATCAAAGAAAAACCTGTATTATACCCCATATTTTTTTTAAACACTGTATTACAAATCCTGACTATTTGAAAAATTAGTTATAATTGCTCTATGCAAAAATGATGTAATGGTTAAAAAATATTTTCCGCTATCAGTATATAATGGAAAATCTTAAAAACACAAGATCAATGTCCCTTCTTGGGCAGGCACAAAGCTATCACTTTTATATTTAAGGTCAATTATACGATAATAGAAAAACAGTTTTTGAATATCAATAAAACCGATGAAATGCCACATATACAAATGATATATCACACCTTCAGATGTTTATTGGCTTCCATATCAAACCACATGGCAAATAAAGAAAACTGGCTTGAACTCATAAAGGAAAACATGGCTGCCAGGGCATTGACGGCAGGAATATGCCCGGTGAGATACCAAACGATGAAAACCCTCGAAAACAGGACAAGGGTGGATAAACCAAAAATAAACCCCAGGAAATAGAAAAAAACAAGAGGGTGGAAATCCCGTATAATGTATTTTTCCTTCATCCGCCAAAAAAAAAGCTTGATCAGAAGCCATCCAATGGTAAAAATGACCTTATGAATCCGGATGCCTGACTTTTCACCGATATTATAGACCGGTTCAACAGGCACATCCGTGACCTTGAAATTTTCCACATTGAGCCGGACCAGGATATCGTTCGGCTGGCCGTATCGTTTGTACATCCGATCCCAGTCAATGGCCGCCAGCGCCTTTTTATTGATCACCGTATACCCGGACTGGGAATCGGCAATATTCCAATATCCCGAAGTAATTTTTGTCATGAGGGAAAGAAACCCGTTTCCCAGATACCGGATTGTCGGTATTTTTTGAAATGCTTCCCCGGTAAAGAG
>CAZAHK010000138.1:0-10212 GCA_964484555.1 uncultured Desulfobacula sp.
ACTCCGTCACTCTCTACGGGTTTGATCCGGACACCCGGCCGGATATTTACGGGAAGATCGGCACCTCGGGGGTTTCCATCTGCACCCTGGACGATGTCAAGGTCCTCTACGACGGATTTGACCTGTGTGCGCCCAATACCTCGGTGTCCATGACCATCAACGGCCCGGCCCCCATGATGCTGGCCATGTTCATGAACACGGCCATTGCCCGGCAACTGGACAAATTCAAAGCGGAAAAAGGCCGGGAACCTTCTGAGGAAGAGGCGGCGGCCATTCGGCAGTTTGCCCTGTCCAATGTCCGGGGAACGGTCCAGGCCGATATCCTGAAAGAAGACCAGGGCCAGAACACCTGTATCTTTTCCATTGAATTTGCCCTGAAAATGATGGGGGATATCCAGCAGTATTTTATCGACCACAAGGTCTTTAATTTTTATTCGGTCTCCATCTCGGGCTACCATATCGCCGAGGCCGGGGCCAATCCCATCACCCAACTGGCCCTGACCCTGGCCAACGGGTTCACCTATGTGGAATATTACCTGTCCCGGGGCATGGATATCGACAGCTTTGCGCCTTCCCTGTCTTTTTTCTTTTCCAACGGCATGGACCCGGAATACACGGTCATCGGCCGGGTGGCCAGGCGCATCTGGGCCGTGGCCATGAAATACAAATACAAGGCCGATGAAAAATCCCAGAAGCTGAAATACCATATCCAGACCTCGGGCCGGTCCCTTCACAGCCAGGACATCCAGTTCAATGATATCCGGACCACCCTCCAGGGGCTCTGCGCCATTTATGACAACTGCAACAGCCTTCACACCAATGCCTTTGACGAAGCCATCACCACGCCGTCCACGGAATCGGTGCGCCGGGCCCTGGCCATCCAGCTCATTGTCAACCGGG
Source organism: uncultured Desulfobacula sp. (assembly GCA_964484555.1). Taxonomy (GTDB): domain Bacteria; phylum Desulfobacterota; class Desulfobacteria; order Desulfobacterales; family Desulfobacteraceae; genus Desulfobacula. Next base: position 901 of record CAZAHK010000138.1, read on the forward strand.
AATGGGGTCTGGCCAAAAATGAAAATCCCCTCCAGGGCAGTTTTATCGTGGATGAACTGACGGATCTGGTGGAAGAGGCTGTCCTTATTGAGTTTGAACGCATCACGGAACGGGGCGGGGTCCTGGGGGCCATGGAGACCGGCTACCAGCGAGGCAAGATCCAGGAAGAATCCATGCATTATGAGCATTTGAAACATTCCGGGGGTCATCCCATCATCGGGGTCAATACCTTCCAGGACCCGGATGCAGACTATGCGGAAATGGCCAATCACCTGGAACTTTCCAGGTCCACGGATGAACAGAAGAATGCCCAGTTGGCAAGGTTGAAGGCCTTTAAGGAACGGCATGGGGACAAGGCGGACAAGGCCGTTGAAGAGCTGAAACAGACGGCCCTCGGCAACGGCAATATGTTTGAAAGGCTCATGGAGACGGTTCAGGTGTGCAGTCTCGGCACCATTACCCAGGCCCTTTACCAGGTGGGCGGAAAATATAGAAGGAATATGTAAGAACCTAAAAACAAAGACATACAAAGGAGTATGGTCATATGAATCAGGCAGTCATTGTCAGTGCGGTACGGACTCCCCTGGGGAGTTTCGGCGGAACCCTTTCCACCATGGGGGCCACAGATCTGGGCGCCCTCGTCATCCGGGAAGCGGTTCGCCGGGCCGGGATTGAGGATAAAGAGATCAACGAATGCATCATGGGCATGGTCCTGCCCTGCGGATACGGCCAGAATCCCGGGAAACTGGCGGCCGTCAAGGCAGGTCTTCCCTGGGAGGTGGAATCCATCACCGTGAACAAGGTCTGCGGGTCCTCCCTGAAGGCCGTCATGCTGGCGGCCCAGGCCGTCCAGTGCGGGGATGCCGAAGTCGTCATCGCCGGGGGCATGGAAAATATGAGCATGGCCCCCTATTATATGGATAAGGCCCGGTTCGGGCTTCGCATGGGGCCGGGCAAAATAGAAGACCACATGGTCCATGACGGCCTCTGGGATGTGATCAATGATTTTCATATGGGCATGTCCAATGAGCTGTGCTGTGAAAAATGGGAGGTGTCTCGCGAAGACCAGGACCGGTTTGCGGCGGAATCCTATAAACGGTCACTGGCCGCCATTGCATCGGGCCGGTTCAAAGAGGAGATCCTGCCGGTGAAAGTGCCCCAGAGAAAAGGGGAGCCCAGGCCGTTCGACACGGACGAATGCCCCCAGGAAACCAGTCTTGAAGCCCTTTCCAAGATGAAGCCCGCCTTTAAAAAAGACGGGGTGGGAACCGCCGGGAACGCTTCCATCATCAGCGACGGGGCCTCGGCCCTGGTCATCATGAGCGAAAAAAAGGCAAAGGCCCTGGGATGCCCCATCCTGGCTTCCATTGGCGCCCAGGCCTCCTACGGCATTGATATGAAATATGTGCTCATGGCGCCCATCTTTGCCATCCCCAAGGTCTTGAAAAAACAGGGGCTTTCCATTTCAGATATTGGCCTCTTTGAAATCAACGAAGCCTTTTCCGGCAGTTCCGCCGGTATTAATAAGGTTCTTGAACTTGATCCCGCCAAGGTCAACGTCAACGGCGGCAGTGTGGCCCTGGGTCATCCCATCGGCGCCAGCGGGGCCAGGGTCCTGACCACCCTGATCCATGAGATGATCAAGCGGGATGTGAAAAACGGTCTTGCCTCTCTTTGCCTGGGCGGTGGAGAAGCTGTTGCACTTGTCGTCAACAGGTGATATGACGGATAACTGCCAATAGAGGCGAATTGAATATGATTATTTCTGTAGACCGTCAATAAGGAGGAAGACATGGAAGTGAAACGATTCGGAGTCATCGGGTCCGGCCAGATGGGCAATGGCATTGCCCAGGTTGCAGCAGCAGCCGGCCTTGAAATATTAATGAGTGATATCAAACAGGAATTCTGCGACAAAGGCGTTGCCACCATATCCAAAAACCTGGACCGCATGGTGAAAAAGGGTAAATTGTCCGAAGCCGATATGGAAGCCATCCTGGGTCGGATCAAAACCACTACGGATTTAAAGGACATGGGGTCCGTGGACTTTGTGGTGGAAGCCGCCGTGGAAAGGGAAGACCTGAAATTCAAGATTTTTGAAGATCTGGATAAAATCTGCCCGCCCCAGGTTATCCTGTCCACCAATACCTCTTCCATCCCTATTGGAAGAATTGCAGCCCGGACTTCCCGGCCGGAAAAGGTCATCGGCATGCATTTCATGAACCCGGTGCCGGTCATGAAGCTGGTGGAAGTCATCAAGGGCCTGGCCACCTCCAAGGAAACCTTTGATCTCACCTGGCAGCTCTGTGAAAAATTCGGTAAAACCCCGGCCGAGGCCAATGATTTCCCCGGCTTTATCGCCAACCGGATCCTGCTGCCCATGATCAATGAGGCCGTATTCTGCCTCTACCACGGCGTGGGAAAACCCGAAGACATTGATACGGTCATGCGGCTGGGCGCCAACCATCCCATGGGACCCCTGGCCCTGGCCGACCTCATCGGCCTGGACACCTGCCTGGCCATCATGGAAACCCTCTATAACGGGTTCAAGGATTCCAAATACAGACCCTGTCCGCTCCTTCGAAAATATGTGGAAGCCGGCTGGCTGGGAAGAAAAACCGGAAAAGGGTTCTACGATTATTAAGGTGTGAGGATTGAGTGATGAGTAGTGAGAATTTTACCCCTTTAAGCCTCACTACTCAAAACTCACAACTCAAAACTCACAATGATTTCCTATCATCAAACCATACCCGGACCAGAACAGCAGGCAAGGATATCGGCCTTTCAGCAACGGCTTGAAAACAGCCGTGTCGACGGGGCCCTGATCCTGCAGAAGGCCGATATGTTCTATTATTCCGGTACGGCCCAGCAGGGCTGGCTCTATATCCCGGCTGAGGGAAAGCCCCTGCTCATGGTCTTCAAGGATTTTGACCGGGCCGGGGCAGAGTCCGGACTGGAGCAGGTGATCTCCCTTGTCAGCCCCAAAGACATTCCAAAAGCCCTGGCCGAATTTGGCTGCAAGGCGCCCAAGATTCTGGGCCTTGAACTGGATGTGATCTCCGCCAACCAGTATCTTTTATTTCAGAAAATTTTTCCCGGTTCAACACTCATGGACATTTCTCTGGAGATCCGGCTTCAGCGGGCCGTCAAATCCGACTATGAGATCGGCCTCATGCGGGAAAGCTCCCGCATGGCCGACAAGGTTGCGGCAAAGGTACCGGAGCTGCTCCGGGAAGGCCAGACGGAGATCGAATTCGCAGGTCTGCTGGAAGCCTATGCCCGGAGCCTGGGGCACCAGGGTCTCATCCGGATGCGCATGTGGGACAATGATCTTTTTTACGGCCATATCATGGCCGGACCGGGGGCCGCCGTGCCCTCATCCTTTGCCTCCCCCACAGGCGGCATGGGCGTCAATCCCAGCATTGCCCAGGGGCCGGGGTTTACTATCATCGGGCGAAACCAGCCCGTGCTGGTGGATTATGTCTTTGTGCTGAACGGCTATACCAGCGATCATACCCGGATCTTCTGCATGGGCACGCTTCCGGACGATCTTCTAAGGGCCCATGAAGCCATGCTGGAGATCCAGGAGAGGGTCAAACAGGAAGCCCTTCCCGGAAGCATTACCGGGGATATTTATCGGATGATGATGTCCGAGGCAGAGGCCAAGGGCTATAAAGACACCTTCATGGGTGCGGGCGAAAGGCGAATCCGGTTCACCGGCCACGGCATCGGCCTTGAGCTGGATGAATTTCCCTTCATCGCCCAGGGCCAGACCCTGGCCCTGGAAAAGGGCATGATCATCGCCCTGGAACCTAAGGTGGTCATGCCGGGCAAAGGCGTGGTCGGCATTGAAAATACCTTGCTGGTCACGGACCAGGGCCTGGAATCCCTGACCGTCTATGATGACGGGATTACCCTTTTATGATCGAAAGGAGACGATATGAATCAGGACCTTATCCGTTTGTATGAGCAATACACTGAGGAGGGAATGGATCGCCGGGAATTTTTAGAGAAACTGGCCTTTCTGGCGGGCGGAGCTGCTTCTGCCCTGGCCCTCCTGCCCCTGTTGGGGTATGACCAGGCCCAGGCAGAAACCATATCCCGCCATGACCCGCGCCTGGATGCGGATTATCTGGAGTATCCCGGAAAAACCGGCAAGATCAGGGCCTATTGGGCCGGGGAAAAAACCGGGGGCAAAAGGCCCGGCGTCATTGTCATTCATGAAAACCGGGGGCTGAATCCCCATATCGAAGACATCACACGGAGGATGGCCCTTGAAGGATTTAACGCCCTGGCTCCGGATGCCTTATCGCCCCTGGGAGGTACCCCTGCCGACCCGGATGAGGCACGGGATCTCATCGGAAAGCTGGACAGCGGGCAGACCGTGGACAATTTCATCGCTGCGGTTCAGTATTTAACCGCCCATCCAAAGACAACGGGCCGGGTAGGGGTTGTCGGCTTCTGTTGGGGCGGCGCCATGGCCAACCAACTGGCGGTGCGGACCCGGGACATCCAGTCTGCGGTTCCTTTTTACGGAATGCCGCCTGCCCTCACCGAGGTGCCAAAGATCAAGGCCGCCCTGCTGCTTCATTATGCCGGTCTTGACGAGCGGATCAACAAGGCTGTCCCCGACTATGAAGCGGCTCTGAAATCATCCCGCATTGACTACAAACTGTATATGTACGAGGGGGCGGAGCATGCCTTTCTCAATGATACCAATGCCTCCCGCTATCATCCACAGGCGGCGGACCTGGCCTGGAAGCGGACCATTGAATTTCTCAGGGAGAAATTAAAGACCTGACAGGGCCGGGGTCATTTTTTCAGGCAGCAATGTTTGAATTTTTTCCCGCTTCCGCAGGGGCAAGGCGCATTGCGTCCGGGTGGGACCGGTTTTTCGCCCTGGCGGCGGCTTTGCCAAAGTTTTTGAACCTGTTCCGCAAAGGGCAGGCAATGGGTGAAGAATTTTTTGTAGGCCGGGCACAGATGATTGAGTTTCAGTTTTGATCCGGTTATGGGCCGGATTCTGTCCTTGGGACATCCCCCGTTGCAGAAGGCCAGGACTTGACAGGTATTGCACAGGTGGGGCAGGCCGGTCTGCTTCTGACTTCCGAATCTTCGCAGGAAATCCCGGCCCATGAGGGTTTCAAGGGAAATGGCGCTCAAATTTCCCAGTTTAAACTCCGGTCTTACGAAATGATCGCAGGGATATACATCCCCATTGGCCTCCACCACCGGGATCTCGCCGCATTCCTTTCGAAAGACGCAAAGGCTGTGATCCCGGCCCATTGCCGCTGCCAGGGTTTCTTCGATGATCTGAACCCTGATCCGGCCGATATCATGGGCCTTCCATTCATCAAAGACGGCGCAGAGAAAGGCCCCGAATTTTTCAGGATCAACGCTATCCGATTCATTCACCACCGGAAGAAAACCGATATAAGCCGCCCCGACAGCTTTAAAAAAATGGTAGACTTCAAGAGGATGGTCCACATTATGGTGGTGGACCACACACAGGATATCATGGGGGATCCGGTATGTTTTCAGGAGGTCCAGGCCCTGCATCACCCGGGAATGGGTGCCTTGTCCCGACCGGGTGAGGCGGCACTGGTCATGGAGGTGCTGAGGGCCATCCAGGCTCAGCCCCACGGAAAATCCAGCCTCTTTAAAAAACGAGCACCAAGTTTCATCCAGCAGGGTTCCGTTGGTCTGGATACCGTTTTGAATGAGGATATGATCCGGTTGATGTTTTTTTTGAAACCCCAGGGCCCTTTTAAAAAAATCCAGGCCTGCCAGGGTCGGTTCCCCGCCATGCCAGGAAAAGCGGACAAGGGGTCCTGGATGGGCCTGGATGTGCTGCCGGATATAGGTTTCCAGGATCTCATCCGTCATTCTTGGGCCGGATGCGGAGCCCGGGCCCCGGGCCGAATAATAACAGTATTGACAGGCCAGGTTGCAGGCATTCCCGGCCGGTTTGGCAAAGACCTGGAAATCGGTTTTGATCTTGGTGTGTGATGTCATCTTGAATCTTTGTGTCCTGCTCAAAAGGGCCAGATGACCGGGATAAAGAAAGAGGCAGCCAGGATGACCAGGATATTCAAGGGCACCCCCAGTTTGAGATAATCTGAAAATCGGTATCCGCCGGGACCATATACCAGAAGCTGGGTCTGATATCAGCCGGCCCAAAAGTGGCTCCGAGAACCACGGCAATGAAAATGATGATGTCATCTTTTGACCCGCTGCCGAAGGTCAGGCCTTCCTCTCCATGGGCCAGCTCAAGCACCTGTTTTTTCAGGCAGGACAAAAGGTCCTCGGCAGATCCTTTGACCAGGAGAATATCTTCCGGTTTAAGTCTTGTCCGGGTTCGGGCCGGATCCAATATTTTAGAATTGCGAAAGATCTCGATCACATCCAGTCCCAGGGAGGTTCCGGCATGGTCCACAATATTGTCGATGCCGATCAACGGACTTTTGGCAGGAACAATCAATTCTGCAATATATCGTTTTCCCTTTCCTTCGTCCAGTTGACACACAGGGGCGCCCCGTCCGGGAAGGAGTCTGGGGGAGACAAAAAAAAGAAAGAGAATTCCGGCTACAGCCAGGGGAATTCCGATTTTGCCCAATTCAAACATGGAAAGGGCTCCCTGTCCGGACGAGGCGGCAAGATCGCTGACAATGATATTGGTGGAGGTCCCGATGAGGGTGCAGGTTCCGGCCAGGATGGAGGTATAGGATATGGGGATGAGAAGTTTTGACGGTGAAATGTCATAGTCACAACCCAGGGCCATGACAATGGGAATAAACAGAACCACCACCGGGGTGTTGTTGATGAAGGCAGAGGAAAAGGCAACGGTGACAAGAATCAGAAAAAAAGCCCGGTTTTTGTTTCCCTTTGAAAATTTGAGGACCAGCTCCGTCACAAAGCCCACAGCGCCTGTCCGGATCAGTCCGTGGCTGAGAAGGAACATGGCTCCCACGGTAATGGCGGCCGGGTTGGCAAAGCCTGCCGCTGTTTCCGCCGGAGTCAGTATCCCGGTCAGGGACAAGACTGCGATAATCCCTAGGGAGGTTTTATCCACGGATATTTTTTCGGTTATCAAAAGGATCAGGGTCCCCACGAGAATGACCGATACCAAAATAATCTGCAAATCGAATCCACGCATGGCAATAATCCCAAAAATTGATGGATGCACGGTTTAATGATCAATGTATCATACTGGGAGACGCCGTCAAGATTCAATAGCGCAACGGATTGATTTCAAATCGTTTATCAGTTATGGTGATGTTCAACAGGAGAAAGATAAAAAGAACAGGAGAAGGAATCCGGATGACCTATAATTTGTTTACCCTGTCCTTTACCGGGGAATGGGAACACCTGGAGCCTGAATTTATTAAATCGCATTTCAGGGAATCCCTGACCCGGATACGCATCGCCATTCTCATTGCCATGTTTTTCTATTCCATCTTCGGCTTTCTGGATGCGATGATCGTTCCCGATCAAAAATTGATGTTCTGGGCCATCCGGTATGCGGTGATCTGTCCCATTGCACTGTGGGTTCTCTGGTTTTCCTTTCGGCCGGGGTTTGAAACCTATGCCCAGCCCTGTCTGTTTTTCATGTGCCTTTCGGGCGGGCTTGGAATTGAGCTCATGGTCATCCTTGCAGACCCGCCGGCAAGCTATTCTTATTACGCCGGAATCATCCTGATTTTCATTACCATCTATACCTTTATCCGGATGCGGTTTCTCTGGGCCGTGGCCTGCTCCTGGCTCATTGTGGCAGGCTATGAAATCGGGGCCATATGGATTGCCGATACGCCCCGGATCATGTTGATCAATAATAATTTTTTCTTTGTTTCAGCCAATATCCTCTGCATGCTGGCAGGCTATTCCATGGAATTGAACATACGAAAACGGTTTTTCTCCGGATTTAAACTGGAACAGGAAAAAAACAAGGTGAGCCAAATCAACCGGGAGCTGGACCAGCGGGTAAAAGAGCGGACCCTTGCCCTTTCCACGGCCAATGAGCACCTTACAAAAGAAATCCGGGACAGGATAAGCTCTGAAAAATTAAAAATCAAACTGGAAAAGGAGCTGAACCGGAAACATAAGCTGGAAGCCATTGGAACCCTTGCCGGAGGCATTGCTCACGATTTTAACAATATTCTGGCCGCCGTCATCGGATATTCTGAATTATCACTCGCAAGCCTGGATAAACATTCCGACGAATACGCCAATACCAAAGAAATCCTCCAGGCCGGGATGCGGGCCAAGGACCTGACCCGGCAGATACTCACCTTCAGCCGCCAGGGCGAACGGAAGACGGAGCCGGTCCAATTGGGTAAGGTCGTCACCGAAGCCCTGAAACTGATCCGGGCCTCCATTCCCGCCGGGATCGACATTATCCGGGACATCAAAAGCACGGCTGTTATCATGGGAGACGAGGGTGAACTGCACAGGATCATCATGAATCTTTGCACCAATGCTTACCATGCCATGGAAAATGAAAAGGGGACCATTGAGGTGAGGGTTGAAGATACGGTTCTGGACCAGGAGATTCTTCAGGCCGGGGAGCCCATGGTTCCGGGGAAATATGTGATCCTGACCGTGGGGGACACCGGCCGGGGCATGACCCCGGAGATCATTGAGAAAATTTTTGATCCCTTTTTCACCACCAGGTCTGTGGATCACGGCACCGGCATGGGGCTTTCCGTTGTCCACGGCATTGTAAAACAATATAAGGGAACCATCCGGGTATACAGCGAACCCGGACAGGGGACAACCTTTGTGATCTACCTGCCCATGGCCCATACCGATACCGGGCCGGACCCGGAAGTAGTCTTTACGCCCCCTCCCGGAACCGAACGCATCATGGTGGTGGACGATGAAGAAACCCTGGTTCATATGGTGCAAAAATACCTGAGTTCCCTGGGATATACGGTGAAGGGGTTTAATAACAGCCGGGAGGCTGCGGCATATTTTTCAGATCATCCGGACGAATTTGACCTGATCCTGACGGATTATAATATGCCGGGTCTGACAGGTCTTGAACTGTCTGAGACAATACTGGGGATACGCAAGGATATCCCCATTGTTCTGTGCACCGGGTACAGCAAAAATATTACCCGGCAGAGGCTGAATTCCATCGGTATCAGGGCTTTTCTCATGAAACCGGTGACCCAATATGCCCTTTCAACCACCTTACGGGATATTCTGGATCATGGATAAAAAAATACAGGCTGCCGGTCCGCGTATTAATGCACCCTTGCCCGGAGCAATGCCAGAAATTCCGTAAAGGTCTTCATGCGGAGAATCTGATCCAGG
>CAZAHK010000139.1:0-10147 GCA_964484555.1 uncultured Desulfobacula sp.
GATGCGGTAAATTCCAGGGAAGCGGGTTTCAGGGATTTGAAAAGGGTTTCCAGATCCGACGCTTCCAAAGTCTCCTGCTTCAGGAGGCGTTTTGCGCTTTCCTCGAGAACATCCCGGTTTTCCGTCAGGATATGAACGGATCGGTCAAAGGCGGTTAAAACCGTCCGGCGCACCGCACAGTCTATTTCCCGTGCGGTGTCATCCCCGTACAGCTTCTGGCGGAAGGGTTCTCCGGAAGGCCCGAGAAAGGACCGTTGATCGGTCTCAAAGGCCACATGGCCCATCCCCGGCTCCATGGCATAGCGGGTAACCATGCTCCGGGCAATATCGGCAATTCTGGCCAGGTCATCGGCGGCGCCGGTGGAAAAATGGGAAAAAACCACATATTCGGCAGCCCTTCCGCCCATGAGGACCGCCATCCGGTTTTCAAGTTCTGCCTGGGTCATGAGATACCGATCCTCCGTAGGCCGCTGGATGGTATACCCGAGCGCACCGATCCCCCTGGGGATGATGGACACCTTGTGCACCGGATCTGAACCGGAAATAGCCGAAGCCACAATGGCATGGCCCATTTCATGATAGGCGACGATCTCCCGTTCCCGGGGATTCAAAAGCCGGTTTCTGCGTTCAAGCCCTGCCACAATCCGTTCCACGCCGGTATTGAAATCCTGGAGGGATATGCTATCCGCATTGCGGCGCGTCGCGGCCAGGGCAGCCTCATTGACCAGGTTTTCCAGATCAGCGCCGGTAAATCCGGGAGTGAGGGCAGCCACCTGTTCCAGATCCGCACCGTCATCCAGTTTGACCTTTTTGACATGAACCTGGAGAATAGCCAACCGCCCCAGCTTGTCCGGGCGATCCACGAGAACCTGGCGGTCAAAGCGGCCCGCCCTGAGAAGCGCCGGGTCCAGGACTTCCGGCCGGTTCGTGGCGGCGATCAGCACAATCCCGCTCATGGCATCAAACCCGTCCATTTCCACCAGAAGCTGATTCAGGGTTTGTTCTTTCTCGTCATGGCCGCCGCTGAACCCGGATGCGCCCCTGGCCCTTCCCATGGCATCCAGCTCATCAATAAAAATAATGGCCGGCGCTTTTTGCCGGGCCTGTTCAAAAAGATCCCGCACCCGGGCCGCACCCACACCCACAAACATTTCCACAAAATCCGAACCCGAGATGGAAAAAAACGGAACCCCGGCTTCACCGGCAACGGCCCTGGCAAAAAGGGTCTTTCCCGTTCCCGGCGGACCCACCAGCAGGATGCCCTTGGGCATGCGGGCCCCCAGGCGGCCATAACGTTCCGGCGCTTTCAGAAAGTCCACGGTTTCCATGAGTTCAGCCTTGGCTTCCTCGACGCCGGCCACATCGGCAAAGGTGGTCTTGATACCGGTTTCCACATACACCTTGGCCTTGCTCTTTCCAATGGACATGAATCCCCCGCCGGCGCCCATCTGGCCGGACATGCGGCGCATGATCAGAAACCAGATCCCGAAGAAGAAAAGGGTGGGCAGAATCCAGGACAGCACGGTTGAAAAAAACCGGCTTTCGATATGGCCGGAAAATTTCACATCATATTTCTGAAGCTCTTCAGCCAGGCCGTTTTCGACACGGGTGGTCCGGAAATACCGTTTGTTCGGCGGCTGGGGGTCTTTGAGTTCTCCCCGGATCTCATCGGCTGTGATAACAATCTCTTTCACCCTGCCCTCCCGGACCAGGGTCTGAAATTCACTGTAGGCCAAAGGGGAAATGGACTGGTAACTCATCCAGAGATCATGAAAAAGAATAATGCCCAGAATGGCCATCGTCACATAAAACAGATTGAAACGGGTGGTTTTCTGCATGTCAATCCCTCCTCATTGAGACATGATGACCCGAATTTCTCAAGTTCAGGCTGTTATCAGATGATATCCAAACACAACCTGTTTAGCACAATTCTCACGGGATTTCTTCATTTTTTTTTACCACCCATCCTCGAAAATTCTGAAAGCCCTTCTGCTGAATGGGAAGAAACCAACTGTTTGAAAAACTTCCTTTTAATAATATTCCGGCTATGATATACCATGGTTCAATTTCGGAACCTGCTGTTTTCATAAGAATAAGTTCCGCACCAAGGTCAATTGCGACAAATCCGGTTGAAAGGGTTGAAAATGATCCGACTTGAAGACCTGAAACCCAATGCCGCCATACGGGGGCTTTTGCCTGACGGCCTGGTCACGGTGGTCAATATCCAGTGGTATGGGTCCGAAGCCCTGGAGCTGACCTATAAAACACCCGGCGGCCGGGTGGCCAATGAACTGGTCTACCGCAGCGACGAGCCCAGGCTTGATCTGGTCGAACAGGGACGGCCCTGGAGCTTTGACGGTGACGGGGCCACGTTCCGGCTGGTTTCCGAAGCCCACCGCATCCATCTGGCCCATCTCTTTGACCCGGTGCTGGCTGTACACACCTCCCTGGTGGACCCGCTGCCGCACCAGATCACGGCCGTCTACGGGGAAATGCTGCCCAGACAACCCCTGCGGTTTCTTCTGGCCGATGACCCGGGGGCCGGAAAAACCATCATGGCGGGTCTTTTGATCAAAGAACTCATTGCCCGCGGGGATCTTCAGCGCTGCCTCATCGTCTGCCCGGGAAGTCTGGCCGAACAGTGGCAGGATGAGCTCTTCCGCCGGTTCGCCCTGCCCTTTGAAATCCTCACCAATGATAAACTTGAAGCGGCCCGCACCGGCAACTGGTTTATGGAAACCAATCTCATCATTGCCCGTCTGGACAAACTCTCCCGCAATGAAGATGTGCAGCAGAAGCTCCAGGCCCCGGATTGCCAATGGGATCTCATCGTCTGTGACGAGGCCCACAAGATGTCGGCCACCCTCTTCGGCAACGAGGTAAAATTCACCAAGCGCTACCGGCTCGGGCAGCTTCTGGCCACCCTGACCCGGCATTTTCTGCTCATGACCGCCACCCCGCATAACGGCAAGGAAGCGGATTTCCAGTTGTTCATGGCTCTGCTGGACGGGGACCGGTTTGAAGGCCGCTTCCGGGACGGGGTCCATTCGGCCGACGTCTCCGATCTCATGCGCCGCATGGTCAAGGAAAACCTGCTCAAATTTGACGGAACCCCCCTGTTTCCCGAAAGGATTGCCTATACAGTGCCCTATAAACTTTCCTTTGAAGAAGCCGGGTTATACAAAGCCGTCACTGCCTATGTCCGGGAAGAATTCAACCGGGCCGAGGCCCTGGAGAACGGCAAACGGGCCGGGACCGTCGGGTTTGCCCTGACCATTCTCCAACGGCGGCTCGCTTCTTCCCCCGAGGCCATTTATCAGTCCATCCGGCGGCGGCGGGAACGCCTGGAAAGCCGCCTGCGGGAACTGGACATCCTCCAGAGTACCGGCCGGGCCGAAGCCGTTCTTTCATCTTCTCTACCCTTTCTGGATGATGAAGACGTGGAAGATCTCGAAGATGCGCCGGATAACGAGGTCGAAACCGCAGAAGGCGAAATCCTGGATCAGGCCACGGCCGCCCGGTCTCTTACGGAACTGAAAGCTGAAATAGACACCCTGAAACACCTGGAAGCCCTGGCCCTCAGGGTCAAAACCAGCGGCACCGACACCAAATGGCGTCATCTGGCCGGTCTTTTGAACGAAATTTTTACCCCTGAGGGGATCACCGATGCCGTGGCTGAAGAGGTCAGACCCTATGGCTCCGGCCCCATCCCGCCCCACAAGGCATCGGTCCTTCAGAAGCTGGTTATTTTTACCGAGCACCGGGACACACTCAATTACCTGGAAGAAAGGATCACCAGCCTCCTGGGGCGAAAAACGGCCGTGAAGGTCATCCATGGCGCCATTGGGCGGGAAGACCGCCTGAAGATCCAGGAAGCCTTCCGCCATGATCCCGATGTCCAGGTCCTTTTGGCCACGGATGCGGCCGGGGAAGGGATCAATCTGCAGCGGGCCCATCTCATGGTCAATTATGATCTGCCCTGGAACCCCAACCGCATTGAACAGCGGTTCGGACGGATTCACCGCATCGGCCAGACCGAGGTCTGCCATTTGTGGAATCTGGTGGCGGAAGAAACCCGGGAAGGCGATGTCTACCGGAAACTCCTGGACAAGCTGGAGCAGGCCCGCCAGAGCCTTGGCGGCCAGGTCTTTGATGTCCTGGGCAAACTCCAGTTTGAGGGAAAGCCCCTGCGCGATCTTCTCATCCAGGCCGTCCGGTATGGGGAACAGCCCGAGGTCATGGCCTATCTCACCACGGTTCTGGACCATGCTCTGGACCGGGATCAGTTGCAGGATCTCCTGGAAGAACGGGCCCTGGCCCATGACGCCATGGATGCAGGCAAGGTCCGCAGAATCCGGGAAGACATGGAACGGGCCGATGCCAAGCGGTTGCAGCCCCATTATATTGAGTCCTTTTTCCGTGAAGCTTTTCAAAAACTAGGCGGAACAGACCGGAAACGGGAACCCCGTCGCTATGAAATCACCCATGTGCCTGCCGCCATCCGAAACCGGGACCGCCTCATAGGCATGGGGGAACCGGTCCTGGCCCGGTATGAGCGCATCACCTTTGAGAAAGAACTGATCCATCCCCAGGGCCAGCCCCTTGCCGCCTTTGTCTGCCCGGGCCATCCCCTGCTTGATTCTGTCATTGACATCACCCTGGAGCGGCACCGGGATCTGCTCAAACGGGGGTCTGTTCTGGTGGATGAAACCGATGGCGGCCAGACCCCCAGGGTGCTCTTTTATCTTGAACATGCCATCCAGGACGCAGGCATTACCCGGTCCGGTGACCGCCGCATCGTTTCCCGGCAGATGCTGTATGTGGAACTGGATGCCGACGGCAACAGCCGCCACATGCATTATGCGCCCTATCTTGACTTCAGGCCACTGAAAGAAGGTGAGCCTTCCATCGACGACATCCTTGCCAGACCCGAGTGCAGCAGGATCAATGGAGAACTGGAGCACAAGGCCCAGGGTTATGCCGTTGCCCAAGTGGTGCCGGAACATCTGAAGGAAGTCCGTGATGCCCGTCTCTCCCTGATTGCCAAGACCGAAGCCGCGGTCAAAGAACGGCTCACCAAGGAAATCACCTATTGGGATCACCGGTCCGAACAGCTCAAACTCCAGGAACAGGCCGGGAAAGCCAATGCCCGCCTTAATTCAGGCGAAGCCCGCAAACGGGCGGACAATCTCCAGGCCCGGTTGCAGAAACGGCTGGAAGAACTGAGGCTCGAAGCCCGGATTTCACCCCTGCCGCCGGTGGTCATCGGCGGTCTTTTGATCGTGCCCATGGGGCTTATCAACATTATGACCGGGGCCATGACCGATCCCGCAACCAATGCAGAAAAAACACTGGCCCCCTCCAAAGACACCCAGGCCGCCGCAGCCAAGGCACGATCCATCATCATGGAAATTGAAAAAAGTCTCGGGTTTGATCCCATTGACCGGGAAACCGAAAAGCTGGGCTATGACATTGAAAGCCGAATCCCGGGCACCGGGAAACTCAGGTTTATCGAGGTCAAAGGCCGCATCAGCGGCGCCCGGACCCTCACCGTCACCCGCAATGAAATCTTTTATTCCCTCAACAAACCCGATGATTTTATCCTGGCCATTGTGGAATTCATGGGAGATGACGGCCACCGGGTCCACTATCTGCGCCGCCCCTTCCGGCAGGAACCGGATTTCGGCGTGACCAGCGTCAATTATGATTTTGCCGAACTGCTCAAACATGCGGAGATGCCCAGATGAAATCATCCGATAATCATCCGGCAATCATCCGGCGATTTTGAACAATCATCCGATAAAAAAATAGTGACAAATGGAAATTCAAGTGTTATGGTAGTTCCAAAAATGACTCCGAAATAACACCCGCCCCGCCTCTGATTCAAGCGCACCCCGGCGGGTTACTTATTTCAGGGGGGCTTAATGAAATACAAAAAGCCCCCGTCTCCATAGAAAATCGGATCAATCTGCTCGTTTCCCGCGAAAGACCTGCCCTGGTAAAAGGAAAAATAATTGACTCTGTCTTTGGTTAAGCTTATACCCCAATATATAAATTTTCAATATGCGAGGCGATCATGAAAGCGACCGCAAAGGATTTGAGATCTCGATCGAGGGAAGGGGAATGAAATGACAGATAACCGGAACTTCCCTGGAAGCAAATGGTGGAAGTTTGATTTCCACACACACACGCCCAAGTCTGATGAATACGGCCGGGGTGATGAATCCTTCAAGAGCATCGAACCGGAGGAATGGCTCCAGAAAGCTATGGAATCCGGCCTCGACTGTGTGGCGGTAACCGATCACAACTCGGGTGGCTGGATTGATGAATTGAGGGCCAAGAACAAGGGACTACGAGACCGCGACACAAAATCCGGCTGGTACAGGGAGTTGACCATTTTCCCGGGGGTTGAGATTACGGTTGCCGACAGCAGCAGCCGGGTCCATCTGCTGGGTGTTTTTGGCCCGGGTTGTGATAGCCGGAAGGTGATTGGTGTTCTGGGTTCATGCGGGATCTACGCCGGGTACGGTGACGACCGGAACACATCCACGACTACGGGTTTTGTGGATACCGTGAAAAAGATCCTTGAAGCAGGCGGAATTGCTATACCGGCCCATATCGATGGTTCCATCAGTTGGCTCAAGATGAGCCGCCCTTCTATCGAGGGGTTGCGACTGGCATTGCTGGATCACGAATTTTGCGTAAGAAACCAATCTGAAAACCCTAATCACCTGCCTGATATTTTTTTGTCGAAGCTGACTATCCAGGCCATGCGCCACTGCGGCCGCATCAGTGGCCAACCATTCGTCATCCGGTTGCATCCGCATTTCAATTCAGTTATCGGCGGAAGGGGTACCGGAAAATCCTCAGTTCTTGAATCTATGCGCATCGTACTCCGCAGGGATAACGAAGTTGAACCTTTTGAAAAAATTGACAAAGAACTTAAACGGTTTTTGAAGAATCAAAGCGGCCCGAAGAAAGAACGGGGCGTTATGCAGGATGATACAATGATCCTGCTGGAGATTTTCCGGCGCGGCAGAAATTATCAATTGCGCTGGAGATTTGACGGGCAGGGTGCGGTACTTGAGGAGGAAATCAACGGCGTTTGGCAGGAAACAGAGGCCGGTGATCTTAAAGAGCGGTTTCCGGTCAGCATTTTCAGCCAGAAGCAGATCAACGAACTTGCATCCAATCCACGGGGGCTTTTAGAGGTTGTTGACCGGTCACCCGAGGTGGATCGGGCGGAATGGAAGTCCCGCTGGGAGAGCGCTAAAAGTCAATTCCTTCAATTGAGGGAGCGAAAAAGAGCGCTATTACGGCAACTGGCCGGCGAGCAGCAGATTCGGGCGAAGCTGGGAGACGTTGAAAACGACCTGAAGCAATATGAAGAAAAAGGTCATGGTGAGGTGCTCAAACAGTATCAGAAGCGCAGCCAACAAAAGAACAGCCTTCCCGATGACCGGATTTTTGATGACCTTGCATCCGGTATCAGGGAGCTTGCATCCAACACCGGGCTGTCCGATTTTCCTGCACATTTATTTGACGAGCAGGATGAAACCACCGCCGAAATCAGGGTGATTCACGAACAGACCGCCCAGGAGCTGAAAATGGTGGGTGAAACCCTTGGTAAACTTGCCGACAGCGTTGACGGGCTAAAGGCCCAAAGGGCTAAAAGCATTTCTTCAGGCAAATGGCACCAGGCGGTACAGGCAAGCATCGCCGCTTATGATGGGCTGGTCAGGGAGTATGAGGAAAAAAAGAGCCAGATAAGTATTTCCCTTTATGGTGAATGGGTGGAGCAGCGGAATCAGTTGCAGCAGCAATTAAAAAAATTGGATTCCGTCCGCAAGGAAACTGAGTCGGCGGAAAAGCAGATCGGGGAATCCCTGGCAAAGCTTCAGGAATTGCGTGCGGAATTGCTCGAAAAGAGAAGAAATTTTCTTGACAGTGCCATCGGGGCCAGCTCTTTTGTGCGCATGGAGCTGGTACAGTATGGTGATGTGAGCACATTGGAAGACGAATACCGCTCCTTGATCAACCTTGAAGACGGAAAATTTGTCAGCTCTGTATGTGACCGGGAAAGCAAACAGGGCCTCCTCTGGGCATTGAGTAAATGGGAAGACGCTAAAACACCTGAATCTGAATTGCCGCAGCTTATTTCGGCCATCAAAACCGGAACTCTTGATATCGCCAGAGGGCAGGTTCCCGGCAACCATGGTGCCTTTGATAATCGTTTAAGGAAACTACTGGAAACACAACCGGCTATTTTCGATCAGCTCGATGCCTGGTGGCCTGAAGATATGTTGCGGGTCAAGTATTCCAAAGATCCGTCCTCGGGCAAATTTGATGATCTGGAGAAAGGATCTGCCGGTCAGAAAGCAGCGGCAATTCTGGCTTTCTTACTGAGTCATGGCAATGAGCCATTGATTATTGACCAGCCGGAAGACGACCTGGACAACGCGCTGATCTATGACCTCATCGTTCAGCAGATTCACGAGAACAAGAATAGACGCCAGCTTATCATTGTGACCCACAATCCCAATATTGTTGTTAACGGTGATTCAGAGCTGGTGCATGTCCTGAAATTTGAAAACGGCCAAGTGCAGATTGATCGGCAAGGCGGACTTGAGGAATCGAGTATCCGTGAGTCGATCTGCACCATCATGGAAGGCGGGCGACAGGCCTTTGACAAACGCTACAAGCGAATAACGCTGGAGGTTTAAGCATGTTTGAAACCACAGATGAACTGTTGAAGCAAATCCGGCTGGGCGAGGATTCCTCTCTTGAACTGAAGGACATGAGATACAAAGGGAATCAAGTGAATGACCCGCATCGCAACAGCATGGCCGATGAGTTGGCTGCCATGGCGAATACGGCCAATGGTGTGGTTGTATTAGGGGTTGATGACAACTCTCGAACGGTTGTCGGCATCCCAGAGGACAAATTGGGCGTGGTTGAAACCTGGATGCGGGGCATTTGCAACGATCTCATCACACCTCCGCTTTTTTGCCGGATTCGAATCGTGCCGGTCATGACGGATGTCAATGTAGAGCGGTTTATCATTCGTGTTGATGTGCCAAGGAGTCTTTATGTTCATAAAAGCCCGGGGGGTTATTTCCATAGAATCGGCAGTTCAAAACGGGAGATGGCCCCTGAGGTTTTATTCAGGCTTGCACAACAGCGCAGCCAGGCCAGGATCATACGGTATGATGAACAACCGGTGACTGCCGCACATCGGGATTGCCTGGATAAAGCTTTATGGGAAAAATTTAAGACGCCGCTGTCACCTGAAGAGGATGAGGAATTTTTGTTAAAACTGAAACTCCTGACCCAGGATGAAGATGGGAATATCTGCCCCAGTGTAAGCGGTGTTTTGATGGCTACCCGTCAACCCCAGGAAATTATCCCGAATGCGTTTATCCAGGCCGTCGCATACCGAGGCGTAGAACGGAATGCGGCTTATCAGCTTGATGCAAGAGATATTTTTGGGCCGTTGGATATCCAGGTTGCAGATGCCTGCGATTTTGTTAAAAAAAACATGAGAGTTTACGCACTAAAAGAGCCGGCTCGCCGTGATATCCCCCAATACGCCATGCAGGCGGTATTTGAAGCATTAGTGAATGCGGTGGCCCACAGAGACTATTCCATTTATGGCTCAAAAATTCGACTGCATCTGTTTTCCGATCGATTGGAGCTCAATTCCCCGGGATCTATTCCCAATACGATGACACTGGATTCACTTTCACTTCGCCAGTCTGCCCGTAATGAACTTCTTACAAGCCTGCTGGCACGTTGTCCTGTTTTACTCCCGGATTATACGGGAGAACGTCAGTTTCTCATGGACAAACGCGGTGAGGGCGTGCCGATCATCATAACGGAAAGTGAGAAACGATCAGGGAAAAAACCGGAATACAGTTTGATTGATGATGCGGAACTCAAATTGACCATTTTTGCTGCGCAACAGCCATTGGACGGGACCGGAACTGACGCATGACATGTATCATGAAACCGGAAGGGTCTTGCCGTCCGGCAAAAGAATCAACCTCTCAACGGATAAAAAGCTGTAGCTCATATGAAAAAGAAACTCATTGAAGTGGCCCTGCCACTGGTTGCAATCAACAAAGCCTGCGCCCGTGAAAAATCCATC
>CAZAHK010000140.1:0-2091 GCA_964484555.1 uncultured Desulfobacula sp.
AGTGTTACCCAATTTTCATAATTTTTTTTGAAAAATAATTGACCTATTACACATAAGCAGTATTTATCACTCACGTTTTCTGATGAGCATGCTGGGTCTGTCAATACTTATCATGACCCTTAATTTCGTTATGGATTATCAGTTTAACACCGTAGCACGACTATCTTACAGCAATGAAGCACAATTAACCGAATTCCTGGCCATGTTTTTAGCGGTCGCAAATATTGTGGCGGTGGTGATTGAACTGGGTTTTTTAAGCCGCATTATGGCTCGTTTAGGGGCCGGCAATATATTCCTGCTGATAACAGCAGGCCTGGGCATTTGCTTTCTGCTGATGGTCTTTTTTGGCTCCGGGCCCCTGGCCCTGGGGATGGCTTTTATCGGCTATCTATTGACCAAAATTATGGTTAATGTACTGGGCGAACCTTCTTACCAGTTATTATTCAAGGTGGTGCCAGTCAAAGAACGAGACGGTGTCCGTTTTTTGGTGGAAGCCTTGTTTATATTGGGCGGTATGCTTGGAGGAGCTGCCTTGTCAGGGCTGCATTCCGAAGGGCTCATTGAGATGCGGACGATGTCAATCATTGCGGTGTTGCTGGCATTAATAACATTTTACATTTCCTGGAAGAATAGAGAGTTGTATCTTAAAGAATTGATAAGCTCTATTTCCAGTGGGGTTCAGGATTTAAAAAAAGATGCCATTTCTTTTCTAGGGCATTTTGTCCCGCCCGGCTTTCTGACACAGATGATTGATTTGCTGCACCATCCCGATGATCGAAAGCGGAGCCTGGCATTGGAGATTGCAGAGCAGTTAAGCCCGCAAACTCTGGAGCCATGGATTGACGATTTTTTGCAGGATTCCTGTGCCGATGTGCGCTGCAGTGCGCTGAGAGTCTGTTCACGCCAGGGAAGTTACCATGATCAGAAGGCTGCCATACTGGCTTGTTGTGCGGATGATGTCCCTGAGGTTCGAGCGGCAGCCATTGCTTTATTGCCGTCGCTAAATATCGGAGGAAACAAACTCTATGAGGCACTCGCCGATACCGATTCCGGGGTGGTTGGGCAAGCGGTTATTACTCTTTGCTGGACAGAACCGCAGATCGCTTTCAAGCAGGTCCGAGATGCTGTGGAGCGTTGCCTGGACGGCGGCACTGAGTCAGCAGTCATAATATGCAGGGCCATCAGTGCAGGCGCCTTGCATGAGTTCTCGCCTCGCCTGATGGCTCTGCTGGGCGCCGAGCCAGTGTTGAGAGCGGCTGCTTGCGAAGCTCTGGGTAAACTTCAATATCTGGAATCCATACCAAAGATTATTTCCGTATATGCCGAAGCTGACATCGAGTTTCATAAAGTGGCGGACCAGGCACTGAGCGACATGGGGAAAGAGGCCCTTCCAAAGTTAGTGATAGAGTTAAATAATTGGAGAGATCTGCGTTCCTGGCTGGCGATTGTAAAGGCCCTGGCTATCATCCAGGAGACAGGTAAGTTAAGCAACGTGGTGGACAGTTGCCTGCAACAATTAAAGGATCTGGTCTTATTTCGTGATCTGGCCTTGTTGCTGAGGCAATCGGGTCTGGCAGGTCAAGCCGAACTGGCAGACCTGCGTTGTCAGGAGATTTACTCGCTGCAAATGGAGGCTTGCTGGTCCGTACTGGCGAATATTTATGACCCTTTTGTTATTGCTCAGATAAAAGCCGCAAGTCAAGAATCAGATATCGAGTTACGAGAAACTTCGCTGGAAGTATTATCCGAAGGGTTGGCTGACCGAAAGCTGACCCGGGCCATGCTGGAAGTGTTGACCCGACCGAATACTCTCAAGACAACCTGGAATTTAGATACTGCAAAAATATTCCTGAAAAAGGCACAGAACTGGAATGATTATTGGTTAAGTAAAATTGCCTTATCGGCACTTTCAAGATTGGAGGGAGGAAGCGGCATGGAAGGACAAGAGATGCTCAGCTTATTGGATAAAGTGATGTTACTGAAGGCTCTGGACCTTTTTTCTCGTCTACAATTTGAGGAGTTAGGCCTTTTAGCCCGGGTTGCCAAATTGGAGATCTATGCTGAAAACACAGAATTATTGCCGGAAGGGAA
>CAZAHK010000140.1:2101-10140 GCA_964484555.1 uncultured Desulfobacula sp.
GAGCTGAGCGCTCATTCGGGTAGTGGGGTAAACGCTACGATTTCCATTTTGGGGGCAGGTGAGGCTGTAGGGGATACAACGGTATTTGATGAATCCATTTCTCCAGTAAGTGCTGAGGTTATCTTTGGTGAAGCGGAGCTCCTGACCATTGACGGGCAGGAGCTCCAGCGCTTGTGCAATCTTTATCCCTGTATTGCTACCGGATTTATCAAAGCAATCAGCAGTCGAGTAAGAAAACTTGAGCAGATGCTGATTGCAATGGCCT
This sequence comes from uncultured Desulfobacula sp., assembly GCA_964484555.1. GTDB lineage: Bacteria > Desulfobacterota > Desulfobacteria > Desulfobacterales > Desulfobacteraceae > Desulfobacula. The sequence continues at coordinate 2,367 of CAZAHK010000140.1, forward strand.
GATATCCAGAAGGATAGGATAGGAATGGAACAGGCTCTTCCACTTCTATCTTAATTCCATCATTTATGCACCCAGATATGCTTTTTTAACATCCGGGTTGTTGAGCAGTTCAGTTGCCGGTCCTTGAAGAACAAGGGAACCGTTTTCAATGACATATCCTCTCCGGGCAAATTTCAAGGCAAGCCGGGCATTCTGTTCAACCAGCAGGATAGTGGTTCCAATCTTATTGATTTCTTTTAATGCAGCAAACATTTCGATCATGAGAATAGGGGCAAGCCCCATGGAGGGCTCATCCAGCAGCATGATTTTTCTGGCGCTCAGATACCCTCTGCCTACGGCCAGCATCTGTTGTTCGCCTCCGGATAAGGTACCTGCAAACTGATCCTTTCTTTCCTCCAGCCGGGGAAATAGATCAAATACCCATTTTTTGTCCTTATTGATCTGGTCTTTGTCTTTTCTTGCAAAGCAGGCCAGGGTAAGATTTTCAGTTACCGTAAGATTTCCGAAGATTCTCCTTCCTTCCGGAACATGGGAAATCCCAAGGCTTGAAACGACTTTATCGGCACTGTATTTGAGAATATTTTTTCCTTCAAACTCAAGAACAGACCCTGGATCTGAAGGCACCATCCTGGAAATAGCCCTCAGCGTTGTACTCTTGCCTGCACCATTGGCGCCGATAATCGTTAATATCTCGCCTGCTTCAACAGTGAAATCAATTCCGTGAAGCGCTTTTATATTGCCATAGGAAACCTTTAAATTTTTAATATTCAGTTGCATCAGGCCAGATCCTCCTTGCCCAGATAAGCTTCAATCACTTCAGGATTATTCTGTATTTCTTCAGGCGGCCCCTGCGCGATGATTTCACCAAAGACAAGGGTTTGAATATGCTCCGATAATTCCATGACAAATTTCATGCGGTGTTCGATCAAAAAAATCGCAACCTTGAAATCCCGGTGAACCTGGCGGATAATTTTTATCATCTGAACCAGTTCATCCGGCGTCATTCCGGCTGTGGGTTCATCAAGAAACAGTATTTTCGGCCGGGTGGCCAGAGCCCTTGCCATTTCGACGCGCCTTTGTGCACCGTAGGGCAGATTGGTTACCAATTGATGGGCATGCGCTTTGATATCAAACAATTCAAGCAGCCGGTATGCGTTTTCTTCAATTTCAGATTCCTGCTGCCTGCATTTGCGGGTATTGAAAAAAGCACCTATAAGACCATAGGACAATTGGGAATAATGGGCCATTTTGATATGATCAAGGACATTCATATGCCGCCACAGGGCCAGGTTCTGAAATGTTCTGCCAAGGCCCCTGGCTGCTATTTCATTGGTTTCAAGGCCTTTGATATTCTCATTTTCCAGGGTTATGGAACCTTCAGTGGGCGTGTAGACACCGGTAATCAAATTGAATATGGTTGTTTTTCCGGCGCCGTTTGGGCCGATGAGACCGATAATCTGTCCTGAGGCGATGGTCAGATTATAATTGTGTACCGCTCGAAGACCGCCAAAAAAATGGGTCATTTGATTAACATTCAGCAAGACTGACATGATCAGATTCCTTGTTCTGGTTTATGCTTGGATCTCAACAATTCTTTGGCATTGATTTCTTTAAACGATATCAAACCATAGGGTCTGAAAATCATGACAAAAATCAAAATAAGCGGAATAATGATCCATTTAAAGAGTTCAAGCGGCCTTAGCGCCTCTCCCAATAAATTGATGCTGACAGCACCGACAATGGATCCGATAATGGAATTCAGGCCACCGAAATATACCATGGCCAGGATTTCGGCAAGGCGGTTGATGCTGAACATATCGGGATTAATATAGGTGATGACGTGAGCAAAAAGTCCTCCTGCAATTCCGGCCCAGAATGCACCAAACATGAAAGCGATTATTTTTGTCTTGCGGGTCTTAACCGTCATGGATTCCGATGCAGCCTCGTCATCCCGGACTGCATTTAATGCTTTTCCCATGGTTGAGGTTACAAAATTATGAATAATCCATATGGACAGCATGGTCCAGATAAAAATGACGGGCAGCGGGGCATAATCCGGCTGGCCGCCGATACCCCTTGCACCGCCGATGACATCAAGGTTTTCAATAGCGCTCTTTACAATGAACATGAATGCAAGAGAAATAATGGCAAGATAATCTCCCCGGGTTCTGAAAGAGGGAATGGCTACCAATAGTGAGCCAAGGGCTGCTGCAATACCGCCTGCCAAAAGGGCAAAGGGGAAGAGCCACGGGCCTAATGCCGGTGATAAAACAGCCGGCCCGAAAATTTTATCGTCAGCAAAAAAATACAGGGTTAAAACTGAAGAAACATATGCGCCCAGAGCCATGAAACCGGGATGGGAACAGGAAAATTCTCCCTGATATCCATTGATGACATTGATACTGATGGTTAATATAATGGAAATCAAAGTCAGCTTGACCACAAGTTCCCTGTAATCATTAATCCCTGACCACAGGTGAAGGATGCCGTAGAAAAAAAGCAGATGAAGTACGGTTGACAGCCACAGTGGTTTTTTTTCAAGCATTAAGGCAACAGGGTTTGTAATCAAAACCGTAAGTTTTGCGACCAGAAAAACCGGTATAACATATACGATAAGATCATATCCGATCACACCGGGTATCATCATGGGCTCCTTAAGCACAACCAGGGCGCCGAACAAAACCGGTATCTTGGGTAATCCCATATAGTATGAAATATAGTCGTAGCCCCAGTAATATTCAATCAATACCGCGATAAGACAACCCAGCAACCAACCCAGCATCGGCACATTAGCGAAGGTATTTTTAAATTTTTTTGATAATTCCATGCAGCTTTCCTGTATCGGTAATATAAAGAATCAAAGCCTGAGTTTTGTACTGTAATCCATTCCAAAGAATCCCCTGGGCCGGTAGGCCAGTATGAGAAGAATAATGGAATAGGCAATTAAATCCCTCAAGGTTGAGGGAAAAATAGTGGCGACAAATATCTCAATAAATCCAAGGAGATATCCGGCAAGGGCGGCCCCCTTGATTGATCCACGTCCGCCAAGGATGGCCGCAACAAAGGCTTTCCATCCAATCATAACACCCATATAGGGATCCAATATAGGATAGGCCTGCCCGTAAAGGATACCGGCAACGGATGCAAGGCCCGCGCCCACGGCAAAGGTCAGGGGCGCTATGACATTTATGGAAACACCCATTAAAGGCACGGCAAGAAAGTCAAAAGACATGGCCCTCATGGCCATTCCCCATTTTGTTTTCTGAATGAAGGTGTGGAGCGCAAGCATCATGAGAAGTGACAGGATGATGATCATTGCTTTAACATTCGTAAAATACACACCGCCAATATTATAGGCAATGGATTCCATCAGGGGAGGGAAACTTAATCTTTCGGCGCCTAGAAAAATTAAAATCCCGGTTTCAAAAATTATACCGATCATTAAACCGGTAATGGCGGCAGATGCGCGGGGAGCTGATCTTAAGGGCCTGTAACCCACAACTTCCACAAAGACCCCGATCCAGGAAGAAAGGAACATGGTAATCACAACAGTGGCAATAAAGATAACCGGCCCCGGCAAAACATCGGCAAACAATACAAGGAAAAGGCTTGCAATACCGAAACCAATATAAGTTCCCAACATGAAGATATCGCCGTGGGCAAAGTTAAAAAGCATGAGTACGCCGTAGACCATTGAATAACCGATGGAGATGACGGCGTAAAAGCTTCCTCTCTGGAGGGCATTAATCAGATTTTGAAAAATAAATCGGGCAAAGTCCGTAAAGGCTTCCATTCCCCAACTCCTGTGTCTGTAGAAGAAAGACTGCCATACTGAACAGCATGGCAGTCAAGGATGAATTAAGGGCACTCAATAGTGGTTTATGGACAAATGGATTTATAGAATTCAAACTCTCCATTGTTGTTGATTTTAACAATCACAGCACATTTTATCGGATCACCTTGTTCAGTAAAGGTCATGTTTCCTGTAATTCCTTCAAAGTTTTTGATTTTTGCAAGTGCGTCTCTTACAGCAGTTCTGTCCTTTTCAAGATTGCCGGTCAATTTGCCTGTATCCTGAATGGCCTGCTGGATCAGCCGAAGTGAGTCCCATGTAAGAGCGGCAACATCATCCGGAACATAGCCGTAGGCTTTTGTATATCTGTCGATGAAAACCTTTGTTGCACCTTTGGCGCCGGCAGCGGCATAGTGAGTTGAAAAGAAAAACCCATAACATGCTTCACCGCAGAGTCCAACAAGTTCGGCAGATCCCCAGGAGTCGGAACCGACAATGGGACCCTTCCAGCCCAGATCTTTTGCCTGCTTAACGATCAAGGGGACTTCATTGTAATACTGGGGTGCAAAAAGAACCTGGGCTCCTGATTTAACAATGGTGGTCAACTGGGATGAAAAATCGGTATCCTTTGTTGTAAAACTTTCATAGGCCACGACGGATCCCGGCCCGTTTTTTTTCTCCCATGCCTGTTTAAACACTTCTGCCAGACCCTTGGGATAGTCAGAGGCAACATCATAAAGAACGGCTGCCTTTGTAAACTTAAACTCTTCCGTAATGAAGTCTGCAACCACCGGGCCCTGAAAAGGGTCTAAAAAACAGCCGCGGAAAACATAGGGCCTGTTAAGGGTTGCATCAGGGTTTGTGGACCAGGGGGTGATCATAACGGTCTTATATTTATTGGCCACTTCACCTGCAGGAATTGCCTGTTTTGATGACTGTGGTCCGACAATGGCGAGAACATCATCCTGGGTGATCATTTTTGTATTGGCCTTTACAGCGGATTCTGCCTTTGACTCATTATCCTCTATAATCAGCTCCACCTCATACTTTGTCCCGCCGATTTCAAGTCCGCCGGCTTTTTTAATATCTTCAAGCCATAATAATGCGGTATATTTAGTGCCTTCGCCGACTTTTGGGATATCCCCGGTTAAAGGGGCATTAATTCCAATTTTGATCGTCGATTTCCTGGCGCTGAATGCCATTGGAGAAAACATCATGGCAACGGCAAGAGCCACAACCACTAAACACGTAATCTTTCGCATACTGCCTCCTTAATTTATGAATAAGAATTTAAAAGCCTAAAATGTTGATAATGAATTGAGATAACATTAAAAATACCCAGCCTGCTTCCGGACGTTATTTAATTAAAAAAAGCTTGTCAATAATTAAATCGGAAATATGCACAGAAATTGATATTAATGTGCTTGCCTTAGGATTGCGCGGCTGATAAATGAGTTATGGATTGAAACATTCGGGAGAAAAGCAAGTGAGGAAATACAACGGAACTCAGCTCTATGGGATTAAAAGACTTGTAACAGATCTTAAAATGGGAATGAACAAAGAACTTTCATCCCTGAGCATAAAGCAGAAGCTTGCCATGAAATACGTTTCCAGGGAAAGCAAGCTGACTCGAATCGGAAATAAAATTTACTCCAATACCTTTACGCCGTACTTCCCATCCGCTGCCTATGATCGTTTTCTGAAAGGCGTTGTTGTTACTACATCGGGAAGACCTTACCCGGTTGTGACAAATTTCGCCGTTACCCCGCAATGTCCGTGCAACTGCTGGCACTGTTCTTTTTCAGACAGATCAAAAAAAGACATTCTCACCCTGGATCGGATCAAAAAAGCCATATCAGAGGTCCAGAACCTGGGTGTCAGCGTCATCGGGTTTACCGGAGGGGAGCCGCTTTTGCGCAGCGACCTTGAAGAAATCATTGCATCGGTTGATGAAAGGTCCATGCCGGTCATGTTTACGACAGGCTATAAACTGACAAAGGAGCGCGTGAAACGGTTAAAGCAGGCAGGACTGGAAATCCCTGTGATCAGCCTGGATCATTACAGCGCAGACATTCATGACAAAGGAAGGCGGAAACAGGGTATTTATGATCATGCGTTGAATGCAATCCGGCTCTTTCAGGATGAAGGATTTTATGTGGCGGTTTCCTTTGTCCCGGACAAAGCGCTGGTCAGCGACCGGGCGGAAATTTTTAAGGTGATTGAATTTTTTAAGGATCTTGGGATCAATGATATGCGCCTCACTTCCCCCATCCTGAGCGGAAAGCTAACAACAAGGCCTGAAGAGAAACTGACGCCGGAAAATGTCAAAACCATTTTTGAGATTCAGAAGAAATGCACAAAGACAAAAGGCTATCCGGGTGTTTTTGCCTATGACTTTTTTGAAAGCGAGCAATATTATGGCTGCGGGGCCGGCTATAATTATATGTTTATTGATTCACAGGGAAACGTTTGCCCTTGTGATTTCACCATGCTTTCCTTTGGAAATATCCATGAACGGCCCATCGCCGAAATCTGGGCGGAAACAGGCAAATACTTCCGTAAACCGGGCTGTTCCTGCTATGCCAACCTGAGCAATGATTATATTTTTGCAAAAAAACCGGAAGAGTGGCCCCTGAAGAAACAGGCAACCCTTGAAATTCTTGCAGAATGCCCTTCTTATGATGAAAGCAGATCCCCTGAATTTTACAGGCGCATGGGATGCCCGGCAAATAAAGCGCTATAATGATGAACGTGAAATTTTAAAGGAAAGACCCCATGAGCAGACAGCACATTGAAATACGGCAATCCTTTAATGCGCCTGTTGAGACCATATTCAATATTTTAACGGACCATGAATCTTTTGGAAAGGTGATAGCGACAAAAGTCCGGCGGGTGGTCGATTGTCCGGAAGAAAACAAGAACGGGGTGGGTTCCGTCAGGCGGGTCTTTCCTTTTCCGCTTCCTGCCTTTGAGGAAACCGTCGTCACCTTCGAACCCAATTTGCTGATGGAATATGTGGTCAGCAAGGGCAGTCCTATCAAAAATCATACCGGCCGAATGGAATTCTCAGAAGAGGGGGGAATAACCAGGCTCTGTTATTTTATCGACTTTGATCCAAGGCTGCCCTTCACGCCCCTTGGCCCTGTTTTGAAATCGGCCATTGAAAAGCCCATACGCAAAAGCTTGGAAAAGCTTTCTAAACGCTATGCCCCATGAAATCTATAGGTTCGATGCCGTATTTTCCCGGGCTTTTTTGTCCTCGAAAGGAACAAAAATATAACAATAAAAATGCAGCCGATCGCTAACGCACCGGCTGATTTTTAACGTTGGGAACAAAAAGGAATAAATCAGGCAAACTTGTAAACTTAACATTAAATAGGATAACCATGGGTATTATACAGGAAAAAAACAAACAAATTGCAACTCAGTTTTATGATCTTATTATTAATAAAAAAGATTTTGAAGCAGCAAAACCATTCATCGGGAAGCGGTACAAGCAGCATAATCCATTGGTGAAAGATTACCCGGAAGGACTCAAGGAGTTCATTGAGTTTTTAAAAGAAAATTTTCCAGGGGCGCGCAGTGAAATCAAACGGGTTATTGCTGAAGATGACTATGTGGTGCTCCATGTCCATTCCATCCGCTCGAAGGATCTTGAACGGGCGATCATTGAAATTTTCAGGCTTGAAGACGGCAAGATAGAAGAACACTGGGATGTCATCCAGGAGATACCGGAAAAATCTGCTAATCCGAACGGTATGTTTTAAAAGATGTCAACGGTCATTGCAAAGTGAGCCATTTACGGTCATCAAATACAAAGAAACTGAATGAACTGGTTCAATATGCTTACGGATTGGGGGCGACGGATGCTGTGGTCCTTTCAGCCGGGGAAATTGTGGTGGATCAGTATTTTGCCGATCTGTGCAAAGAACCGCGATGTGAACATTACGGCCTGGCAAAGAGCTGTCCGCCCTATGTTTC
>CAZAHK010000141.1:0-10130 GCA_964484555.1 uncultured Desulfobacula sp.
GTTACCCATCAGCAATTCTCGGTGACAGAAATTTCAGGGTAGTTGGTGTTGCGCTCAAATATGAAGGTGAACAGGGTTGTCGAAGTTTTCTTTCAGGGCACTGTGGGCAGCTTGACCATATTAAAAACGTGAAGATCGAGTTATACGTATTTTTTCGATTTTTTATATGCTATGGTAAATCGCAAAAATGTCCAAAACAGCCTGGAAGGCATACAACATCCATAAATTATGGAAAAAAACGGCTCTAAATCCAAAAACATATGCCCGGTTACCGGACTTTTGATAACAACACATCCTGAATGGACAGCGGTTCCCCTTGGGCACAACTATTCTTCAAGTTTTTCCCTGATCGGTGAAAGAATCCTATATACCGTTCCCAAAGGCCCCTTAAGCCCTGAAGGAATTACGGCTTTTCACGCCATGCATGAAACATATCTGGAGGCTGTGGGTCTCGCGGGCAAGCCTTATGTTGAAATCCGGGATAACAGCGGGGTCACCGGTATCCCCTCCAGAGAAGTCCGGGTCCGGCATTCGACCCTGACCCTGAAAGAAGTAGATGCCGGATGCTTGTCAGGGTTCTGGCTGTTTAACGCCCCCATGATTTTAAAGAACGTCTATAATGTGGGTATTCTTCTGAAAAAACCCGGCATCCCCATGAAGGCTGTGGATGATTATACTGCCGCCGTCACTGCCGCCCTTGCCGTACTCAACGCAAAGGGGATTCCGGCAGGATTTCCGGAAGATAGAGGGAAGCGGTATTCAAGAGAAGACTGGAAAATAGAATTTGAGAATTACGGTATAGACTTTGAACTCATCGGTGACGATATTCTTTACAGCAATGCCCACGGTATTTTAAAAGAAGACTATATTGATCGTTTTTTTGCCCTTCATGAAAAAGTGATCAGCGAAGCCGGACTCTCCCAAAAAGCCGGATACTTCAAGATAATGAACTGGGAAAAACTTGAAAATACGACCTGGAAGGCCAGGCAGATATATAGAAAGCGGTTGGTGGAGTTTAATAAAAAAACGCCTTGCAGACTGACGGTTCTTTTCGGGGTGAACACCCTGATGAAAACCGTGATCAATATGAGCCGCATGCTGGCGCCGTTCAGGGTCATTGTTGCAGACAACCTGGACCAGGCCCTAAAGATCATTGAAAAGGAAAGAAATCTTTCCGCCAAAGATCAGATCCATTCCGGCCGAGCGGACATCCGGGCGGGAAAACCGGGCGAAACCCTTAGCCCCGATGACCTCCGGGACGAATTGCTGAAACATATCGGATCATTAAACTGGGATGAAAAAGGGATCTCTTCCGACAAAATACAAGAAGATCACCCTTTTAAGGAAGTGTTCCTTGCCCTGAATATCGTCAAAAAAGATCTGGATACTATTTTTGAAGAACGGGCCAGTGCGGAGAGGCATCTCCGACAGAGCGAAGAAAAATACAGGGCGATCCTGGAAAACATAGAAGATGCCTATTATGAAGTGGATCTTAAGGGAAACCTGGTCTTTTCTAACAAGGTTTTGTCCCATCTTCTGGGATATTCGGCCGATGAACTGACGAACATGAATTATGCCCGGTTTTTGACAGCGGGCTCTGCTGCTGAGATGATGGATGTGTTCAATCGGGTATATTCCACCCATAGCCCTAAAAAGGAGTTCGGGTGTGAATTGATCCATAAAAACGGACGGCGGCTCTATGGAGAGGTATCCATTTCCCTGAAAAAGGATATTCATCATGGGATCACCGGATTCATGGGGCTGGTAAGAGATAAGACCGACAAAAAAGCCCTGGAAGATGAGCTGGCGCTTCACAGGGACACCCTTGAACAGATGGTTGAACAAAGAACTTCCCAACTTAAGAAGGCAAACATTGACCTCAAGATCGAAGCCAATGAAAGAAATTATGCAGAAAAAATCAATGCAACGCTTTTTGATATTTCCAATGCCGTCACCACCACTCCCAGCCTTGATGATCTTTACAGATCCATTCATAAAAGCCTCAACGAAATCATGGGCCTGTCCAATTTCTTTATCGGCATTTATCATGAAAAAAAGGACCTGATCCATATTGCCTATGAGGTTGATGAACTTTCCGAAGAGATTAAGGAAATACGAGAGGTCTCCGGTTTAAAATCCCTTTCCGGCGAAGTGATTTTCGGGAGAAAACCCCTGCTTCTGACCCGGGAAATGCTGGAACTGCGAAGCGATCAAAAGACCGTCATCGGGACGGTTCCCCTGGTCTGGCTGGGGGCTCCGCTGTTGATTCAGGATCGGATCATCGGCCTGATATCGGCCTATAGCTATTCCGATCCCGAATATTTTACAAGAAAGGACCTGGATATTCTCATCGCTGTTTCCAGCCAGATTGCCATTGCCATAGAAAGAAAACAGGCCCTGGACAATCTCAAGATCCGGGAAGAAAAATACCGGCGCCTCATAGAGACCACATCGGTGGGATACTGGCAGATTGGGAAAGACCGGCAGACCACGGATGTGAACCAGGCCATCTGCAGGATGCTGGGCTATGACGAACAGGAGCTGTTCGGCTTTTCTCCCATTGATTTTGTGGATCAGGACAGTAAACGTCTCCTGCAGGAACAATTTTCAAAAATGGCCCTTACCCAATCCCGTAATTATGAGCTGACCTTTATCAAAAAGAACAGGGAAAAGCTCTATGCCAATCTGGATTCGACCTCTATTTTTGATGAAAACAACGAATTTCAGGGTTCTTTTGCATTCATCACCGATATTACCCGGCGGGTCATGGCCGAGGAAGCCTTGAGCAAGGCCAGGGACCAGGCAGAGCAGGCAACCAGGGCCAAAAGCGAATTCCTTGCCAATATGAGCCATGAAATCCGCACCCCCATCAACGGGGTCATCGGCATGGCCGAACTGATGATGGATTTCGACCTTGATGATCAGCAGCAGAACTATTTAAAAACCATTTCCAATGAGGCCGATGCGCTTTTGGGAATCATTAATGATGTCCTGGATTTTTCAAAAATAGAGGCCGGCAAGCTGGATCTGGAGGAGATCCCCTTCAATCTGTTCCACACCATCGAGTCGCTTGCCGCTTCCCTTGCCGTCAGGGCCGAGAAAAAAGGGCTTGAATTGATTTCCTATCTTGAGCCGGATGTCCCGGCCCTGGTATCGGGAGATCCGGGACGATTGAGACAGATCCTGATGAATCTGGTGGGAAATGCCTTAAAATTCACCCATGAAGGGGAAATCTTCCTTAAGGGTGAAAAACTGGAGGAAGACCATGAGAAGGTGTTCTTGAAATTTTCAGTCAAGGATACCGGTATCGGAATTCCAAAAGAAAAACAGGCCCTCATTTTTGAGAGCTTTTCCCAGGCAGACGGATCAACCACCCGGAAATACGGAGGAACAGGACTTGGCACCACCATATCAAAACAACTGGTGGAACTCATGGGGGGGGAGATTGGAATGGAAAGTGAGCCCGGAAAAGGAAGCACCTTCTGGTTTACCATCCGATTCGGTCCGCACCATGGGGATTCTCCGGTTTCAAAGGCCTCGGCCCTGGATTTAAAGGGGTTGAACATTCTTATTGTGGATGATAACCCCACCAACCGGTATATTTTTACAAAATACCTGGAATTTTTCGGGTGTTCCGCCTTCACGGCGCAAAATGGAGAGCAGGCCCTTGAATTTCTTGGAAAAACAACCTCTGAAAAAAGCATTGACCTTATTTTAATGGACGTTCAAATGCCGGGAATGGACGGCTTTGAGCTGTCCAGGACCATTAGAAAAAACAAGGCCGCTGTCCCCATTATCATCCTCACCTCCATGGGCAGAACCGGGGATAGCCGGATGTGCAGGGATATCGGAATCCAGGGATACCTGTCCAAACCGATCAAGCGAAATGATCTGAAAATGACCATCGGCTCGGTTCTCGGACTCGTTGAAAAATCAGCGGCCGATACAAAAGACCTGGTGACCCGGCATTCCGTTGCCGACGAACAACGGCAAACCGTGTGGATTCTTCTGGTCGAAGATTATCCCACCAACCAGAAAATTGCAGAAAAAAATATCACCCAGGCAGGATTTAACATGGTCCTGGCTCAAAACGGCAAAGAAGCGGTGGACATATTCAAAACCCGGAAATTTAATCTGGTCCTCATGGATATCCAGATGCCGGTCATGGACGGTTACGAGGCATCCCGACGGATAAGGGATCTTGAAAAACAGGGGACCGGATTTGATTCCGGTTTAATGAGGATTCCCATTGTCGCCATGACGGCCCATGCCGTCTCCGGCATCCGGGATAAATGTGTTGAGGCCGGTATGGATGATTATATATCCAAACCCTTGAGAAGAACCGATCTCATCGCCATGATCAACAAATGGACCCCTTCAAACACCGGGACTGCCACAGCTCTCTTGAAAACAGACCCGCTCCTCCATGAAGAAAAACACAGGCCCTCTTCAACGGACCCCATTGATTTTGAAAAGGCCCTGAAAGAATTCGAAAATGACCGGGACTTCCTGACGGAGGTCCTGGAAGAATTTATCCGTACCGTGGGAGAACAGCTCCCGAAAATCCGTCAGGCCCTTGCTTCGAAGGATACCGACACCTTGAAACAGGAGGCCCATTCCATCAAGGGAGGAGCCGCCAACCTCACGGCCCGTGAGTTGTCAGAAGCAGCCGGAGCGCTTGAAGATATTGGGAAAACAGCGCATTTTGAGGATGGGCCGGAGGCCTTTGAAGCTTTTGAAAAAGCCTATCTCGGGCTTAAGAATTACAGCCTTCCCTTACCCTAGCAAGGGCGTAAGAGAGACTTTCAATCCCGTGTCATTTTATTGGCAAGAACAGGAATATCATTGTAGGTGGTTTCAAATTCCTCCACAGTTTTGAAGCCATATTTTTTGTATAATTCTATTGCAGGCGAATTTGATTTGGCGACATACAATTCGGCAGGCCCTGTTATTATGGATAACAAAAATTCCAAAAGACCTTTCCCAATGCCTTTTCTGCGACCCCTCGGATGTACGAACAAAGCCCTGATTTCAGAGCCGCAATGGGCGGCATAGCCGATGACGCTTTGATCTTCGCAGACGTAAATATCAGATTCCTGAAGCAGGCTTAATCGTTTCATATCCCTATCCAGCGGCAGCAGCTCGAAATCTACTTTTTCATAACGTAACTCATCAAGTTTGGATGCGGCATACACATCCAGAATATCTTGAAAATCAGCCTCTTTAAATTTTCGAATGTTCATCAGGTCCACCCGGCCTACTATCGCCATTTAAAAGCCAGTAAAGCCTCCCTCAAGGTATTAACGAACCGATAGAAGAGGATGGTTTTTTTCCGCAACAACCGGTGGTCCAACTGATCAAACAGTTTTTCTCTCAATCCCCGCGGGATTTCCAGTTGGACCCCTTTTCCGCCCCTGCACCGGTTGCAGATATTTTCAGAGCTGATGCCGCGAAGCCCCGGCAGGTCCGTAAGCTCTGCATCGAATCCGGATGCGTTTAAGGCCTCCCTGATGGTTTGTTTCAGCTCCTGATGCCGCCCGCCGATATGAACCGTTTGTGTCCTATCTTTTGATCCGTGAATCGAAATGACAATCAGGGCATCGTGCGAGGTCTTCACACCAAGGGCTTCATCAAAGGCGTTGCTGCTGATGTGCAGGGTTTTATTCCCGGTTTTTTTCAGTCCTTTGAAGGCATAAAAGGTAAACTCGCCTCCGGCCAGGGCGTCTGCAATATCAATGGTGCCGGGCTCTATCCCGCCTCCGTGGGGGGCCATAACGGCCAGATCGGAACCAAGCCCGCGATAGAGGAGGGTATAATCTTCATCCGCTGTTTCATATTGTTCCAATTCCGCAAAATTTCTATATTTGTCCGTCATCTTTTGATCATATTTTCTGTTCCACCTTTTGAAAACAGGGAATGCACAGATTGTTCCCGTCAAAGAGCCGGATGCGGGATTCCATGGTTTTTTCCCCACAATCGGCGCAGGGAATACTCTTCATGATACGGGCGGGTCTGACCGGCGGAAGATGAACTTCCGATGTTTCAAAAAGGTCGCTTAAATCTGCCTCCAGTATTTTTTTGATCCTGATGCTGCGGTCCTGTTCATCTCCTGCAAACTCATTTTTAAATACCGCCCGGAATCCTTTTTGCGTATCCCGGTCATAAAAGGTAAAGGCGGATTTACCGAAATCCTTGTGGATCAGGTTTCCCTTCCCGAAGGAACACCCGGTCAGAAACTGGACCGCATCCACGGCGCACATATCGGTTTCCGTGACGCAGACCGGGGTCGTGGAATTGCATATGTCCAGTTTTTCCATGGCCAGTTCCGACACCCGGATGCCGATGGTGAGTCCGGGGCAGTTGTGGCCGTGGAATTCAATGGTTTTATCGATTATTGCTTTCTCCAATGTGCATGCCATGAGTCTCTCCTTTATGGTATCGAACAATTATTTCCGGATTTCCAGTATTTCTCCGATGTCTATAATTTTAAACCGGGCCGGGTCAAGTCCCTTGTCTTTGATATGGCGCTGAAGGTCCAGTCCGGGAAACCCGGCAGGTTCCTTTCCGAGATGAAAGGTGCCCCACTGGGTCGGAATAAAAAATTTTGCCCCAAGCTCGTCAAACCCCTTGACCGCTTCTTCTATATTCATGTGCTGGTAATTCATGAACCATCTGGGATGGTAGGCCGTGGTGGCCATAAATGCATAATCGATGCCTGGAAATTTTCTGCCGATTTCCCTGAAGCCTTTGAAATAGCCGGAATCTCCGCCAAAATACAGAGTGGCCGTGGGCGTGACCAGCAGATAGGAAGCCCAGAGGGTTTTATTCCGGCCCTGACCGATCCTCATGGACCAGTGCTGGGCCGGAAGGCAGACCAGTTTTGATCCCTTATCCAGCCCGGCTTCTTCCCACCAGTCCATTTCAACGACATTGGTTTTGTTCATGTCCAGGACCAGGTCTTTTAAACCTTTGGGCACAAATACGGCGGCATGTTCAGGAAGGGCTTCCATGCTCTCCCGGTCCAGATGGTCATAATGATTGTGGGAAATGATAATATTCACATTTTTGGCAAAGGCGTTGACCTCTTCCAGGCTCAAGGCCGGCGGGGTCAGCCTTGCCGGAAGAAGTGCCCGTTTTGAAAAAATGGGGTCCGTCAGAAAATAGCTGTCCCCCAGGCGGATTAAAAAGGTATTGTGCCCGATCCAGAGGATGAAATCACCCTGAGTTTTTGCAATTCTTTCGGCTGTACCGGGAATCACAGAGGGCAGAAAACTTTTTTCCTCTTTTGAATACGCATCTTTTGAAAAAAATTTCCATCCCAGCACATCCACAAAGCTTTTATCCGGCATTTTCATCCAGGGGGCAAAGAACCGGCCGTTTTCATGATGGGGCGCATAAAGATCCTGGAGCCGGGTTTTTTCGACCTGGTCGGCCCACACTGCCTCTGAAAAGCTTTCCTTGTCCATGGAGGAGCAGGAAAAAAGAACCGGCAGGAGGACCAGGAACAGAACGGCCGGGCACCGGGCTTTTTTCAGAAGGGTCAATTCACCGCTCCTGTGGTCAGATCAATGGTCAGGTGATTGTCCCGGGGCGGAAGATCCGTCCACCAGCCGTTGATCAGATCCTTCTGCATCCAGGCGATGAACCTGAGCCATATCCCGAAGCCTTCCGGGTTGATGACGAGGTCCGGTTTTTTTTCATCCCCGCGAAGATGGGCGCAATAGGCCTGGGCCACCTGGCCCGTGACCAGGGGCTGCTGTTTTTTGGACACCCAATATTTATCGAGGCTGGCATTGGCCATGGTGATGGTTCCGTTAAAAACAAAGTCATGGGCATATCCGGCGAATTTTTCCTTCATGGAGGGAATGGCATCAATGAAGACACTTTTGATAACCGCCCGGTGTCCGTTCCTTATCTCCACCACCCGGTAAGGACAGGGAGCCGTCGCCAGGGAACCGGTTTCAACGTCAAAGATGAACTCTCCCGAATCCTTGAATTCTTTTTTGGTCACATCCTGGGCATGGTAATGGCCTGTGAACACCAGGCGAACCCCGTAGGCGGCCAGGAGCTTTGAGACGGTTTCCGCATCATCGACAATATATTGCCCGTAAAATTTTTTATTGGCCGGATAATGTTCCATGATCCCGTGGTGCATGAAGGCCAGGACGGCTTTATTCTCTTTTTTGGCCAGGATGAGCTGGGATTCGATCCAGGCCAAGGTTGAGGCGGAAAAGGCCCCGCCGGTGAGGGGATGGGCCCGGGGCTTGTTTTCCTTCCATTTGCAGGAATCAAGGCCCAGGAGCCACAGGCCCTTTTCAGGTTCCAGGACATAGCTCAGGGAGTCCTTATCCCGGGCAAGGGTCTCGTTATAGCCGAATTCATGGTACAGGACTTCAAAATCCTTTTCATTGATACCGGGAACCGGTTTTGTCCCATCCCCTGCATATTGAACGGCGGCGCCGTTGTTGATGTCGTGGTTTCCCGGCACCACATAAACCTTGAGCCCTGAGTATTCAAGGTTTTTCAAGGTTTTGACCACGCCTTCGTGGTTGATCCGTTCACCGTCTTTGGTGAGATCTCCGGGAACAAGCACAAACCTCACCTTTTCCCGGGAAATCTTTCCCATGGCCGCTGCAATTATTTCTTCACTATGAGACAGGAGTTTCCGGTCACCGTCCAGATATTCTTGAAAGGCTTTACCGCCGGTGCCAAGACTTTTATCATAAAAATGAAGGTCTGAAACAACGGCAAAGCGCGTGTCCGGATAATCCGGGCGGATTGACAAAAGGGCTTGAACCTCTTTGTCTGTCTGATATAGAAAGGCTTGAGAGGTGCTGCTCTTGGGGGTGCTGCATGCAAAAGGGCTTAAGGCGAACAAAAACAAAAGGCAGAGAAAAGAGAAATTTCTGGATCGTATCATGGGTGGTCTCCGGGAAGATGGACGTCTGAAAGGCCCTGCCCCGGTTTCGATACCTCAGCCGTAAAAAACCAGGGACAGGGGTAAGCCTTTATTTAATTTCCGGCTTCATAGGTACAGGATGTAAAATCGATTTCTTCTCCGCATTTGCTGCATTTATGGGTCTTATTAAACTCATCGGAAAAGATTTCCTTTTCCGCATTGCATTTCGGGCATTTGCAGGTAAAGGATTTTAAATTTTGAAACTGCTGAAAACCGGGGCAATGTTGCGGTGTTGTCATGATATCCTCCTCTTGTTTAAAGTTGGTGTTAAAAACCGGGGACTGCTAAAATTAAAGGGTAATTCATCCCCATTGTCAATGATAAAACAAAATACTTAATTCAAATTCACCAGGGTCCTGCCTTTTAATTCCCCCTTCAGGATCAGGTCGATTTTCCCGTTCAGGCCGTAAAGATCGGTTTCATCATAAATACTGTCCAGAAGATCAAATTTCCATTCCCGGGCGAGCTTTTCCCAGATCAGGGTCCGAAGGTTCATGGGATAATGCTGGGAATCGATGCCCAAAAGGGAAACCCCCCTCAGGATGAAAGGAAACACATTGAGGGGAAGGTCCGGGGAGGCCACATTGCCGCAGCAGGTCACGATGCCGTCCTGTTTGACCGACTTGACCGCCGTGGCCAGGATGTCTCCGCCCACGGTATCAATGGCTCCGGCAAAGCGCGGTTTTAAAATGGGAGATGCCTTGTCGGCGAGAAAATCCTGCCGGGGCAGGACAAACTTTGCCCCAAGGCGGGTTAAAAATCCGGTGTCGGGTTTCCCGGACAGGGCCGTGACGGAATAGCCCAGCCGGGAAAGAATGGCCACGGCCATGCTTCCCACCCCGCCGGTGGCGCCGGTGACCAGGATATCTCCGTGCCCGGGCGTGAGGGTCTGCGTCAATTTAAAAACAGACATACCGGCCGTGAACCCGGCGGTTCCGAAAATCATGCTTTCCTTTTCATCCAGGCCCCGGGGCATTTTCACCACCCAGTCCGCCGGAACCCGGATATACTGACCGAATCCGCCCTTGGTATTCATGCCCAGGTCATAGCTCGTCACAATGACCTTTTCCCCCTTTTGTACGGATGGGGCCCGGCTTTCTTCCACAATCCCGGCCGCATCAATGCCCGGCGTGTGCGGATACGCCCTTGTGACGCCCCGGTTGCCCGTGGC
>CAZAHK010000142.1:0-10051 GCA_964484555.1 uncultured Desulfobacula sp.
AGATGGTCTCCACCCGTTCTGTTGTAAAGGCCCCGGTTGTCAGATTGTTTTCCAGGTAGAGTATCCCTTTGAGTTGGTTCTGAAGGATTAAAGGAACGCACAGCACCGAAGCAGGACGGTAGGCCAGGATATAGGGATCAGATCCGTATGCGGCGTGGGTGGCGGCATTCTCCAGAACCAGGCTTTTTTGGCTTCGTGCCGCAGACAAAATGATCTGTTCCGGCACCTGGCCGGATCCCCGGATCGGGATGGACTGCAATGTGGCTATCCGGTCATGCTTTGCATCGCCGATGGCTTCGATCACATAATCATCGGTTGCGGTTTTCAATACCAATGCCCCTTTTTGGGCCCCGGCATTTTCCATGATGATCTGCATCATGCGCGAGAGCAGTTTTTGAATATCAATCTCGCAGGAGATCACCCGAGAGGCTTTCATCACCGATATTAGGTCGAGGTGGGGGGATTCGATCTGCCCTGTTGTGCGTGTGGTGGTGGCAATGTCGGGGGTGGTAAGGGAATCAATAGGTTGGATGCCGGTGCCGCAGAAAGCCATGGTGGCTGAGGCGGTGATTGAATGGGGTGTCGTGGACATTGTTGGAACACGATCTCTGACATGGGCAGGAGGGTTGACAGCATTATCTATCGCTGCTTCCGTTCCCAGAAGCTGGGGATAGGTGCGGTCCAGATGGGTCACGATTCCCATGGCCCCCCATTGTTCATAACCGGTTCTGGCCCGGGTCAAGTAATTTCGAGCCGCGCCAATATTGCCGTTTTCCAGATAGAGCCGAGCCGCCACCTGATTGGCCAGGGCTTGTTCATGAATCAGGCCGTTTGCCGCAGCCTGTGCGATGGACTGGTCGTACAATGCCGCCGCCTTTTCATGTTTTCCCGCAACCCGGCTTTGCTCCGCCGCCACCAAAAAAAATTTGTTGAGAAAGTTTTCCGGGGCCAGGTCAGCCCGTTTTTTCAGCCATCGCTGGTTGGCCACGATTTTAATATGGGTTTTGATGCGGGCGCCTGGATGGGCTGGTTTAGGCAATGCCAGCCGTGCCAGGGAGTCATAAAAATAGTAGTAACTGAGCAGAGGGCTGCCGCCCATTGCATCTTTGAACGGGGCTGCTTTTTTAGCTGCATCCAGAGCCAAAGGATAGTTATCATACCCGTAGGCCAGACATGCTTTAAGAACAAAATGATTCGAAGTGCTTGATCTGTCGTTGTGATCCCGCATTTGGCTTTCAACATCTGCAAAGACGGGTTCCCATTCATGCGCAAAGGGCGCTGTTGACGGCATTGAAACATAATTTAACTTCGAAGTGAAGCTATCTATCCATCGAACCCCCATCATCTGCCCGGTCCTGTGGCAGATGGCTCGGGTTTGTTGACAGATATCTCGCAGTTCTTCGAGCAATGTTCCGGAAAAATATCGGTTGAAAATAACTAAAAAACCTATATAGGAAACCCACGAAGTCAGTCCATTGGATACCGCTTCGTCGATGAAAAACTCCCATTGTTTAAAGGTATGCGAAAATGGATCTTTCCAATGATGAATAAAACCGTTAAAAATGATCGCCGCAGGAACACCGAAGCTCTTATCAGAATATCTGTCTGCGTACCAAAGCCCCTGTCTCCCAATCTCATATCCTTTTTGAGGATCATTGAGCCCACCGCAAAGCAACAGCCCCCAGTCGGCAAATGTCCAGGACGTACTGGATGACTGGCCATACTTCACGGTCAAACGGGTCCGTTGGCATATTTCGATCGCACCCATGTTGGGTGAATATGAGAACATTACCAAATGCAGATTGCAGTACAGATTCAGCATGGCTTTTTTATCAGGATCTGTCAATTCCGGGAGATCTGCCGGCCGTTTACCAGCCAGGGCCAGTTTGGTCTTGACCACCTCTTTGACCACATCCCATTGGGTGGGGTTGTCAGGAAAGTAAACTCCGTATTCCTTAAGGGCCTGTATTCCAAGAACCACCCCTTGTTTTAATTGATCCTTGGCAACATGGGACAAAATCAGCGTGGAATAGGCGGGTTCCTTGTCAGATGGTTTATTCGCGTGGTCAAAAACGGCAGAGGTCAACCGATCCAGCGCATCATACCGTCCGCTTAAGGCGGCGGCTTCCGATATCTCGTTGTGGATTGTCAGAGTCAAAGTATAATCACTCTGCCAGGCGGTCTTGGGCAGCAGGGTCAAAGCAGTTTCCAGATAAGAAAATCCGTTGTCCCACGCCGCGTTGGCCATGGCTTTTTTGCCGGCAATCCGGTTGAAGCGGATCATCTTTTGCTTGTCCTCTTTTTTACCCACATGTCCACCGGATATCCCATGATTCAGGTGATCCACTATGCCATAAATCTGCTCCTTGATTTCGGTTTCGTTTAGGCCGGCCATCAGCACCTGCCCGATGTGGACGTGCAGGTCGGCCTGATCCGCACTCTTTGTCAATGCCGCCGCCACTTTCTGGACCTGGTCATGGGCAAACGAATAGCCGGTGGTGTCATCCGAACGCTGTACCAGCACAAACCCTCTGGTCAGGGCCGGGGCCAGGGCGGTCGACATCTCCGCATATTCGGTATCCATGATCCGGCAAAGCAGCGGAAGGGTGAACCGTTTCCCAAGAAGGGCCGCCACCCGCAAAACATCCTGTGTGTCAGGCGGCAGTTTTCCGATCTCCATTTCCATCAACTGGGCCACGTTGTCGGCAATTTGTCGTACGTCGATGGCCGGCAGGTCCCACACCCAGTGGCGATGGTTCCGATCAAAGGTGATCAAACCGTCATCTGCCAGAGCGGCCAGATAACTGCCCGCAAAAAAAGGGTTGCCCCGGGTTTTGGCCAGCAAAACCTCTGTCATGGGCGCGGCCTCCTCCAAAGGCCGCAGCAATGCATCTGCGACAAACGTGCCGGTAGCCGCCGGACTCAATCCGGACAGCCGAATCCGATCCAGAGGGACAGCCTGTTTTTCGAGCTTGGCAAAGGTGTTAATAAGCGGGTGGGTGTCCGTGACCTCGTTGTCCCGGTATGCACCGATAACCAGCAGATGACCGGCCGACTCGTTGGCCGTCATCATCTCGATCAGTTTGAGGGAGGCGGTGTCGGCCCACTGCAAATCATCAAGGAACAGCACCAGGGGGTGGTCCTTTTGGCCGATGGCCTGCATGAAGTTCTGGAACACATACTGAAACCGGTTCTGGGTCTCAGTGGGCCCCAGGACCGGCACCTCGGGCTGGGGGCCTATGACCAGGGCCAGGTCTGGAATGACATCGGTCATGACTTTGCCGATGTTGCCCAAAGCGTCCTTGATCTGCTGCTGCCGGCGGGCGAGCTGTTCTTCCGGCAGAGCCAGAATGTGCCGCATCAAATCATCCATGGCACTGATAAACGCGCTGTACGGAATCTGCCGCTGGTATTGGTCGAATTTGCCGGCGATGAATACGCCGCGGGTTTCCACCACCGGCCGGTGGATCTCCCGGACCAGGGCGGTCTTGCCAATGCCGGGCGGGCCAGTGACCATATACACCCGCTTTTCTCCAGCGCAGACCCGGTCAAAGGCAGACAAAAGGGCCTGTGTTTCTGCATCCCGGCCGTAAATTTTCTGGGGCAGGATGAACTGCCCGGAATGATCCAGCGCACCCAGATCAAACGGTTGGATGATTCCGGTATCCCGGAATCCGGCCCGGCATTTGTCCAGGTCCAATTTGATGCCAAAGGCGCTCTGATACCTGTCATCCGCATCCTTGGCCATCAGTTTGGCAACGATATTTGATAACACCCGGGGAATATCCGAATTGATGGTATGCATGGCAGGAGCGATCAAGGCGATGTGGGCATGGACCAGCTCGATGGGCTCTGTTGCCTGGAACGGCAATTGCCCGGTAAACAGCTCATACAGGGATACGCCCAGGGAATAATAGTCGGTCCGCCAGTCCACCAGCCGGTTCATGCGGCCGGTCTGTTCCGGTGACATATAAGGCAGGGTTGCTGCCATCAGTATGGACCGGTCCATGGACGGGGTTTCTCTGGAGACAATGGTGGCTGAACTGAAATCACATAGTCTCAGTTCACCTGTGTCCATATTATAAATGATATTGGACAGCTTGATGTCTTTGTGGATGATCCCGGCCTGGTAGATGTCATCCAGGGCACTGGCTGTTTGGGCGGCCATATCGATACGCCGGCCCAAATCAAAGTTGTGGGATGCTATCAGGGTTTTTAAGTCGGTCCCGCCAAAATCCGCCAGGACCAGAAAGGGGATGTGGTCCTGATGAATCAGTGCCAAGGTATCTACGATACTCCGGGATGATCCAAGGGATTTTAGGGTATCATATTCCCGCTGATACCGTTCCGTTACCTGAAGAGAGGGTGCAGGATCCGCCGGTGTTTTGATAATGACAGATGCATTTGTGTCAATGGCGACAGCCCGAACCACCCGGGTATTGCCCCCTTCATACAGTGTCGATGAAACAGAAAACCCTTTTAAGTTAAGCATTTTCATTTCCTTTGTCGTCCGGATTGCCAGGAAGGGTCGATTCTTTTTGCTTCATTTTCAACAGAATGGGTCGTCATGAGAGTGTCTCCGTCATCGGAATCTGAATGGTTAATATAATGCCCTTATCAGGCCGGCTGTCGCACACGATATTTCCGCCAAGGGTCTGGGTCACACTGTCGAATTCAGTCTTATTTGATTGCATAGGCTTTATCATGCGGGCCGACAGTTAAAAAGACCACGGTTTTATTGGACAAGTTCTCACAAAAACAGTATTCACAATCTTCCCTGTTGCGGCATTCTTCACAAATCACAAAAATGATTCGAAAATTTCTGTCGATACGGGCACTGCGGCAGCCGGTCAGGTTCAATTTACCAGTGATGTCCTCAAGAAATTCTGTATTGTGATAAGGGTCTTTCAGTACCCGATCAATGCGCCGCCGGATGTTTCGTCGAATGGCGGAATATCGATTCAAGTTTTGGACAAAAAGCTTTTCATAAACAGCTTCGTAATTACTCATTCCAGACCTCTTTGTCTGAAAAAAGCTTGATTTTATTCTCTGATTTTTTATCCTTTAATTTTTTCATATCCTGATAAATAGGCATCTCAGGATCAAGAATAAATATATCCGGCCGGTTCTCTACAATTCTGGCCAATTCCTGTCGAACAACCCGCCGAATGAGGGGTTCCAGGATTTGAGCGATTTCTTTTACCGAAACTGAAATTTGATGATTTTGATCCATAATCCTAACTCCATTTTAAATAAGACTGCGTCATTTCCAACCCGTATTTTTGCATGAAACACAATTCAATTTCAAATTGAAATTAATTTGTTGCGCATGGTTGGTCATCATAACTGTTTCTCCGTCATCGGAATTTGAATGGTTAAAGTGATCCCCAGATCGGGCCGGCTTTCGCACGAGATGCTGCCGCCAAGGGTCTGGGTCACCAGGTTATGCACAATGTGCATCCCCAGGCCGCTCCCACCTTTGGAGCGGTTGGTGGTGAAGAAGGGATCAAAGATCCTGGCGAGGTCTTTTTTATTCATCCCCTTGCCGTTATCCCGGTAGATCAGTTCGATGGAATCGGTATCTTCGGAGACATCAAAATTGATTTCACCCGCTTCCATCTCGTCAAACCCGTGGATTAATGAATTCATGACCAGGTTGGAAATGATCTGGGAAAAGGCCCCGGGATAGCTGTTCAGCAGCAGATCATCCGGACAGTCCACCCGGATGGCATGTCTTGTTTTTTTGAGTTTCGGCTGAAGGCTCAGCAGCACATCTTCAATATATGCCTTGAGCCGGAACTCCCGGCGTTCACCGCTGGTTTGGTCCACGGCCACCTGTTTAAAGCCCTGGACAATTTTGACGGCATTGGTCAGATTCTTCAGGATCAGGGTGGATGCGGTTGCAGCGGTTTTGGTGTATTGGTTCAGGTCGGCGCGTTTGACCTGATTGGATGCCATTTTGCTTACAAACTCGGATGTCATATCTTCCAGGTGGGATGCAGCACTTACAGCAATGCCAATCGGCGTATTTACTTCATGGGCCACGCCAGCCACAAGCCCCCCCAGGGCTGCCATTTTTTCAGACTGCACCAGTTGGTCCCGGGTTTTTTTGATGGTGTCAAGGGACTGGTTCAGCTCAGCGGTACGTTCCGCCACTTTTTCTTCAAGGGTCTGGGCATACTGCTGCTGCTCTTGATACAGATTGGCGTTCTCAAGGGAGATGACAGCCTGGGAGCAGAGAAGAGAGATGGTCTCCACCCGTTCTGTTGTAAAGGCCCCGGTTGTCAGATTGTTTTCCAGATAGACCATGCCGCCGATGGTGTTCCGGTGGATCAAAGGCGCACAGAGGATGGATTTGGGGTGGTTTTGAATGATATAGGCATCTGCGGCAGACTCGTGATGATTGATCGCATCGGCAATCACCAGGCTTTCCCTGGTTCTGACCACATACTGAATGATGGATTCCGGAACCAGTCCTGAACCGGCCATGGGAATGGAATCATCCACCAGGCTGTCTTTTCCGTCAATATGTCCCTGGGCTTCGATGCGTAAACGATCATCTCCTGCGGATTTCAAAATGAGATACCCTTTTTGAGCCCCGGCATTTTCAATGATGATATCCATGATGCGGGACAAGAGCTTTTTGATCTCGATTTCGCCGGAAATGACCTGGGAGGCTTTGATGACCGAGGTCAGATCCAGTTGGGATTCCTTGATGGGCTGGGTTGTGGTGCTTCCAGATGTGGCCCGGCGGGCAGCAGGGATATCTTCAGACAGCAATTCAGGAAAGGTATCTTCCAGATGCCCCACCTTTGCCATGGCCCCCCATTGGGCATAACAGTGTTTTGCCCGGCGCATGTGGTCCCTGGCCTTTGCCATATTCTTTTTACCGGCGTAGAATTTGGCCGCCACTTCATTGGCCATGGCTTCTTCATGGATGAACCGGTTTGTTTTGGCCCCGTCAATGGCCTTGTCATAGAATTCAGCGGCTTTGTTGTCGTTGCCCCTGACCCGGTAACGCTCTGCCTCAACCAGATGGTATTTGTTGAGAAAATTCTCTGGTGCCAGATCCGCCCGTTTTTTCAGCCATTTCTGATTTAAGCGCACCCGCAGCCTGATTTTGATCTGCTCGTGCCAGGGCTTGTCCGGGTAACCTGCCAGAAGGGAAAGAGAACCGTAAAAATATAGATAACTCAGCGTTGGTAATCCCCCCATTGCACCTTTATAGGGCAGAATTTTTTTGATGTAGTCAATGGCCAGTTCATATTCTGCCGATAAATAGCAACACCAGATGATAAAAATTAAAGCACCGGCATATCCAAAATAATCTTTATTTTTCAGAAAAGCTGACCCCTCTAAGACATCGTAAAGCGATCGTACTTTGATCGAGAAAAATTCTGATGAGTGCTCAGAAAAGCAAAGTGTCCCATGGAGTTCCAATCGAAGCCATCGTTCACCCAGCGGTTGGTTAATTTGTCTGCATATAGCAAGGCCTTTCTCCAAATCATTTATAATCAGTCTTAAACAGCCCCCTGCAAACATCCTATTCATATAAAACAAGCCATAAAGCTGTGGTACCCCCTCAAATCCTCCTTTATTTAAGGAGGATTTGAGCAGTGCATCCTTATCAGAAAAGGTTTGATGAATGGAGTCTCCCCAAAATTGTATGTGACCATTGAATATAATCAACGTAGTTAAAACAGGTTTTTTAAATTCTTTGGTATCATATTGACCTATAAATTGGAGCGCCAGCTTTCCAAACCTGTATCCGGCTGCCGGATCATTGAGCGGGCCGCACAGAAAAAGACCCCAGTCAACAAATATACAGGGTGCATTTGAAGAATAACCATATTTGAGCAAGTGTTGAAACCGCTTGCAGATTTCAATAGCCCCCAGACCAGATGATGTAAGAAACATGGGAAAATGCAAATAACTGAGCAATCTAAGCAAAGCCTGTTTTTCCGGATCAACCAGTTCCGGCAAGTTTAAAAGATCCGCATTTGTTTTATTGGCCAGTGCAATTTTGGTTTTGATTATTTCGAAGATTACATGGATTTTATTGGGTTTTTTAGGGAATATCACCCCATATTCAGCCAGGGCCTGTATTCCGATTTTTACTGCATCTTTTAAATTACCCTTGGCTGTAAAAGACCGAATCATTGCAATATAGGACTGCGATTTATCAATCAGTGTGATCGCATTTTTAAAAACAGCATGAGCAAATTTGGAGAGCTCCTTATACCTGCCGCACAGGTAAGCTGCTTCGGCAATCTCATTGTGGATATCCAGAGCCAGTTGGTATGTTTTTTTCCAGCCGTCATCCCCCAACAAATTAAGGGCAATGTTCAGATAATCAAAGCCAGGTGCCCAGGCAGCATTGGCCTTGGCTTTTTTGCCGGCCAAAAAGTTGAGATGAATGAGTTCTTCCTTGTCCAGCCCTTCAAGGACATGGCCATGCGGATCGATCCCATGATTTAGATGATCGATGATATCAAAAATCGAATCCTCGAGATGATCGTCAGAAAGTTCATTTTTTAGTATCCTGCCGATATGCACATGCAGGGTGGCTCGTTGTGATTCCGGTGTCAGGGCCGCAGCAGCTTTCTGTATTTGATCATGGGCAAAGGAACAGGCATACTGCATGTCCAAAGCCTCTTTGCCGGATTTTCGTATCAGGATCAATCCTTTTGAGAGCGCCGGTTCCATGGCTGCTGTGATCTCAGCAAGAGGTCTTTCGGTGACACGGGATAAAAGGGACAAGGTAAACTGATTGCCCAGCATGGCAGCGACCCGCAGCGCATCCCGGGTGGATTGGGGTAGTTTTCCGATTTCTGCCTGCATCAGGTCGGCAACATTGTCCGTGATATTCTGCTCTTCTATGGCCTTGATATCCCAAATCCAGGCTCTTTGGTCCCGGTCAAAGGCAATCAGCCCATCGTCTGCCAGAACAGTCAAAAACTGGTTGACAAAAAAAGGATTGCCCCGGGTTTTGGCCAGCAATAACCGGGCAAGGGGGCCTGAGTCTTCCCTGGCTTGGGGAAAGGCATCCAGGATCAATGATGCAATATCTTCCAGGATGAGGCCGCCCAGATCAATCTGATCCGGATGGATGGATCGTTTTTCCAGTTGTTCCAGGCTCAGGGTTAACGAATGGGTTTCTGTCACCTCGGTATGGCGATAGGCCCCTATGATGAGAAGGTGATCGGCGGCTTCATGGACCATGATGATTTCGATCAGTTTTAGTGAGGCAACATCGGCCCATTGAAGGTCATCCAGAAAAATGACAAGGGGGTGCTCTTTTTTGCAGAACACCTGGATAAAGCTCTGAAATGCATACTGGAAGCGGTTCTGGGTTTCGGTGGGGCCCAACACCGGGATATCCGGCTGGGGGCCGATGATCAGTTCCAGGTCCGGGATGACATCGGTGATGACCTTGGCGATATCCCCCAGCGTTTCCTTCATGTCGGTCTTCCATTGGATAATGGCGGCTTCAGACTGGGTCAGGATGGTCTGGACCAGTTCGCCCATGGCCCTGATGATGGCGCTGTAGGGAAGCTGCTTTTGATACTGGTCAAATTTGCCGGAAATAAACAGACCCCGGGTTTCCGCAATGGGTTTGTGGATTTCCCGGATCAGGGCGGTTTTCCCGATGCCTGGGGGTCCTTTGACCATGAACAGGCCTTTTTGCCCCTGGCAGGCAAGCGTATATGCTGCCAGCAGTCTGTCTTTTTCTTTTGTTCTGCCATAGATTTTCTGGGGCAGGGAAAACCGGTCCGGGAAATCCTGGAGAAACAACGAAAAACCTTCGATATCCCCCGACGGAGTCAATCTTTTTATGCAGGCTTCCAGGTCTGCCTTGATGCCGTAAGCACTCTGATACCTATCATTGGCATCCTTTGCCATGAGTTTGGCCACAATATCGGACAATACCGGGGAAAGACCCGGAACAATGTCATGCAGGGGTTTGGGTGTCCGGGCCAGATGGGCATGAACCAACTCGATGGGCTCTGTTGCCTGGAACGGCAATTGCCCGGTAAACAGCTCATACAGG
>CAZAHK010000143.1:0-9852 GCA_964484555.1 uncultured Desulfobacula sp.
ATCCCGCTCTTTATCTTCATGGGCCAGATCGCCTTTTATTCCGGGGTCAATGAAAAACTTTACACGGCAGCCTATACCTGGATCGGTCACGTCCGGGGCGGCCTTGCCATGGCCACGGTCATGGCCTGCGCCGCCTTTTCCGCCATCTGCGGGTCCAATGCCGCTACGGCCGCCACCATGACCACCGTGGCCCTGCCCCAGATGACCCGGTACAAATACAACCCCATGCTCAGCACCGGGGCCATTGCCTGCGGATCCACCCTCGGGGTGGTCATCCCCCCCAGCGTGGTGCTCATCATTTACGGGTTATCCACGGAACAGTCCATTGCCAAACTTTTTTACGGCGGATTCGGGGCCGGACTTCTGCTGGCCTTTCTGCTGACCCTGTCGGTCTATGTGCTCTGCACAATATTTCCGACCTGGGGACCCGTCGGAGAGAAAACTACCCTCAAAGAAAAAATATCCTCCCTGGCCGGGGCTGTGGAAATGCTCATCCTTTTTGCCGTGGTCATGGTCGGTCTTTTTGTGGGCCTGTTCACTCCCACCGAAGCCGGGGCCGTGGGATCTTTTTTTGCCGTCGTCCTTGCCGTGTTTCAAAATAAATTATCCTGGAAGAATTTTTACAATACCATTTTCGATACCATGAAAGTGTCCTGCATGGTCTTTGTCGTCATTGCCGGGGCCATGGTCTTCGGCCGGTTCCTGGCCATCACCCGGATTCCCTTTGACATCGCTTCCTGGGTGTCCGGCCTGCCCTTTTCCAAAACCGCCATCCTGGCCATCATCTTTCTCATTTATACCTTCGGCGGCATGGTCATGGATTCCCTGGCCCTGCTGCTCATCACCATCCCGATTTTCTACCCCGTGGCCATAAACCTCGGTTATGATCCCATCTGGTTCGGGGTGGTCATTACCGTCATCACCACCCTGGGGGCCGTCACCCCACCGGTGGGGGCCGTGGCCTATGTGGTGGGCGGCATGGCCAAAACCGTTCCCCTGGAAAAGGTATTTCAGGGGGTCATGTATTTTTTACCGGCCTATGTCGTCTGTATCATTCTTATGATGCTTTTCCCGGAGATTGTTTTATATCTGCCCGGGCTTTTGAAATAATATGTAAACGCAGCAAATGAAGGAGAACACCCGTGCGGTTACCACAATTTAACTATACAGGACCCGAGACGCTTGAACAGGCGCTGGACCTTCTGGCCGAGCGCGGCCCGGATGCAAAAATCCTGGCCGGTGGCACAGACCTTCTGGTCAGGATGAAAAAGGGCCTCCTGGCCCCGAAAATGCTCATCAGCCTGAAGGCCTTGAAGGAGCTGGCCTATATCAAACAAGACAAGGACACCATCAGGATCGGCGCCCGGACCTGCCTTGCCGATATCATTGCCTCGGACCTGGTTCAAAAAGAAGCTTCGGCCCTGTCAACGGCCTGTGAACGAGTCGGAGCCGCCACCATCCAGCATTTCCGGGGAACCATCGGCGGCAATATTCTCCAGGACACCCGGTGCTTTCACTACAACCAGTCGGCCTTTCACCGGTCCGGCCGCCAGGCCTGCCATAAGGACGGCGGAAAAATCTGCTATGCCAGGGACGAATCCGACCGGTGCAATTCCACCTGTCAATCTGATGGAGCCGCAGCTCTGATGGCCCTGGATGCGCGCCTGGTCCTGGCAAGCAAGGGAAACGAAAGAACCGTGGCCCTCACCGATTTCTACACCACCGACGGGATCCACCCCTTTGCCATGGAACCCACTGAACTCTTAACGGAAATCATCATCCCCGTCACCAATGGGAAGAGTTCCTATCAGCGTCTGGCCTACCGGTCTGCCATTGATTATCCCATTGTCTGCGCCGGGGTCCTGCTAAAGGCTTCCCCGGGCAAAAAGGATACCATTGGCGAAGCCCGCATCGTGGTGGGCGCCATGGCCCGGTCTCCCCTTTTCCTGGCAAAGGAATCCGCCGAGCTTAAGGGAAAAGCCTTTACCGATACACAAGCCTTTCAAAAGGCCGGGAACGGGTCCATGAACTCTGCCTCCACCTTTGCCGTCCACAATGTGGGGGCAACCCTGGAATACCGGTGCGCCATGGTGAGTGAAATGGTTTTTAGAGCCTTGAAAGAGGCCGCCCGGGCCATTCAGGCATAATATAAGGAATGGAGCAATGATATGGAAAAAATAGATCTTACCCTGAATATTAATCATAAAGCCTTTGATGTGCGGATTTCCCCCAACGACACCCTTTTGGAAGTCCTCCGGGACCACCTGGATCTGACCGGGTCAAAGGAAAGCTGCGGAGAAGGGGTCTGCGGGTCCTGCACGGTCCAACTGGACGGAAAGCCGGTCCGGGCCTGCCTCACCCTGGCCCTGGAAGCCGAAGGCGCTACCATCAAGACTGTTGAAGGGCTGGCCGACGGGGACACCCTTTCCCCGCTCCAGGAATCTTTTGTCAACCACGGTGCAGTCCAATGCGGATTCTGCACGCCGGGCATGCTCATGACGGCGGATGCCCTGTTAAAAGAAAACCCGGACCCCGACGAAGACACCATCCGAAAAGCCCTTTCCGGCAATATCTGCCGGTGCACGGGCTATGCCAAAATCGTGGAAGCCGTGGCCCATACGGCCCATCCACAGGATCAGTGTCCAGACTGTGCGTCAGGCATCAAATCCTGCTGCAAGGCAAAGGAGTAAGACATGACACAATACAATATCATCGGAACACGGATGCCCAGGGTGGATTCCAGGGCCAAGGTCATGGGAAAGGCCAAATTCACGGCCGATCTGAAACTGCCCCATATGCTGGTGGGAAAAATAAAACGAAGCCCCTATGCCCATGCCCGGATCATCAGCATTGATGCTTCAAAAGCCCTGGCCTTGCCCGGCGTCAGATCCGTGGTCACGGGAAAGGATACCGAAGGCGTAAAATGGGGTGTTTTTGCCTATACCCGGGACCAGCAGTTTCTCCAGACGGACAAGGTCCGGTATATCGGGGATGAGGTGGCGGGCGTGGCTGCCGTGGACGAAGACACGGCCCAAAAAGCCCTGGATCTCATTGATGTAACCTATGAAGAACTGCCGGCGGTCTATGAGCCCATGGCGGCCATGGCCTCGGAGACCGAACTCATCCATGCGGAATTTCCCAACAATATCAATATCCATGTCAACATTGACACGGGCCATGTGGATGAAAATTTTACCAAGGCCCATTATATCCGGGAAGATACCTTTACGGCGCCGGAAGAATCTTATTTCCAGGCCGAGCCCTATGCCGTCGTAGCAAGGTTTGATTCCGACGACTGCCTGGAGGTCTGGTGCCCCAACGGCGGTCCCCACATGAAATCCAAGCCCTTGTCCAATTCCTTCAAGATTCCCCTGCACAAGGTCAAAATCAGAAAAATCGCCATTGGCGGTGCCTTTGGAGGACGAAGTGAAATCTGCCCGGCCGATTATATCTGCGCCCTCCTGGCTAAAAAAACCGGTTGTCCGGTCAGGATCGAATTCACACGGGAAGAAAACACCATCGGCACCCGCCAGGGCCACAGCATGATCACCACCCATAAAACCGGGGTGGACAAGGAAGGCCGGGTCCTGGCCAGGGAAACCACCTGCTATATGGACGGCGGCGCCTATTCATCCACCGGCCCCATTGCCACCAGCGTCCCCTTTCTGTCCATGGAACAGGCCTACCGCATGGGCAGCGTCCGGTACAACGGCTTTCGGGTATACACCAACAAACCCATCCGGGGCATGATCCGGACCCACGGCCGGGGCTTTGCCTGCGGTCTCGACACCCAGCTCGACATGATTGCCGAGCATTTAGGGCTTGACCCGGTCGAAATGCGGCTTCGCAATTCCCGCCAGCCCGGAGAATATACCAGCACCCAATCCCTGGTGGGGTCCTGTGCCATGGACGAGACCATCCGAAAAGCGGCGGAGAAATCCGGATGGAAGGAAAAATGGGGAAAACTCCCGCCCTTTCACGGCATCGGCATCGGCACCAATTCCGTCCAGACCGGGTTCCCCATGGGCATCCGGGGCGGGTCCCAGTCCTTTATCAAATTCAATGAGGACGGGGAAGCCACGGTCATGTCCGGAGTTGTGGACAACGGCCAGGGCAATGAAAACATGCTGGTCCAGATCGCCGCCGAAGAGCTGGGCCTTCTGCCCGAAGACATCCATCTCGTCAATGCCGATACGGAAACCACCTCTTCGGATCCCGGCTCCTATTCCCAGGTGTCTACCTTTGTAGGCGGCCAGGCTGTAAAAAATGCCGCAGCCAACTGCAAGGCCAAACTCTTTGAAGTGGCCTCCAAAATCCTGAAGGTTCCTGCCGATACCCTGGCCGCCAGAAACCGCATGATCTTTGTCCAGGATGATCCTGAAAAATGCGTCCCCCTTAAAAAAGTGGTGAGGGTGGCCCTGACGAATTTCATCTCCGTCAATGCCGAAGGCGGTTACTGGCCCAAGGTGGATATGAAACGCGAATGGGTGTCCAACCCCTATGGCCAGATGTGTGAAGCCTTTTCCTTCGGCACCACCATCATCGAAGTCAAGGTGGACCCGGAAACCGGACAGGTCACCGTCCTCAACTGCGTGGCCTGCCAGGATGTGGGCAAGGCCCTGAATCCCCTGGTCCTGGAAGGCCAGTTTGAAGGGTCTGTCGCCATGGGTGGCCAGGGCGGTATGCTGACGGAATACCACGAATGGAAGGAAGGCCGGTGCCTGAACCCCACCATGCTGGATTATAAACTGCCTCTGGCCTGTGATATGCCGCCCATCCACAATATCATCGTGGAATCCATCGAGCCCAAGGGGCCCTACGGTGCCAAGGAAGCGGCCATGTCCATCGCCATGAGTGCAGCCCAGGCCTATGCCGCCGCGGTCAGCAACGCCGTGGGCGTGTACATGGATTCCTTTCCGGTGACCCCGGACAAGATCCTGGCCGCCATTAAAAAAAAGAAATAAACCCTCTTCATGGCAAAAATAAATGAGGAAAAAATCATCATGACGGAAACACGGACGGCCACATTGTTTAAGGAACTTGAAATCCCGGTCAGGGAGCTGGTCATCGGCATCAAGGGCGGCGGAGAAATGGCCACCGGCATTGCCTGCCGGCTTTATAACGCCCATATCCGGCATATTTTCATGATGGAAATAGAGGCGCCCATGGCGGTCCGGCGGCGGGTCAGTTTCTGCGAAGCCGTCCATGACGGGATATCCTGCGTGGAAGGCATTGAGGCAAAACGCATTTCCCATCCCGGCATGATTCCCGATGTCTGGAAGGAAAACCGGATCCCGGTCCTGGTGGACCCTTCCTGGGAAACCATCCGCATCCTGAAACCCCATGCCGTGGTGGACGCCCTCATTGCCAAGCGGAACCTGGGCACCGTCCTCACGGAAGCCCCGCTGGTCATTGGCCTTGGGCCCGGATTCACGGCGGGAGAGGACGTGCACATGGCCGTTGAAACCAACCGGGGACACGATATGGGCAGGGTTATCCTCAAGGGCAGCCCCGAGCCCAATACCGGCATTCCCGGCACCATTGCCGGCTTTGCAGGCGAGCGGGTGCTCCGGGCCCCCTGCGCCGGTGTTTTCACCTCCCATCTGGACATCGGTTCCCTGGTCAAAAAGGGAGATGTCGTGGGCCATGTGGACACGAAACCGGTCATCACCATCATTGACGGGGTCATCCGGGGCCTCATCCGGCCCGGGACCCGTGTGAGAACAGGCCTTAAAATCGGGGATGTGGATCCCCGGTCGGACACGGCCTATTGCACCACCATTTCTGAAAAAGCAAGGGCCATCGGCGGCAGTGTGCTGGAGGCCATTTTAAGACATTACAATTCATAGCCGGGGGTCACAGAACCTGCCGGATAAAGGGAGAGAACCAACCATGTTGACAAAAGCATATATCCCCTACAAAGGCTATTATTCCACCCCCTTTGCCCGGTGGCAGGGAACCCTGGCCAATGAAAACGCCATTGATCTGGGCGCACGGACGGCCAGGGCCTGGCTGTCTGCCAAAGACATCAGCCCCAAGACCTTTGATTATTTGATCCTGGGCCTCACCGTGGGCCAGCCCGCCATGTTTTACGGGGGGCCCTGGGCCTCGGCTCTGTTGGGGGCCGAACACCTGGGCGGCTTTTTGATCAGCCAGGCCTGTTCCACCTCCACCACGGTCCTCCACCAGGCGGCCATGGGCGTTGAAACCGGGCTGTATAAAACCGCCTTTACCCTGATGACGGACCGGTGCTCCAACGGACCTCACACCATCTGGCCCAATCCCAACGGCCCCGGCGGGCAGGTGGTTTCGGAAGACTGGGTCATGGACCATTTCGGCAAGGACCCCTGGGCAGGAAACGCCATGATCCAGACTGCGGAAAATGTGGCCAAAGAAGCCGGTGTAACCCGTGAGGCCTGTGACGACCTGGCCCTGAGGCGATATGAACAATATCTGGATGCCCTGAAAAACGACCGGGCCTTTCAGAAACAATATATGTTCCCGGTGACCGTGGCGGTCTCCAAAAAGAAGACCGTGACAGTCGAGTCCGACGAAGGCGTCATGCCCACCACAAAGGAAGGCCTGGCCGGGTTGAAACCCGTCCTGCCCGGCGGGGTCCACACCTTCGGGGCCCAGACCCACCCGGCCGACGGCAATTGCGGCCTCATCGTGGCTTCAAAGGAAAAGGCCGGGGAACTGAGCCAGGATACTTCAAAGGACGCCCGGATCGTGTCCTATGGATATTCACGGGCCAAAAAAGGATTCATGGCCATGGCCGTGGTGCCGGCGGCTCAAATGGCCCTGGACAATGCCGGGATCTCCATCAAAGACGTGAAAGTCATCAAAACCCACAACCCCTTTGCCGCCAACGATATTTATCTGGCAGACCAGATGGGCATTGACGTGAACACCTTCAATAATTTCGGGTCCTCCCTGGTCTTCGGCCATCCCCAGGCCCCCACGGCCGGACGGCTCATCATCGAAGGCATTGAGGAACTGGCAGACAAGGGCGGCGGGTATATGCTCTTTACCGGGTGTGCGGCCGGGGATACGGGAGCGGCCTTAATTTTAAAGATCGGGAATTAAAAATCGAAAATTAAACCATATTATTGAACCAACAGATAAAAGACCATTTTCAATAGACGAGGAGAAAAAACATGCGTGCATTACTTATCGGCGGAGTCGGCGGAATGGGCCAGGGCGTTGCAAGGGACCTCATCAAACAGGAAAAGATCACCCAGGTCATCCTGGCAGACCTTTACCCGGACCCGGAAAGGGTATCCAAAAAGCTGAAGGAAAGCGAAAAAATATCCCTCATCAAAATGGATGTCATGGACCACGCCGCCATGGTCAAGGCTTTTAAGGACGTCGACGTGATCATCAACACGGCCGGCCCCTTCTACAAGACCGCCGTGCCGGTGGCCAAAGCCGCCGTGGAAGCCAAGGTCAATTATATCGACATCTGCGACGACTATGAGGGCACCCAGATCCTCTTTAATTCCGACATCGACAAAATGGCCAAGGAAGCGGGCATCACCGTTCTCACCGGCATGGGCTCCGACCCCGGCACCAACAATATCCTGGTCAAATGGTATGCCGACCGCCTGGACACGGTGGACGACATCTATCTCTACTGGGTGGTCAGCATTGCCGAGCTGGCCGGGGCCGCCTGGGACCACAGCCTTCACATGACCCTGGGCAAAATTCCCCAGTATATCAACGGCGAACTGGTGTCTGTGGAAGGCGGCACCGATGTGACGGCCGAGCAGTTCCTCCCGCCCCTGGGCGTCTGCCATGTCCGCTACGTGGGCCATCCCCAGCCCCTGACCCTCCCGAAATATATCAAAGGCGTCAAAAACGTCATCATCAAGGGCGCCCTCATCCCGCTCTGGGTGGATGAACTCATCAAGGAACAGAAAGACACAGGACTCCTTTCCACGGAACCCGTTGAGGTCAAAGGCGTCAAGATCACGCCCTATGACCTGGCCCTGAAACTCTGGCAGAAGATCCCCGAGGGCCGGGACAACGGGCCCCAGTCTTCAGGCCTCAAGGTTATTGTCAAAGGCGAAAAAGACGGCAAAAAAGTCACCTACACTGCCGACATGGTGGGCCGCATGGCTCCGGGCACAGGTCTTCCCGCCGCCATCGCCGCCATGATGATGGCCGACGGCCTTGTCACGGTCAAGGGCGTGGTTGCGCCCGAAGGCTGCATTGACGCAGACATTTTTCTGGGCGAATTTTTGAAACGCGGGGCCAGGATCCACCAGACCCATAAAATCGATTCCATGTTCGAAGTCAACCCATAAAAAAGGAGGTTTTTCGTGAAAGAAACACCCAAACTGAATATATCCAAAAGCCTTGCCCTGTATGAAGAGGCCCTCAGCCTTGTGCCCGGCGGGGTCCTGGGGGCCAGAAAGCCCACGGACTTCATCAACGGCGAATATCCCATCTTCCTTGAAAGCGGGAAAGGCTGCCGCCTCATTGATGTGGACGGAAACGAATTCATCGATTTTCTCTGCGGCTACGGACCCGTCATCCTGGGCTACCGGGAAACCGAAGTGGACGAAGCCGTCCACGACCAGATCAAAAATAAAGGGTTCTGCTTTACCCTGACCCAGAAATTTCAGAATCTTCTGGCCAAAAAACTCAAGGAACTGGTGCCCTCCTCGGAGATGAGCATCTTTCTCAAAACCGGGTCCGACGCCACCAGCGCCGCCATCCGCATCGCCCGGGCCCATACGGGCAAACTCAAAGTCATGCGCTGCGGTTACCACGGCTGGCATGACTGGTGCGTGGAAATGAAGGGCGGCATTCCGAAAAAATTCTTTGAAGACGTATATGAATTCCAGTACAACAACCTAGCTCAGTTGGAAGAACTCATGGCCGCCCACGGCAGCGACACCGCCGCCATCATCATGACGCCCTTCGGCCATCCCAACCATCAGAAAATGCAGGAGCCGCTCCCGGGCTTCCTGGAAGCCGTAAAAGCCCTGGCCCACAAATACGGCGCCGTCCTGGTCTATGACGAAATCCGCACCGGGTTCCGGGTCTCCATGGGCGGCGCCCAGAAATATTACGGCGTGACCCCGGACCTGACCGTGCTCGGCAAGGCCATTGCCAACGGCTACCCCATCTCGGTCGTCACGGGCAAAAAAGAGATCATGATGGCCGCGGCGAGCAAACTCTTCATCTCGTCCACCTTTTTCCCCAACAGCGAATCCTTTGTCGCCGCCCTCAAGACCATTGAAATCCTGGAGCGGGACAAGGTTCTCGAAAACATCTGGGAAAAAGGCCAGGGATTCATGAACGGCATCCAGGCCCTCATCGACAAGCACGATGTGGGCGCCGAACTGTCCGGCATCCCGCCCATGTTCTATATCACCTTTAAGGCCGACGATACCGGCGCCTACAAAGCCAAACGCACGGATTTTTACACCGAACTGATCCGCAAAGGCTTTTTCTTCACGCCCTTCCACCACGGCTATATCAGTTACAGACACACCCAGAAAGACCTGGACCTGACCTTGAAAGCCATTGATGAATCCTTGGCTTTTATCAAAGATAAATACAAATAACCCACCTGCCCGGCCCCGGATTCTCCGGGGCCGGGTTTCCCCCCTTTTCCCTTGACACATATTTACAATTACCGAGAATCCTGATACGAATTTCCGAAAGATTGAATTCAGGCCGGATTGAATTTGATATTGGATTCAAAAAAGTGTATCGGATGATACTCTTTTTTAGACTTACGTGTGACTTCAGGTTATCAGGGGAAATTGACCTGATAATAAATTGGTTAAGTTATTTATATAGTCATCAATAGAAACTCTTGTTTAGTAAGATATTTTGATT
>CAZAHK010000144.1:0-9782 GCA_964484555.1 uncultured Desulfobacula sp.
ATCTCCTCAAATATCCTGCGCCCACGAAAGATAGGGACCAAACTGTCTCACGACGCCAATATATAAAATCGGGCAACCCGGCTCATGTACAGCTTTAATTACCAAACTCCTTTTTATAATTAAAACATTCCGTAAAGTTGACACCCCTATTTTGTTGTCGTATAGCTCACAATAAGAAAAGCTGGATGGTTACAGTCTCTTCAGATACTAATAAGTTCAGATCAGGATAAATGATTACAGACTATCACGCAAAACTGTATTCCCATGAACTTCAGCGACGCTGCGCCTCAGATGATGTCCAGCGTTTCACAGCCGCACTCATGGACTCCAAAGTGGATATCAACCCCCATCAGGTGGATGCCGCTCTTTTTGCTTTTCGGTCGCCCCTGTCCAAAGGAGCGCTTCTCGCCGACGAGGTGGGGCTTGGCAAAACCATAGAAGCCGGAATCGTTCTGTCACAGAAATGGGCGGAAAAGAAACGCCGCATCCTGATCATTCTCCCTTCCAATTTAAGAAAACAATGGAACCAGGAATTACTTGATAAATTCTATCTTCCTTCCAGAATTCTGGAAGCCGGAAATTTCAATAAAGAGATCAGACAGGGGGCATTCAACCCCTTTGATACCTCTGAAATCGTGCTCTGCTCATTTCAATTTGCCAGAAACAAATCCGATTATATCCGTCGGGTAGACTGGGATCTTGTGGTCATCGACGAGGCCCACCGGCTCAGGAATGTCTACAAAACCGGAAACAAAATTGCCAGGGAGCTGAAACAGGCCCTTGCCCATACCCCGAAGCTCCTTCTGACGGCAACACCGCTGCAGAATTCCCTTCTGGAACTTTACGGCCTGGTCGGTTTTATCGACAATCATGCCTTTGGTGATCTGAAAAGTTTTAAGGCAAAATATGCCCGCCTGACCACGGAAGATGGGTTTGAAGAACTGCGGCTCCGGCTTCGTCCGGTTTGTCACCGGACCCTGAGACGGCAGGTGCTTGAATACGTGCGATTCACTGAAAGAAAAGCATACACCCAGGAGTTTATTCCGTCCGAAGATGAAGACGTGCTATATGATATGGTCTCAGACTATTTACGGCGTCCGGACCTTCAGGCGCTTCCCGTCAGCCAGCGGTCCCTGATGACCCTGGTGCTGAGAAAGCTGTTGGCCTCATCCACCTTTGCCATAGCCGGGGCCCTGAGCGGTCTGGCGGCAAAGCTTGAAAAACGTCTGAAGACGGAAACACCCGTGACGGACGAAAAAGAAAGCTCGGCCGATGATTTTGAAGCATGGGAAGATCTGAAAGACGAAGATGAGCCTTCAGAAGCGCAGGAAACAGCTCCGCTCACGTTGGACCAGAAAACCTTGATTCAAAAAGAAATCCAGGAGCTGAAGGCCTTTTACGAACAGGCCATGAAAATCACACAAAATGCCAAAGGGCAGGCCCTTTTGCACGCCCTGCGAATCGGGTTTGAAATGGCCTTCAGTCTGGGCGGAGCGGAAAAAGCCATCATATTCACCGAGTCCAGACGGACCCAGGCCTATCTTGTCTCCCTTCTCTCTGAAAACGGATATTCCCAGGATATTGTGTTGTTCAACGGCACCAACAATGACTCAAAAACCCGTGACATCTATGTGGCATGGAAGAACGCCGCTGCAGGCACGGATAAACTCACCGGGTCCAGAACGGCCGATACCCGGGCAGCTTTGGTGGATTATTTTTCATCCACCGCCAAGATCATGATTGCCACAGAAGCGGCAGCCGAGGGGATCAATCTTCAATTCTGCTCTCTGGTGGTGAATTACGACCTGTCGTGGAACCCCCAGCGCATTGAGCAACGGATCGGCCGCTGCCACCGTTACGGTCAAAAACATGATGTGGTCGTCATTAATTTTCTGAACAAACACAATGCCGCAGACCAGCGGGTATACCAGTTGCTGTCGGAAAAATTCAGGCTCTTCAGCGGTGTTTTCGGAGCCAGCGATGAAATTCTTGGCAGTATCGAATCCGGTGTTGATTTTGAAAAACGGATCGCCCATATCTATCAGACCTGCCGGGACCCTGAAGCCATACAGGCCTCTTTTGATGCACTTCAAAAGGAACTCGGGCAGGAAGTCAATGAGCACATGAAGAGCACCCGCCAAAAGCTCCTGGATCATTTTGATGCTGAAGTGGCGGAAAAACTCAATGTCTATAAAGCCAGGACCGCCTTATGCCTGAACCAATACGAGGCCCTTCTGTGGGATCTGACCCGACATGTGCTCAAAGACAAAGCCCGGTTTAACGAAGAGACCCTGACCTTTGATCTTGTTACGCCACCGGCAGCAAACCAAATGGACCCGCCGCTGCCCCTGGGCTGTTACACCCTGAAACCCGGAAGCATAAAAGGGTATCACTACAGGCTCCGGCACCCGCTTGCACAATGGGTCCTGGCCGCTGCCGGTCAAACAGAGCACCCCGAAACAGAGCTGGATTTTAATGATTCCGGTTCCGGAAAAAACATCCATGTCCTGAAACCGCTGGCAGGCCGATCCGGTTCATTGACCGCCCACCGCCTTACCATCAACGCCCTTGAACCGGAAGACTATGTGTTCTGCTCGGCTGTAACCGCAAACGGCCGGGAACTGGATGAGGAACAGGCCCGGCGCCTGTTCAACCTTCCGGCCCGGATTACCCCGGTCCATAAGAGCCTGACCCGTGAGACCCTGCTGGTTTATGACCAAATGAAAAAAAAGTCGCTCCACACCATTTCCGAGCGAAACGCAGTCTTTTTTGAAGCGGAAATGGACAAACTGGACCGGTGGGCCGAAGACCGGAAAAACAGCCTGGAAATCAGGATCAAGGACACGGACGCCAAAATCGGACTGCTAAAGGCCGAAGCCCGAAAAACCGTGGGGCTTGAACAAAAGCTGAAATTGCAGCGCCAGGCCAAAGCCCTTGAAAAAAGCCGCTCCGACATGCGAAGAACCCTTTTTGATGCCCAGGACGAAATCGACCGGGAAAAAGAAAGGCTGCTCGACTCGGTCGAAGCCCGGCTGAAACAGACCATAGAAGAGGAAGTCCTTTTTGAAATTGCATGGAGGGTGGAATGATGAACTCTGGAACTGTGTTGCAGCAAATACTGGAATGGTCTTCCAGCCAGCCCTTATGGTTCAGAGATGGATTGCGAAGAGTTGTTTTAAATAATGGAATCAGCACTTCTGATATTGAAGAGTTAACCATTCAATGTAAGGAAAAATCGTTAAATATTCAAAATAAAACTAAAATTTCCATCCCGTTGGAAAAAAGCCATCTACCTGCGGTAAGCAGCCAAAATCTACCGGTACGCTTAGTGTCCATAGGGAATTTAACCGGTGTCAACCGTCTCCTTTCAAATCAAACCATTAAATTTGGAGGTAGCCCAGGGCTGACAGTCATTTATGGTGAAAATGGCTCAGGTAAAACCGGTTATGCCCGTGTCATTAAAAAGGCTTGTCGGACCCGTGGTGCTGACCCGGTAATCAAACCGGACGTATTTGAACCTCAACCTTCAATCCCGCCAAAAGCAGACATTGAATTTCAAAAAGAAACTTCTTCACCCTTCCTTTTTCAATGGGAAACAGATAAAGAAAGCCATCCTGAACTTTCTAATGTATTCGTCTTTGATGCCAATACTGCCCACCATTATCTAAACCAGGATGACAGCACCTGTTTTACACCTTTTGGATTGGATATTTTACCTTCCATGATCAAAGTTTATGATGCCGTGGGTAAAAAAATAAATGACGAAGTCACAACAATAGAAACTGAAATTGCTTCTGTGAAAAAAAATTGGAAATATGAGCCAAAAACAAAAGTGGCTCATTTTTTAGACAGTCTAAACCATGAAAGCAACATCAAACTCCTTCAAGAGTTATCAACAGTCTCAGATGAAGATCACAAGCGATTGGGGACCCTTCAGAATGCCCTGAATTCCGACCCTTTAAAAAAATCCCAGGAAACAAACGCCTCCCTAAAACGCATTCAAACCTTTAGTTCAAAATTAAATCAATTAGAAAATGCTCTTCAGGAAGATAAATTATCTGAATTAAAGGTACAGATAGAAAAACATGAAGAAGCTGCCAAACGTGCAAAGGCCTTTTCTGAAAATCAGTTTTCAGGTCTTTTAACCGGAACCGGCGGCAAAGAATGGAAAACCTTGTGGGAAGCTGCAAAAAAGTTCTCCATGGCAAGCGCTTATGCTGAAAAAGACTTTCCAGTGACGGATATGGCAAAATGTGTTCTTTGTCAGCAGGACCTGCTGGGCAATGACGTCCGGGAACGATTGAAAGCATTTGATACTTTTGTAAAAGACCAAAGCCAGAAAGAAGCTGAAAAAGAAAAGCTTGCCTTAGACACCCTGACAGGACAATTCAATCAACTTGAAAAACTGGAGTCCCAACTTGAAACCATTGATGCAGACCTGCAGGAAATTTCTCAGGAACAAAAAGATGAAATAAAAACCTATATAGTCAGTTCCAGCCAGCGATTGAATGCTATCCAGGAAATCTGCAATACCTCCAAATGGAAAAAAGACATACCGCGACTTGAATCGACGCCTAAAAACTTTTTTGTGTCTTTCATACAGACACTGGATGACAGGGCTAAAACAGAGGCCTCCGCAGATAACCCGGAAATCCGGGAGGCCTTAATACGAGAAAAAAAGGAAATAGAAGCCAAAGTCTGGCTGGATCAGGTCAAAACGGATGTCGAATCTCAAATAAAAAGACTCATAAAGCTTGCGCTTTTAAATATTTGCAAACCCAAAAATTCAAAATTCATTTCTGATAAAAACAAGGCGCTTACACAGGTCCTTGTGACTGAAGTCTATTGCAGCCGCTTTCAAATAGAACTTACCCGTCTTGGGTTAACAACACTATCAGTCTGCCTTGAAGAAGCCAAAAGCCCTAAAGGCATTACCCGGTTCGGTTGCCGTCTGAAATCAGCAAAACAGGCCAATGTATATGAAGTCGCCAGCGAAGGGGAGCAGCGGAGTATTGCATTGGCCGCCTTTCTTGCGGAACTGACCCAGGCAACCCACAAATCCGCCCTGGTTTTTGACGACCCTGTTTCTTCTCTTGATCACTGGCGTCGTGAAAAAATTGCAAAACGACTGATAGATGAAAGCACTGTCAGACAAGTGATTGTCTTCACACATGATTCTGTTTTTTTAAATGATTTAGAAACCTACTCCGAACAAAGTCCGGATCATACGGCTTTCCGATTTCTGGAATGGAATAGCGGCAAGCCGGGATATGTCCAGGATGGTTTGCCATGGGATTGCAAATCTCCTGAGGATCGAATTGACAGACTGGAAAAGCTTCAGAAAAAAATTCAAAAAGCCTGGAACCCGAACCCGTCTGAGCACAATGTCACAGAAACAGCCAAAGCCTATAGCTGGCTAAGAGCGACCATTGAAAGAATTGTCGAAAAAGTTGTCTTCAACGGTGTGGTTACCCGATTTAGAACCTATATTGAATTAAAAAATTTAGACAAGGTGATTGGTTTCAAAAAAGATGAATGTGACGAATTAAAACGTATATATAAAAAATGCTGCAATGTAACCGATGCCCACGATAAAGCGCAGGCAAAGCAATCACCCGGTCCTGCACCAGAGGAACTGTTAAAAGATATTAATGACACCAAGGTCCTGCTGGAATCAATTCGAAGTCGAAAAAATGCAGGCTGACTAAAACCCTTTGGAGACTTTCATGCCCCAAAAGCAAAAACTGGAACTAACCTGGATCGGCAAAGAAAACCGGCCCAAACTTGAGCCCAGAATCTTAATCGAAGACCCTGCAAAATCTTATCATGCCGGACACCGGGTCACCCAAAACGATATATTTGACAATATCCTGATCCACGGAGATAATTTGCTGGCTCTCAAAGCCCTGGAACAGGAATATACAGGCAAGGTGAAATGCATCTACATTGACCCGCCTTTCAATACTGGTGAAGCTTTTGAACATTATGATGATGGTGTCGAACATTCCATCTGGCTCTCACTTATGAGAGATCGCCTTGCTATACTTTATCAATTGCTTTCAAATGACGGAACCTTGTTTGTTCATATTGATGATAATGAGCTTGGATATTTGATTGTCTTGCTTGATGAAATATTTGGGCGAAAAAATCGGCAATATATAATAACCTTTAAACAAGGGG
This sequence comes from uncultured Desulfobacula sp., assembly GCA_964484555.1. GTDB lineage: Bacteria > Desulfobacterota > Desulfobacteria > Desulfobacterales > Desulfobacteraceae > Desulfobacula. The sequence goes on from CAZAHK010000144.1 coordinate 6,181, forward strand.
CGGCAACTGGGCATAAATCAATAAACCCTGGCTGTGTTAATACAACAAACTTTTTATTAATTTATTGTCATAATAAGTCTGTTTGGAACCCAAATAAAATCTTTACCTCACGATCAAGGGATAACAGATATAATCAATTTATTGTCAATAGAAATGATGCTTTTTCAGATTGGATATTTTCGACACTTGTAGATGCCTTTGCAAAAAATGAAAATTTAACTGCAAAAGAGGCAAAAAAAATCATAAAAGAAGCTCCTGATTATTTAAACAAATTCGTTCTAACTCATGCAGAATCTGTAGTTCGTTTAGCCCGACCTGACTACAAGGCGGTAAGCGAAGCTGCGAGAGAAGCAATCGATCTTTCTAAACGAGAAATATCCAAAGTTATATATCTTAGAAGAGATAACTATTCTGATATGTATTTTATTCGTGGTGAAAGAATACTTTTTTACTCTGATAAATTGAAAACCATTGACGGAGAGTATGTAGCAGGAGAACCACTAACAACCCTTTGGGATGATCTCCTTTCGAACAATCTGCACAATGAAGGAGATGTAAAATTTCCTAAAGGGAAAAAGCCAGAATCTCTTATTAAACGAATTTTAGAACTTGCCACCAATCCCGGCGACATAGTACTCGACTCCTTCCTCGGCTCCAGCACGACGGCCGCCGTTGCCCATAAAATGGGCCGACGCTGGATCGGGATCGAACTCGGGGATCACTGTTATTCCCATTGTATTCCCCGTCTGAAAAAAGTCATTGATGCAGAAGATCAGGGTGGTATTTCCAAAGCTGTCAATTGGAAGGGCGGCGGCGGGTTCCGGTTCTATGAATTGGGGCCGTCCCTGATCAAAGAAGACGAATGGGGCAATCCGGTCATCAATCCCGGATTCAATGCGGCCATGCTGGCCGAAGCCCTGTGCAAGCTGGAAGGATTCCAGTCTGCACCCAGCGACGAGGTTTACTGGATTCACGGCCACAGCACGGAAACCGATTTCATTTATGTCACCACCCAGTTCATGAGCCGGGCCATGCTGGAAAAACTCAGCCATGATGTGGGAGAAAACCGCTCCCTTTTGATCTGCTGTTCCGCATTCATGGGCGATCCCCTGATGTTTCCGAACCTGACCATAAAGAAAATCCCCAATGCTGTTCTGAAAAAATGCGAATGGGGTCATGACGATTACAGTCTTGAGGTCCGGAACCTGCCGGATGCTCCGGTTATGGCAGACCCTGAACCGGAACCTGCGGCAGAAAAAAAGGACCGGATTTCCGGAAAAAGCCGGGATAAGCAGATGACCCTTTTCAACGAAGATTAGTGCGAGGCGGATAATGAGCATTCACATCATGAACACGATCAGCAACCGGCTGAGTCTGAGACAGCCCCAGAAAGACTCCCTTGATATTCTCCGGCAGGTCTGTCAGATCGCAACGCCTGAAAAACAGGCGGACCGGGAAGGACTTTTAAAAACCCTCCAGTCGGAATTTCCCCATGTGGCCTCCTTTGACCGGGATTTTTTCTCCCTGTGTTTTGCTCTGGCCACTGGAGTGGGAAAAACAAGACTGATGGGTGCGTTTATCAGCTATCTCTACCTGTCTGAAAAGATCCGGCATTTTTTTGTGATCGCGCCCAACCTGACCATTTATAATAAGCTGATCACGGATTTTACACCCAACACGTCCAAATATGTATTCAAGGGCATTGGGGAACTGGCCCAGAATCCGCCCCTGATCATCACCGGCGAAAACTATGAATCCGGGCTTGGAACCCGCAGCGGGAAACTCTTTGATGAGGATCTGCACATCAATATCTTCAATATTTCCAAGATCACGGCCAGGGACAACAAGGACAGCAGGCTGGCCAAAGACGACAGGAAGCGGAACATCCCCAGAATGCGGCGGCTCAGCGAATACATCGGGGAAAGCTATTTTGACTATCTGGCCGGTCTGGATGACCTGGTGGTGCTGATGGATGAATCCCACCGGTACAGGGCCGATGCCGGTATGGCTGCCATCAATGACCTCAAGCCTGTCCTGGGGCTTGAGCTGACAGCCACCCCCCAAGTGGAAAAAGGCGGGAAAACTGAGCCTTTCAGCAATGTCATCTATTATTATCCATTGTCTTCCGCCATGAGGGACGGGTTTGTCAAGGAACCGGCCGTGGCCACCCGTGAAAACTTTATTCCTGAAAATTATTCCGAAACCGAGCTGGAAAAGATCAAACTGGAGGATGGAATCCGCATCCATGAAAACACAAAGGTAGAGCTGGAGGTCTTTTCAAGAAACAGCGGCCGGGAAGTTGTAAAGCCATTCATGCTGGTGGTGGCCCAGGATACGAATCATGCCAATGCCCTGCATCAGTTGATGGAAAGTTCTGATTTTTTTGAGGGCAGGTACAAGGGCAGAATCATCACCATCCATTCCAAAAGCACCAAGGGCAGTGAAGGGGATGATATCGTCCAGCAGCTTTTGACGGTGGAGAACCCGGCCAACCCGGTAGAAATCGTCATCCATGTGAACATGCTCAAAGAAGGCTGGGATGTCACCAACCTCTACACCATTGTCCCGCTGAGGGCAGCCAACTCACGGACACTGGTGGAACAGTCCATCGGCCGGGGACTTAGGCTCCCCTTTGGAAAAAGGGTAGGGATTCCGTCCGTTGACCGGCTGACCATCGTCTCCCATGACCGGTTCCAGGAGATCGTTGACCATGCCAATGATCCGGATTCCATTATCCGTGCCGGTATTATTATCGGCCGGGACGTTCCGGATAGCGACAAGAAAGCAGTGACCGTTTCTTCTTCCTTTGAAAACCTGATCAATGGTAAAGCCCCGGATAGGCCGGAGTCTTCTGCGACGATGTATATCCCGGCAGACCAGATGCCGGAACCGGTCTCCTGTGTTTTTGAAAAACAGGAAGAACTCCAGGTGGCCAAGGCTGTTTTTGACGTACTCTGGCAATATGAACGCCTCAAGGGAAGCCATGAGCTTCAGAACCCGGATATCCAGCAGGAAATCATTGAAAAGGTGAACAAGATCGTAGCTCCGGCAGAACCGGAGCTTGATTTTGGTAACAAACCGGATATTTCCTCAGTGGTCAAAAAGACCACGGCACTGTACAGGGAAATGTCCATTGATATCCCGAAAATCGTTGTGGTTCCGAAAACGGAGAACATCTGCGGCTATAAAGACTTTGACCTGGATGCGTCCGCCATCCGTCTTCAGCCGGTGTCCCAGGACATCCTGATCCAGCACCTTCATGATCAAAGCCGGTACACCCTCCACGGAAACGAGGCACAGGGAGAAGAAAAACGCCTTGAAGATTATATTGTCCGGGGGTTGATGAACTTTGACGACATCAGCTATGAAGACCATTCCCGGATTCTTTACAAACTGGCATCCCAATTGATCGGCCATCTGAGAACCTATCTTGCTTCTGATGATGACATCCGCAATGTGCTTCTGTATCATCAGCAGATCCTGGTCAACCTAGTGCACTCTCAGATGCAGGCTCATTTCATTGAAACCGCAACAGAATACGAGGCTCATGTTACAAAGGGCTTTCATACTCTTCGGTCCGGCACCTATGCATCTGAGGCTTC
>CAZAHK010000145.1:0-598 GCA_964484555.1 uncultured Desulfobacula sp.
TCTGGGAAGAGTTCCCGGCCGTGACGCTGCCGCCGGCGGCAAAGGCCGGTCTCAGTTTGGCAAGCCCCTCAACCGTGGTGGCCCGGATACCGTCATCGTGCTCCACAATGAATTGTTCTTTTTTATAGGTGCCGTCGGCCTGTTTGACATATTTGGCCGCAGGGGTGGGAACAATTTCCGTAAACAGCCCGTTATCCCTTGCCCGGGTGGCCTTGGCCTGGGAAGCAGCCCCGAATTTATCCTGGTCTTCCCTGGAGATATTATACCGGTTGGCCACGTTTTCCGCCGTAATACCCATGGAAATATACATATCCGGGTTGGTCCGGGAAAATACCGGGTGAGGGCGGGGGGTATGTCCGCCCATGGGGACAAAGGTCATGGATTCCACACCGGCGCCGATGGTGACCTCGGACCATCCCATCTGAACCCGGATGGAGGCAAGGGCGATGGCTTCAAGACCGGAAGCACAGAACCGGTTCACGGTGGCCCCGGACACCTTATCCGGGAAACCGGCCATTTTCGGTGCGATCCGGCCCAGGTTCAGGCCCTGCTCCCCTTCGGGAAACGCACATCCGCATACGAGATCGTCAACATCGTT
>CAZAHK010000145.1:608-9732 GCA_964484555.1 uncultured Desulfobacula sp.
TCCGGCACCCAAAGCCAGTACCCGACCCATCTGCATGCCCTGCTCCCCTTCGGGGAAGGCGCATCCCAGCATGACATCATCCAGGTCTTCGGGTTTCAGGTTTTTGGTTCGTTCCACTGCGGTTTTCATGATAAATGAAATCAGTTCTTCGGGCCTTGTCTGGTTATAAAGGCCTTTGTTCTGTTTGCAGCCGGGGGTCCTGATCGATTGTACAATATAAGCGTCTCTCATGACGGAATTCCTCCTTTAGTTTCTGAGCGGTTTGCCGGTTTTAAGCATGTGATCGATACGGGCCATGGTTTTTTCTTCCTTGCAGAAGTCCACAAAGGCCTCCCGCTCCAGTTTTAAAATGGTGTCTTCATCCACGGCACTTCCGGCCCTGACTTCGCCGCCACTCATGACAAAGGCAATCCGTTTGGCCAGGAAGGCATCATATTCACTCAGAAATTTGCCGTTCAGCATGTTGAAGAGTTCCGTATTGACCATTCCCTGGCCTGCATCACCCATGACGATGAGGGGTTGTTTGGCCGGTGGGGCATACCCGTCATCCACCATTTTCAATACTTCTTTTTTGGCTTCACCGATGAGGTTGTCACGGTTGTAGACAACCCGGTCCACCTGGTTCAGATACCCGTTTTCCCTGGCCTGGGCAGCAGACATGGACACCGCGGCCATGGCAATGTTCATGAAGGCGGGAACAAAAAATTTGGCCAGGTTGTTGTCGCCTGCTGTTTTGGCCGGCAGGGCCGTGATGAATTTTTTCCAAAGGTTCATGCAGCCGCCTCCGGCAGGAAGTAGGCCCACCCCGATTTCCACAAGTCCCATATACAGTTCCGAATGGGCCACGATCCGGTCTGCACCCAGACAGGTTTCGCACCCGCCGCCCAGCACCATGCCGTAAGGCGCGGCCACCACCGGGAAGGAAGCATATTTGGTTCTCTGGATGCCGTCCTGGGCCTTTTTCAAAAAGGCATCGATTTCCGCATATTTCTTATCATGGCAGAGCTTGGAAACAAAGCTCAGGTCTGCACCGGCGGAAAAGGCGCCCGGCATACCACCGGCCTGATTGCCGATGACCAGCCCGCATCCGTTTTTATCCACATAATCCAGGGCTTCGCCGATGGTATCCACAATTTCCGCATTAATGGCATTCATCTTGGTATGGAATTCAACACAGAAGACATCGTCGCCGATATCCACCAGGCTTGCGGATTTGTTCTCCAGAACGGTCTTGTTGTTGCCCTTGGCGGCCGCAATGGAGACGGCGTTCTTGCTGACCGGAACCGTTTTGTAGGAGGCCGAGGCAAAATCATAAAAATATTGAATCCCGTTTTCGAGCTTGTAAAAACAGGTATGGCCTTTTTCCAGCATGGCCGCTACATTGGCCGGAACGGCCAGGCCTTCTTTTTTCATCCGTTCAACGGATTTTTCAACCCCATAGGTATCCCAGAGTTCAAAGGGGCCCATCTCAAAATTGTATCCCCATTTCATGGAATTATCGATTTCAATGATGGTGTCGGCAATCTCAGGCACCCGGTTGGCGGCATACTGGAAAGAGTTGGCTGCCATTTTCCAGGCAAATTTTCCACCCTTGTCATCGCCGTTCAGGACGCAGTTGATTTTTTCCTTCAGGGTCGGTTTTTTCTTTGACTCGTCAATACAGGGGAAAGAGGGTCGGGTCAAGTCTTCATATTCCATGGTGGACGGATTCAGGACCTTGCGGAGCTTTTTCCATTCCGGAGTCAGTTCGGTTTTGTAGAACCCCCCCTGGGTCTTGTTCCCAAACCATTTTTTCTCGGCCATTTTATTGATGAAGTCGGGAAGCACCAGGGCCTCTCTCTGTTCATCGTCCGGGCAGCGCTCGTAGGAATTTTTGCAGACATGGATGACCGTATCCAGACCGACCAGGTCAACGGTTTTAAAAATAGCGGTCTTGGGCCGTCCCAGGGCCGATCCGAAGATGGCATCCACTTCCGGAATGGTGAGGCCATCCGCTATCATGGCTTTTGCTACGGCGCCGATGCCCTGGATGCCGATGCGGTTCCCGACAAAATTGGGCGTGTCCTTGGCCCAGACTATGCCTTTACCCAGATTTTTCTCGCCGAAGGCGGCTATGAAATCAAGCACCTCGGGAAGTGTGTCTGCACCGGGAATCAGCTCCAGAAGGTGCATATAACGAACCGGGTTGAAAAAATGGGTCCCCATGAAATGTTCCTTGAATTCCTTTGAAAAGCCTTCACTGATGTCTTTCAGGGGAATGCCGGAGGTGTTGGAGGTCACTATGGAGCCGGGTTTTCTGACTTTTTCGATTTTTGTGAACAACTCTCTTTTGATTTTCAGATTCTCCACCACCACCTCAACGATCCAGTCGCATTCGGCAAGGGTCTGAATATCGTCTTCCAGGTTGCCGATGGAGATGAGCCCGGCATCTTTTTTGCTGTAAAACAAGGCCGGCATTGCAGCCAAAGCGCCGTCAAAACCTGCTTTGACGATCCTGTTCCGGGCTGCAGGATTGTTTTTTTCTTCCTCTTTCAAATCAAAGGGAACAATATCCAGAAGCTTCACTTTTACGCCGGCACCGGCAAGAAGGGCGGCAATCCCGCCTCCCATAATTCCCGAGCCGATAACGGCAGCCTTTCTGATTTTTCTTATCATGATGTCCTCCTGTCTCAAAGGTTAAATAAGGATTTATGAATGATCATTCAATGTGATTAACAGATATGCGCCCGGCTTGTCAAGGAAAATTATTAAAGCTGACAGGGCCGGGTTGAAGAATATATTATCTTCAATTTCAGCCTGTTATATGAATTGCCCCCCTGGGGACATCCGGTTTTAAAGCCGATTTCATCAAAACCGTTGATTTGTGAATAATCATTCATGATCCTGAATTTCAAATTCCTTGAAAAAAAAATATCGGTCTGGTAAGGTGAGCCACTTGAATATGAGGCAAAATTTTGACCGGAGATCATGAATGCTTTTAAGAGGCTCCAGATTAAATACTTCCGATGCTCTGAACATTGGCTCAGTTGTCGGGTTTATCCTATCCCTTCAACGGGAGAACGGGGACATTCCCTGGCATGTGGATGGAAAAACAGATCCCTGGGATCTGGTGGAAACCATTATGGGCTTGAATATTGGAGGCCAGCCCCATGCCGCCTTCAGGGCCTTTGAATGGCTGAAAAATTTACAGAACCCGGACGGGTCATGGTACTCTTCCTATATAAAGGACGAGCCCGGGGACCGGACCTGTGAAACCCATATGGCTGCCTATATCTGCGTCGGCCTGTTTCATGCCTGGCTCATCCATAAGGATACCGATCTTCTCAAACAGATGTGGCCGACGCTGGAAAAAGCCCTTGACTACGCCCTGAGCCTCCAGGCTGAAACCGGGGAAATTTTCTGGGCCAAAAGCCCGGAAGGCAGAGTGGACCCCATGGCCCTCCTGTCCGGTTCAAGCTCCATCTACCTGAGCCTGAAATGCGCCCTGTCCATTGCCTTTGTTCTCGGGAAAACCCGTGTTTCATGGGAGACCGCCTTCCACAAACTGGGCCGCTCCATTCGTGAAAACACCCATACTTACAATATCAGCAAATCCCGGTTTTCCATGGACTGGTTTTACCCGGTCTTGAGCAGCGCCCTGACCGGGGAAAGGGCCGATGCCCGGATCGAAAAATACTGGCAGAAATATGTTATTGAGGGCCAGGGGGTCAGATGCGTCTCCGACCAGCCCTGGGTGACCATTGCCGAAACCTCGGAACTGGTCCTGGCCTTGTTTGCCATGGGCCGCATGAAAAAAGCGGAGATTGTATTCTCCTGGATCCAGGAGCGGGTATATGAGGATAAAACCTTCTGGTGCGGCTATACCTATCCGGATATGGTGATCTGGCCCGAAGAAAAGCTTTCCTGGACCAATGCCGTGGTCCTCATGGCCGCCGACGCCTTATACGATTTATCCCCTGCCTCAGGGCTTTTTTCCCACACCTCCTGGGACGGGTTCCTGTATAAGGACCTTGTGAAATGATCAGGGACTACCGGCCCTATTATATCAAACAGGCCTGGTACAGGCTTCAGCACCTTTATATCCGGCATAAACTCGCCCCCCAGTTGGCTCATCTCGGGAAAAACCCCTTTATTGTCAAGCCCTGGTATATTGAGGTCTTTGGCGGACCCATCCGTATCGGAGACAATATCACCCTTCTCGGCTGTTCTGATAAAAAAACCCGGCTGACGGTCTGGTCGGACCAGAAAGATATCCACGGCATCAGCATCGGCGACCATGTCCTGATTTCTCCCGGAGTCCGGATCAGCGCCGCCAACCACATCTCCATCGCCGACTCCTGCATGCTGGCCAGCCATGCCTATATCACGGATTCAGACTGGCACGGGATCTATGATCGCTCCCTGCCGCCCCGCAAAACCAGCCGGGTCATTCTTGAAGAAAATGTCTGGATCGGCGACAGCGCCATTGTCTGCAAAGGGGTGACCATCGGCAAAAACAGCATTATCGGCGCCGGTTCAGTGGTGACATCGGACATCCCAGCCAATGTCACGGCCGCAGGGAACCCGGCCAGGGTCATCCGGTCCCTGGACCCTGAACAGCAGATCATCACCCGGAAGGACCGGTTTTCCGACACCAAAGCCATGAACCTGGCCCTTGAATCTGCGGAAAAAGAAACGTTGCAGGGTAATACCCTACGGGGCTGGATCAGATCCTTTTTTTTCCCGGAAAAACAGGCCTGATCCCCAAAAACAGGCTTTATAAAGACAGGCCCGATCCGGATTCCCGGCCCCACGTCTTCCAAACCGATCCCGGCCTATCTTTATCAGTTTTGGCCATGAACAAACCAGTCAATGAGTTCTCCGGCCAGACTAGGCTTTCCCGGCACCCGGGGGAGGTTGTCCCTGGTAAACCAATGGGCTTCAAGGAGTTCCGTCCTGTCAATAGAGAGGGCTCCGCCGTCATATTCAGCCGTAAACCCGATCATGAGGCTGTCGGGAAACGGCCAGGACTGACTGTTAAAATAGCGAATCCGCTTTACCCGTATCCCGGATTCTTCCAGGATCTCACGCCGGACACAGTCTTCCAGGGATTCGCCCGGTTCGACAAAACCGGCTAAAACACTGAACATCTCTTTTATGGGAAAATTCACCCCCCGTGCCAGCAGAATCTGATTTTCCTTTACCACGGCGGTGATGATGGCCGGGGAAATTCTGGGGTAGAAGGTTAAACCACATTGGGGGCAGATCCGGCAATGTTCTTTTGTCGCGGCCTGTGTTGCATGGCCGCACCTTCCGCAGAATTGAAAATTCAGGTTCCAGTCATGAATCTGCCTTGCATATCCTGAAATACTCCAGAACTCCGCATCCACCTTTCCGTAAAGCGCCCGAAGGCTGATCAACCGGTGCTTCGCCGGAAGGCCCGTCGGCCCGATGCGGGCGCACCAGCAGTCTGTTGAGCCATATTGCCCTAAAAACCGGACTCCCTCCAGTCCCATGTCTGCCGCTGCTGTTTCAGGGATACAGGGGATGGACGGGGGATCGGAAAAATTTTCGGTCACCAGGATATCGTTGCGGGAAAAAATAAAATAATAGGCAACCTCTGATCGAATTTCAGGCACCAGGGCTGATTTAACAAAGCTCATCTTTCATCCTCATTTGGGGTCAACCCGGGCATCATACCCTATCTGTTTTTATTTCTCAAAAAAAAAGATCCTGCCCGAAAAGCAGGATCTTTTTTTGTAAGTAAGTGTCTGTAACAGATGGGGTTGTGTCGTATAGGTCCTCCTTATGAGTTATGGGCCTTACAGGCCGGTTAAGCCTATATATATCCTGTTCTGCAATCCCTGATCACTTCAGTTTTTTGCAAAGGAGCGATCCTGATCCGGGAGTGATCCATGCCTTCAATGAGGATATCACCGGGAATCCTGGAGAGATAGATATCACCAGAAGTCAGGATTCTATCGATTCCGTCTCCGGTCTGGGTAATCCAGATGGTGCCGCCAAGGCAGGTAATTTCTTTGCCTTCCCTGCCGGTTTTAACCGTAACTATTTTTCTTTTATCAAGATCTTTAACATCGTTACGGGTTGAGCGTTTATCAAATTCTTGCGTTTCCATTGTTATGCATCCTTATATTGATAAATGGACGATGATGCCTGAGAAGAAGTCGTGTCCATTTGGGATATATTATAGTGCCGAACAAAATAAATAACAGATTCAAATTTGCTTTTTTGTAGCCATAACAATTTGCTTTTTTTTTAACTGTACTGGTATAATGCCCAACCATGTGTACCCTTTTTCAAACCCTTAAAAAAAGAAAAGACCATGCCCTTAAATGAAAAAAATAGCGGCCGATTGTATGAACAGGTTGCAGATCATATTGCCGGGATGATTGAAGCCAGGACCTATCGTCCCGGAGAACGCATTCCCTCGGTCCGGGAAATGAGCGCCCGGAAAAGGGTCAGCGTTACAACTGTTCTCCAGGCCTATGGCCTTCTTGAGAGTCAGGGCCTCATCGAGGCAAGACCCCAGTCCGGATATTATGTCCGGTCCCGGTTTTCCAGCGCCGTCCCTGTCCCGGACATTTCTTCCCCCCGGTGTGATCCCACAAAGGTCAGTATTCACGAATTGACCCTGATGGTCATGAAGGATCTGTTCAACCCCAATCTGATTCCTCTGGGGGCGGCCACCCCCAATTCCCATCTTCTGCCCGCAGACAAGCTGAACCGGATTTTAGCCTCCATTGCCCGAAGAAAAAGCCTTGAAAGCATTAAATATGATATTCCGCCGGGATATAAGCCCCTGCGGATCCAGATCGCCCAGAAATCGCTCAAGGCCAATGCCGTCATCAACCCGGAGGAGATCATTACCACAGCGGGCTGCATCGAAGCCATTGACCTCTGCCTGAGAGCCGTTTGCAAATCAGGGGATACCGTGGCCATTGAATCTCCCACCTATTTCGGCATCCTGCAAAGCATGGAATCCATGGGGCTCAAAGCCCTTGAGATACCGACCCATCCCAGCGAAGGAATCAATATCGACACCCTGATGTTTGCCGTGGAACAGACCCCGGTCAAGGCCTGTCTTGTGATTTCAAATTATAACAATCCCCTGGGAAGCTGCATTCCGGATGAAAAAAAGAAACACCTGGTGAGCCTGCTGGCCGACCTTGACATTCCGTTGATAGAGGTGGATATCAGCGGTGAGCTGCATTTTTCAGATACAAGGCCGTCGGTATGCAAGGCCTATGATAAAAAGGGCCTTGTCCTGTTGTGTTCTTCCTTTTCCAAAACCCTCTGCCCCGGATACCGGGTGGGCTGGGTGGCGGCGGGCCGGTATCAGCCCAAAATCGAATGGCTCAAATTTACGTCCAGCCTGGCCACGGCCACCCTTCCCCAGATGGCCCTGGCCGAATATCTTCAGTCGGGGGGCTACGAATCCCATATGAGAAAGGTGAGGCGGGCCTATGCCTGCAATATATCGAACATGTATGAAGCCGTTACCCGGCATTTCCCGGAAGGGACACGGGTTTCAAGACCGGCCGGCGGGTATGTCCTCTGGATCCAACTGCCGGAAGCCATTGACTCCCTTATCTTATACAAGCTGGCCCTCCAGGTCGGCATCACCCTGTCGCCGGGTTATCTTTTCTCAGCCACCCGGCGATATAAAAACTATATCCGTCTGAATGCCTCCCGCTGGACCGATGAGATCCAACAGGGGGTCATACGGCTGGGCGAAATTGCCCATACACTGGTTTAATGCCTCAGATCACGGCTATGGCCTCTCTATTTAATCTTGAACTGGCCCAGCATCCGGTTCAAATCCTCGGCCAGCCGCGACAGCTCTTTTGCACTGTCATTGACCTGGGCGCTGCCGGAACTCATTTGTTCCGCATCATGGCTGACCTGGGAGATATTCTGAGTGACCTCATCGGTTGCCCCTGTTATCTGGGTCATGTTTTCATTGGCACCACTTACCCCCGAGGCGGCCTGGCTGACATTCTTTGAGATCTCCAGGGTTGTGGCCGATTGTTCCTCAATGGCTGTTGCCACGGTGGCCATAATATCATTGATATCATTGATGACCCGGACAATCTCTTCAATGGCCTTGACGGAATCGGCCGTAGTGGTCTGGACCCCTGATATTTTCGAATTGATCTCATGGGTGGCTTCCGCCGTCTGCTGGGCCAGGGCTTTAATCTCTCCCGCCACCACGGCAAATCCCTTGCCGGCTTCCCCGGCCCTGGCCACTTCAATGGTGGCGTTCAATGCCAGAAGATTGGTCTGCCCTGAAATATCGGCAATGGTTTCCGTCACCTTGCTGATATCCCTGGCGGCACTGCTGAGCTGATTGACTTTTTTGGATACCTCCTCTGCGGTCCGGACGGCGGTTTGGGTGATGGTATTGCCTTTGGCGGTATTGTTGGCAATTTCCTGGATGGTGGCCGTCATCTCTTCTTCTGCCGAAACGATCATCTGGATATTGGCCGAGGTATCTTCCAGGGCCTTTGACGACCCCACGATGATGACCAGGCGCTTGCCCTGGGTCATGGCCGTGTAAAGCAGGTTTCTCTGCGACCCCCGGCAAGACCCTCTTGCGACCCTAACCTGTTTGTCAGATCTGTAAAAAACGTAACTATTCAGCAAAAAAAATGCTTCTGATGTCAATTTTGTCATACCGCCGCAACCATAGCCTCAAAGGTTATCTTCCTTTTAGATGCTCAATATAAAGACTGATGACCTCTTTGATATTTTCAACAGCTTTTTTTTCTCTCCCTGACTGATACAACCGGGAAGGCTTGGGCATTCAGCAGCCCCATAGCCGTCTTCGCCACGGAATATAATGAATCTTATTGCTTTTTTTAAATTTCAGAGGCATGAATAGAGCATGAAACCCAACAATACCGCCCTGGACATGAAGGGCATCCTGGTCCTGATCCTGATCTGCGCAAGCTGGGGCTTAAACCAGGTGGCCATAAAGGTCGCCATAGACGGCATCTCCCCCATTCTCCAGGCAGGGCTCCGCTCCATAGGCTCCACCCTTCTGGTCCTGATCTGGATGAATTTCAGACGGATGCCGATTTTTTCAAAGGACCGGACCCTCTGGTGGGGGATACTGGTGGGGGTT
>CAZAHK010000146.1:0-9457 GCA_964484555.1 uncultured Desulfobacula sp.
CCCCGGTGGCCGTCCACATGGCCATGGGGAAAACCGGGGATGGGGCCGTGGTTCTCTTCCCCCAGGCCAAGGCCATGACCGTAGGCCTTCTGGCCCTGGCCACCACGGTTCTGGTGTCCATCCTGGGAAAAGGCATTTTCAAGCTCATCCCCATTCTCTGCGGGATTTTTGTAGGATATGCGGTTTCCCTTTATTTCGGTTTTGTCGATTTTTCAGGAATTTCCAAGGCGGCCTGGTTTTCCGTGCCCGATTTTGTCCTGCCGGAATGGAATCTCCAGGCGATTTTTTATATCCTGCCCATTGCCATTGCCCCGGCCATCGAGCATTTTGGTGATGTTGTGGCCGTCGGCGGCGTCACGGGCAAAGACTATTTAAAAGACCCCGGCATCCATCGGACCATCCTCGGGGACGGGATCGCCACCTCCCTTGCCTCCTTTTTGGGCGGCCCGCCCAATACCACCTATTCCGAAGTCACCGGCGCCGTGGCCCTGACCAAGGTCTTCAACCCGGCCATCATGACCTGGGCCGCTATCACCGCCATTCTCCTGGCCTTTGTCGGAAAGCTGGGAGCGGTTCTTCAAACCGTGCCCTCCCCGGTCATGGGAGGCATCATGCTCCTCCTGTTCGGGGCCATCATGGTGGTGGGACTCAATACCCTGGTCAAATCCGGTCAGGATCTCATGGAAGCCCGGAATCTTTCCATTGTGGCCCTGATCCTCATTTTCGGCATCGGCGGGATGAGCTTTTCAGCAGGCCAGTTCCAGCTCCAGGGAATCGGTCTGGCCGGTATCCTGGGGGTTGTGCTGAACCTTGTGCTGCCCCGCGGGAAAAAAGGATAGTCTCCTTTAATTCGAATCCAGGGGCTGCAAAAATGCATATGTCATTTTTGCAGCCCTATTGTATTTTATACCCAGAGAACGGCAAGATAAATCGCCATATATCTTAACCCCTTACCCAGACCGACCAATAGAAGAAACAGAAAAAAATTGATTTTTAATACACCCGCCGCCACGGTCAACGGATCACCGATGATGGGAACCCACGCCAATAAAAGACTGAAAATCCCGAATTTCCGGAATCTTTTCTCGGCTCTTTGGATTTCCGGGTCCGACATCCGCCACCATTTATGTAACATCAATCTTCCGCCGAAGGCACCCAGGCCGTAATTCACCACCGACCCCAGGACATTGCCGAAGGTGGCGACAAAGAGCAATGAATAGGGGTTAAACCCCTGTTTCAGCAGAGCCCCCAAAACCAGTTCGGAACTGAGCGGAAGAAGGGTGGCGGCAAGAAATGAAGATAGAAACAGACCGAAATAACTGTATTCTGCCAAAAATTCCATGGGGATTATTCAAACAATTTAAATAACGCCTGGGTCCCCTTATCCTCATAACCCATCCGGGCCAACCGTTCATACAGGGACAGGGCAAGGTCCAGCCCGGGGGTCCGGAAATCAAAATGCCTGGCCGACTCGACGGCAATCTTCATATCCTTGATAAAATGCTTGACATAAAATCCAGGCTCCACGTTGCCGGCGATCATCCGCGGGCCCAGATTGTTCAGGGACCAGGATGCGGCAGCGCCTGCACCGATGCTTTTCAGCACGGTTTCAGGATCAAGCCCTGCCTTTCGGGCATAGGCAATGGACTCGCATACCGCCACCATGCCCGCGGCAATGGCGATCTGGTTGGCCATTTTGGTATGCTGGCCCGAGCCGGGTTTGCCCTGGAATACGATATTCTTGCCCATGACGTCAAAGAGGGGCAGGGCCTTGTCAAAGGCAGCTTTATCACCGCCCGCCATAATGGACAAGGTTGCGTTTTTGGCCCCCAGATCACCGCCCGACACCGGGGCGTCAAGCGCATCAATTCCGGAAAGCCTCGCCTTTTCATAAATTTTGACGGCCAGATCCGGGCTGGAAGTGGTCATGTCGATCACCAGGACGCCTTTTCCCGCATGGGCTAAGATGCCGCCCCCGTCCAGATAAACCTGTTCAACATCCGACGGATATCCGACCATGGTGATGATGACTTGGCTTTTTTGACTCAGGGCCTTGACGGAATCCTCCCAGACCGCCCCTTTTGCTACAAGCTCATCTGCCGCCGCTTTTGTCCTTGTATACACATGCACCTCATATCCGGCCTTTAAAATATGACCGGCCATGCTCTTTCCCATGACCCCCAGCCCGATAAACCCCACCCGGGTCTTTTCCGGTTCAATATTCATTTTTTGAGGTCTCCTCCCTATTTTATTTTGCCGGTTCACGGCTTCCCCTCCGGTTCATTTTTCTTTACTTGGATTCTATATACTGATAATGATTTAAGGATCAAATCTTTTAATCGATACAAGTTGAATAACCCTCCAGGCGAGGTACTGAAAATGGCAGGAAAAAAGGGCGGAAAAAAAGGACAGCCTCCTCAACCACCTATCTCGGAGGAGGCCGGCATGACACCTGAACCGGCGGATATACCCCCTGCCGCCTTCTTCATTGTGGGGATCGGGGCTTCGGCCGGGGGGCTGGCTGCTTTTGAGGCTTTTTTTTCCGGTATGCCTGCCACCTCGGAACCCGGCATGGCATTTGTCCTGGTGCAGCACCTGGCCCCGGATCGCAAAAGCAGTTTGACCGAGCTCATCCGGCGGCATACCTGGATGCAGGTTTTCGAAGTCGAGGATGGGGTGGTGGTTCAGCCCAACTGCGCCTATGTCATTCCGCCGGGCCGGGACATGACCTTTTTGAACGGTACCCTTAAGTTGCTAGAGCCGACGGCCCCACGGGGTCAGCGTCTGCCCATTGATTTTTTCTTCCGATCCCTGGCCCAGGATCAGCGCGAGCGGGCCATCGGCATCGTGCTTTCAGGCACCGGCAGAGACGGCACCCTTGGCATCCGGGCCATCAAAGGCGAGGGCGGCATGGTCATGGCCCAGAACCCCGCCTCCACCGAGTATGACGGCATGCCGTGCAGCGCCATCGGCACGGGCCTGGTGGATTTTGAGCTGCCGCCAGCCGAGATGCCTGCCCAGCTCATCTCCTATGTGTTCCGCAGATTCGGCAAATCCCCTCTGCCCAATGACGCGCCGAGATCCAAAACCGAAAACGCCCTGCAAGAGGTCTTTATCCTGCTGAAGGCCCAGACCGGCCACAATTTTTCCCTATATAAACCCAGCACCATCCTCCGCCGCATCGAACGGCGCATGGCCGTCCACCAGATCGATGCCATAGCCGCCTATGTTCAATATCTGCAACAAACCCCGGCCGAGGGCGAGGCGCTTTTTCGGGATCTGCTCATCGGTGTGACCCAGTTCTTCCGGGACCCGGAAACCTTTAAGGTGGTCGAAGACCAGGTTATCCCGAAACTCTTTGCCGGCAAGCCCGCATCTGCCGTGATCCGTGTCTGGTCAGCGGGATGTTCCACCGGTGAAGAGGCTTATTCCCTTGCCATGCTGCTGGCCGAACGACAGGAGGCCATGAAACAGAATTTCAAGGTGCAGGTCTTTGCCACGGACATCGACAGCCAGGCCATTGCTACGGCAAGAGCCGGCCTCTATCCGGCCGGCATTGCCGCAGATGTATCAAAGGAGCGGCTGACGCGATTTTTCACTGCGCAACCCAATGGCAAGGAATACCGCATCAACAAAAGCATCCGGGACATGATGTTGTTTTCCGAGCAGAGCGTCACCCAGGACCCGCCCTTTTCCAGACTCGATCTGATCAGTTGCCGCAACCTTTTGATTTATCTTGGCAGCGACCTGCAGAAAAAACTCATTCCCCTGTTCCATTATGCCCTGGTCCCGGGCGGGTTTCTCTTTCTAGGCAGTTCAGAGACTGTCGGGGAATTCGGCGATCTGTTTTCCACCCTGAACGGTAAAGCCAAGCTGTATCAGTGCAAAGAAGATTTCAGCAGCGTGCAGCGCCTGGCCCTGGGCCGGGTTATTTCGCCCCTGACTGCATCGGAGACAACTCTCCCAAAGACTGCCGAAAAAACCGTTGCTGCCGTGATACCCTCATTGCGCAAACTGACGGAAGATGCGCTTTTGCAGCAGGTCATTCCTGCTGCCGCGCTTGTCAATGCCCAGGGTGACATCCTCTACCTGCATGGCCGCACCGGCCTTTATCTGGAACCGACTCCGGGCGAGACCTGTGTCAACAATATCCTGAAAATGGCCAGGGAAGGGTTGCGGCGGGAATTGACCACAGCCCTGCACAAAAGTGCACGGGCCAATGAAATAGTGCGCTTCCCCGGGTTGCGCGTCAGAACCAACGGCGACTTCACCACAGTCAACCTGATCCTTCACCCGGTGGTGCCGGGATCATCATCTGAGGTCCCCCTGTATCTGGTCATCCTGGAAAAAGCGCCCCCCGTTGATCCTGAGCCGGCGTTTCAGAACGCCCTGCAGGCCCTCACAGAAGCGGAGACGCCCGACATTGATATCCGCATCAAGGCGCTCCGGCAGGAATTGCAGGCCAAGGAAGAATACCTCCAGACTGCCAACGAAGAACTGGAAACCTCCAATGAAGAGCTTAAATCCTCCAACGAGGAATTGCAGTCTATCAACGAAGAATTTCAGGCCACCAATGAGGAACTCGCAACCTCCAAAGAGGAATTGCAGTCGCTCAACGAGGAATTGTTAACGGTTAACAATGACTTGCAAACCAATGTGCTGAGCCTGTCCCGTGCCAACAACGACATAAACAATCTCCTGGCCGGCACCGGCATTGCCACGGTTTTTGTGGATTTTCGACTGCGTATCCTGAACTTCACCCCCACCGCTTCCCAAATCATCAATGTGATCCGGAGCGATGTGGGGCGCCCCGTGGGTCATATCGTCTCCAATCTGGTCGATTACAATGGCCTGGTGGAAGACATACATGCCGTGCTGAAGACCCTGATTCCCATAGAGACCGAAGTGCAGACCACGAACGGCCTTTGGTACACGATGCGCATCCTGCCCTATCGTACCATTGACAACGTCATCGAGGGTGCGGTGCTCAACTTTGTGGACATTACCGAGATGAAAAAGACGCGGGAGGCGCTGCAAAAAGCAAACGACCTGCTCCGTCTGGCCGTGGTGGTGCGCGATGCCCACGATGCCGTCACCGTCCAGGATCTGGATGGACAAATTTTAGCCTGGAACCCGGGAGCGGTGAGGATGTATGGCTGGAGTGAGGTCGAAGCCCTTCTGATGAATGCCCGGGACCGGATCCCGGAGGAGCTGCAAAAAGAAGCACTGGCAATGCTTCATCAGCTCAGCCAGGCGGCAATCCTGGAGCCGTATCTTACCCAGCGGATTGCCAAAGACGGGTCCATCGTGGAAGTTTCGATCATCTCCACCGCTCTGGTGAATGAGGCCGGGCAGATGTATGCCGTCGCAACAACGGAACGGGTCAGGGAAAAGAAGGAGGTATCCAATGACTGATAATAACGACCGGCGGCAAAAGGCTGAAAAACTCGTCCTATAAAAAGAACCTCTGGAAAATATCGACACCCTGCCTCCGGACGAGATAAGGCAGATGCTCCACGAACTGCGGGTGCATCAGATCGAACTGGAAATGCAGAACGAGGAATTGCAAAGGGCCCAGGCGGAACTTGATGTTTCCCGTAACCGCTATTTTGATCTCTACAATTTTTCGCCGGTGGGCTATATCACCCTCAGCGAGCAGGGGAGTATGCTGGAAGCCAACCTTGCCGCCGCCACCCTGCTGGGCGAACCCCGCAGCAACCTGGTCAGGCGACCCATCTCCGGGTATATCCTTAACGAAGATCAGGATATCTACTACCGGCAACGCAAATTGCTTTTTGAGTCCGGCCAGCCCCAGGAATGCGAGCTGCGGATGGTGCAAAAGGACGGGGCAACCTTCTGGGCGAGGCTGGAAGGCACTGCCGCGAAAGACCCGGACGGGTTGCCCATCTGCCGCGTGGTGCTGAGTGATATTTCCGGGCGCAAGCAGGCTGAAAAAAATTTGACCCTGGCCCATGACCGAATGCTGACGATCCTGGACAGTATCAACTCCACCGTGTATGTGGCGGACATGGACACCCATGAGATCCTGTTCATGAATAAAAAAATGATAACGGATTTTGGCGGAGATAAAACCGGTGAAAGATGCTTCAGTGCTTTCAGGAAAAGATCAGAACCCTGCGAATACTGTGCAAATGACCGGTTGGTCGATAAAGAGGGGAATCCGGCGGGTGTCTGCACCTGGCATGATCAGAACCCCATCACAAACAGATTTTATATCAACCATGACCGGGCCGTTGAATGGACGGATAGCCGCCTGGTCCGGCTGCAGATTGCCACGGATATTACAGACCTGAAAAAAATGGAAACTCAATTAATCCAGGCCCAGAAAATGGAATCCATCGGCTCCCTTGCCGGCGGCATTGCCCATGATTTCAACAATATTCTGTTTCCCATTGTCGGTCATACCGAGATGCTGATGGATGATCTTTCCGGGGAGAACAGCACCATCCGGAACAGTCTCAAGGAAATTTATTCCGGCGCATTAAGGGCCAGGGACCTGGTTCAACAGATTCTGGCCTTTGCCCGCCAGGAAAAAAGTGAACTGACACTGATGAAGATGCAGCCCATCATCACAGAAGCCATGAAACTGATCCGATCCACCATCCCCGCCAGCATTGCCATCCGTCAGAATCTCCAACCCGATTGCCGCCCTGTCAGCGCGGACCCCACCCAGATCCATCAGATTGTCATGAATCTGGCCACCAATGCCTATCATGCCATGGAGAAAACCGGCGGAGAACTTAAGGTGGATCTTAAAGAAATCGAATTGGGCAAAGATGACCTGATCGATCCGGATATGAGTCCGGGGTTATATGCCTGTCTGACCATTGCCGATACCGGCGCGGGAATAAACAAGGATGTCATGGATCGCATTTTTGACCCGTTTTTTACCACCAAGGAAACGGGCAAGGGCACGGGGATGGGCCTGTCCGTGGTTCACGGCATCGTAAAGGGGATGAAGGGGGACATCCGGGTTTACAGTGAGCCGGGCAAAGGCGCTGAATTCAAGGTTTATCTGCCCATTGCCGGGGATGCTTCTGAAAAACCGGCCTCAAAGGCGGATGAGCCCTTGCAGGGGGGATGTGAAAGACTCCTGCTGGTGGATGATGAACAAGCCATTATTGCCATTGAAAAACGGATTCTGGAGCGCCTCGGGTATCAGGTGACCTCCCGGCCCGGCAGTCTTGAAGGACTTGAAGCCTTCAGGGCCAATCCGGACCAATTTGATCTGGTGATTACGGATATGTCCATGCCGAATATGTCGGGAGATAAACTGGCCGCTGAATTGATTAAAATCCGGCCGGACATCCCCATACTGCTTTGTACAGGTTACAGCGAGAGCGTGACGGATGAAAAAATAAAATCCCTGGGAATTAAGGGCTTTTTAATGAAGCCGATCATGATCAAGGCGTTTGCCCAAAAAATACGGGATGTATTGGATGGGAGCAGAAATGCCTGAAAATCATCATGGTCAGACTATCAAAGCGTCTGAAACAATACCGTAACAATATGAACCTCCCGGATCTTTCAGCCATGGATAAGGTTATCGGGAAACTGATAGATAGATTTTCGATGTTATCCCAATCAAAATTTTTGTAAATCTGCATTAATATAAGGATATCAGTTGAAATCAAAACCCCGCAATATGTCTATCATTGATGGCTTTCTATAAAATTACCCGGACACAATATCTTGAGCCTGCTAAGGATAGAACAATCCAATTAATTCTTAGGGGATATATTTTATTTCTGCCATAGTTGGGCGTCCGGATCAGGACGGATTTAATAAATGGGTTTCATGGCGCCCATATAGGCCCGGAGTTCCTGGCCGATCCATTCCACGCCGGTGGAGCGGGGGTCCAGGCCTTTGCCGATGACGGTTGGATTAAGTTTCTTCATGAACCCGGACCGGGTGAACATTCAAAAGCAAAAAACCGAACGCCCGTTAAGTTTATAAAACAAAAAATTACCTTGCATCTTTTAAAACAACCAAGATAAAACCCATGATAGAAGTGTCGGCCGGATATCCGGCAGTATTCGGGCGTAAGAGAAGATAAAAGCAAGAACCCACAGGAGACCTTAATGTCAGTCCAAACGCATGGTCAGACAGCCAATTTTATCTGGAGTATCTGTAATCTGCTCCGCGGGCCTTATAAACGGAACGAATACCGGAAAGTCATTCTCCCCTTGACCATTTTACGGCGATTTGACTGCATCCTTGAGCCGACCAAAGACAGCGTACTGGTTGAATTTGATAAGCTTAAAGGCAAATCAGAGAATATTGTCAGCGCACAACTTAGAACCATAACCGGTGTTCCGTTTTATAATCTGTCAAAATTGACATTCAAGAAACTGCTGGATGACCCCAATCAGATGGCGCCGAGCCTCAACAGCTATATCAACGCCTTTTCACCCAATGTGAGACAGATATTCGAGAAGCTGGATTTTGGCGTTCAAGTCAACAGGATGAATGAAAAGAATCTGCTTTTCAATGTGGTCAAGAAATTTGCTTCGGATGAGATCGATCTCTCGCCATCAAAAATAGACAATATACAGATGGGCTATGTCTTTGAAGAATTGATCCGGATCGGCGCGGAACAATCCAATGAAGAGGCGGGAGAGCATTTTACCCCCCGGGAAGTGATCAAGCTGATGGTCAATCTGCTGCTTTCGCCCGAAACCGACTTACGGAAAAGCCATGTGGTCAAAACCATCTATGATCCGGCCTGCGGCACAGGCGGTATGCTTTCGGTCTCGGAAAACTATATCAGAGAATTAAACAGCGATGCCCAGCCCCACCTTTTCGGACAAGACTGGAACGACGAAGCCTACGGTATCTGCCGGGCGGATATGCTGATCAAGGGTGAGGATTCGGACAATATCAAACCGGACTGCACCTTTGAAAAAGACGGTTTCCCCAGGGATAAATTTGATTATATGCTGGCCAATCCGCCCTTTGGTGTGGAATGGAAGCAGCAGCAGAAAACCATTGAAAATGAAAAAAACACCCTGGGCTATGATGGCCGGTTTGGTGCGGGCACTCCCCGTATCAATGACGGTTCGCTTCTGTTCCTTCAGCACATGATTTCTAAAATGCGCCGGCCGGAAGAGGGCGGCAGCCGTATCGGGATTGTGTTCAACGGGTCACCGCTTTTTACCGGTGATGCGGGAAGCGGTGAATCCAATATCCGTCAGTGGATCATTGAGAATGACTGGCTGGAGGCGATTGTCGCCCTGCCGGACCAGCTTTTTTACAACACCGGTATCTCCACCTATATCTGGATTGTCACCAACCGCAAAGAAAAACGCCGCGCCGGAAAGATCCAGTTGATTGACGCGCGGCAGTATTTCGTTAAGATGCGCAAGAGCCTGGGAAACAAACGCAAACAGATTGGTGACGGTGAAGAAAACCGTCCTGATCAGATTGCCGAAATCAC
>CAZAHK010000147.1:0-9445 GCA_964484555.1 uncultured Desulfobacula sp.
GGCTTCGACGTCTTATCGAATATAGCTGTACCCGGAAATGTGTTTTATTTTTTGATGAATTTGAAACCCTTGGGAAAGAGCGTGGAGATACGCATGAAACCGGTGAAATCAAGCGTGTTGTCAGCTCACTTTTAATGCAGATCGATTCTCTTCCGTCCCATGTTGTGGTCATAGGCGCGACAAACCATCCGGAATTACTGGACAGGGCTGTCTGGAGGCGGTTTCAGATCCGGATGCAATTGCCAGAACCCACGAGAGGCAGACTGGAAGAATGGTTTGAAAAATTTGAACGACGAATTAAAACACCGTTGGGCTTAACGCCCGGGACCCTGGCAAAAAAATTATACGGTATGAATTATGCCGAGGCTGAGGAATTTGGGACAACTATTTACAGGCAGTTTGTTCTTGAGCAACCCGATGCTGATATGAAATCCATTGTAAACAGAACATTAAAGCATTGGAATGCCCGTACTGTAAAAGTTGAACCACAAAATGGAGGGAATGAATAATGGCGGAGCGGCCTTTATTACTGTTTCCCAGTCCTGAAATGGCCGATCGTACAAAGCAGACACCCAATTTCGGAAGAATCCATAAACCAGATCATTCCAGACAAGGGTATCGATTGTCACCTATATTTTCCCAACTTCAAACCGCATTCCAGGCCAGAAGGGTTGAAATCCAGCAGAATACCACCGGGATAGACCCAGAACAGGTATTGGTGATAGAAACAATTGGCAGCATTGAAAATTTTGCCAATGCCGTCAAAAAAATAGACGGCCTTGAGTGGATGGGTGAAATTGAAATAGATGAAATTGCACCGGATGAAGATTTTTTCATTGAAACTGACCCGGAAAAAGATTTGTCCGGGAGACTCTATCTGGTAATGACCAACCAGACCGCTTTAAATCAGATGCTCTCCTTGTGGACGCAATACCAGGCAGATCAGAATATGCAATTTGAGAGAGGACTTACAAAATTCAGAGACGTGTTCCTCTGTCTAAATGATATCCGCAGATGGGGTATTCAGGATCGGCTGCATGAAACAGGAGTCATAGATATCTGGCTGGAAGACCTGAAATATGAAGAAAATGATGTTATCCGCTTTGAAACTGAACTTTGGTATCGGGGGAGCACCAATAGACGGGCACAAAGTGAAAACCAGGTAACCCAATTGATACAAGCGCTCGGCGGCCAGGTCCTCAGTCAATGTGCCATCAGCGAAATTACCTATCATTCTTTGCTTGCCGAATTACCCAGAAATTCAATTCAGGATTTGATAAATCACCCGGCAATTGAACTGGTTAAATGCGATGATATTATGTTTTTCAGGCCGGTGGGCCAGATGGCAACTGATAAAAAACCGTTTGAAGGGGATTTCTCTGAAATGAGCCGCCTGGACATCCCTGTGCCATCTGGAAATCCGACAATTTGCATACTGGACGGTCTCCCTTTACAGAATCATGAACTGCTTTCAAGGCGATTGATTTTAGATGACCCTGACAATTGGGCTGAAGATTATCCTGCTGCAGACCGTATTCATGGAACTGCCATGGCATCTCTTGTCATACATGGTGATCTGAACGACGGCACAAATGCTTTAGGGCGGCCGGTTTATCTTCGTCCGATAATGAAACCTTTTCAGATGTCGGACTCGCGTATTGAGCAGGTTCCAAATGATATTTTAATTGTCGACTTGATTCATCGTTGTGTAAAAGACCTTTTTAACGATGATGAAGACAGTATAACCTCGGATATTAAAATCATCAATCTTTCCATAGGAGATCCCAGCCGTCAGTTTACTCAGCTCATGAGCCCGTTAAGCAGACTGATTGATTGGTTAAGTCATAGATACAATTTTCTTTTTATCATTAGTGCCGGTAATCATAAAAATACTATCAATACTGGAATATCAGAAGATGACTTTGAAGCATTATCACCGCAGGAACGTGAAAAGATAATTATAAGATCGATTTATGAAGATGCGAGGAACAGAAGGCTGCTTTCCCCTGCTGAAAGCATCAATGCAATTACTGTGGGTGCTATTCACAGCGACAATGCCGGTGTAGGACATTTAGGGGATCGAATTGATATTTACGATGAATTTTTCCCAAGTCCTGTATCTTCCTTTGGAAGTGGATACAGGCGTTCTTTAAAACCTGATCTGACTTATCCGGGAGGGAAACTGCTCTATAAAAAACCCCTATTAAAGGGAGAAACACTTTGTTTAGAGCCTACCTTTTTTCGCTCAGCACCGGGAAATCAAGTGGCAAGTCCAGGCAGAGGATTCGGGTCGCTTGACAGTACAGCCTTTTACAGCGGCACAAGCAATTCAGCTGCTTTAATAAGCCGCTCTGCAGGCTTATGCTATGATTCACTCATTGAAATTTTCGAGAACCAGGCACCTGATCAGGATTATAAATCTCTTGCATCTCCTCTTTTGAAAGCGATGCTTGTTCATGGATGCAAATGGGATAAGGCAGGTTCACGCCTCGAATCCATTCTGAGAACCCCGGATAATAGCCGTCAATTAAAAAATTATATCAGCCGGTGGTTGGGATATGGTGTTCCTGAAATAGGAAAAGTTCTTGACTGTAATGATCAGAGAGCAACTTTATTGGGTTTTGGTCAACTCAATGATGGCGAAGCCCATGTTTTCAATTTACCCATGCCACCTTCATTAAACGCAAGAAGAGAATTAAGAAGGTTAACAGTAACATTAGCCTGGCTTTCACCGATAGCCCCCAGCACACAAAAATACAGAACTTCAAGTCTGTGGTTTGAGGTGGAGAATGATATGCTTGCAGCATCAAGGACAGATGCTGAATGGAGATCGGTAAGAAGGGGGACTGTTCAGCATGAAATATTCCAGGGTGAACAGGCTGTTGTTTTGGATGATGGTGATTTACTCCCAATAAAAGTAAATTGCAGGAAAGATGCGGCAAAGATAGAAACTGCTGTTCCTTACGGTTTGGTCGTTTCGTTAGAAGTTGCTGAAGGTGTGGATATTGAAATCTATAATGAGATTCGAACACGAATCATGCCTGCTGTAAGAGTGCAGCAAACCCTTTAAAGGGCATAGGGTATGAAAGGTTCCTGGCAACACAGCACGATCCACAACACGACCTGCCAAGTGATCGAAGAACAGATCTTGTGGGGCAAAGCTGTTTGTAGAATTTGGCTGCCGTCCAGCGATGCGGTTGTGAAAGTGCCAAAAGACAGTTTAAAGCCGATTGCCTGTGATCTTGATCCTGAAATCGAAACAGCCAGAATCGGTTATGTTGCATCGGCTGCCAGGGTAGCAGATGTTCTGGAAAATTGCATTGCCAGGGAAGACGGACCCGTTCTCCTGGCGCCCATGGATTCAAAAGTCATGCCCCTTCCCCACCAGATCCATGCCTTATCCAGGGCCATCCTCAATGACCGCGTCAGGTATCTTCTGGCAGACGAGGTGGGACTTGGAAAGACCATTGAAGCCGGATTGATCCTGCGGGAACTGAAATTAAGAGGGCTTGTCCGGCGAACCCTTGTGGTGTCTCCCAAAGGCATTGCCACCCAATGGGTCAGTGAGATGCAGACCCATTTTAATGAACGGTTTGAAATGATCCTGGGTGAGGATTTAAAAACCCTTCAGCGGATTTCAAATTCGAAAACCACTCAGAGCGCATTCACTGCTGCAACGCCTTGGACCCTGTTTGACCAGGTGGTGGTCTCCCTGGACTCGGTGAAACCCATGGATCGGCGCCAGGGATGGTCAAAGGAAAAAATCGAAGACTATAACAGCAGCCGGTTTGAGGACCTGGTCACGGCCGGGTGGGATCTGGTCATTGTGGATGAAGCCCACCGACTGGGCGGCAGTACGGACCAGGTAGCCCGTTATAAACTGGGAAAAGGGCTTTCAGAAGCAGCGCCCTACCTGCTGCTGCTGTCTGCCACCCCGCACCAGGGAAAGACAGATGCCTTTCACAGGCTTGTCAGTCTGCTGGATGAAACCAGTTTCCCGGATATCGACAGTGTAACCCGTGAGCGGGTCGCCCCTTTTGTGATCCGGACGGAAAAACGAAATGCCGTGGATGCCGATGGCCATCCTCTTTTTAAACCGCGACAGACCCGGATGTTTCCGGTACGATGGGAAAGCCGCCATGGTCTGCAGCAAAAGCTGTATGAATCTGTAACCGATTATGTTCGGGAAGGCTACAACCAGGCCATCCTGGAAGAAAACCGCCATATCGGGTTCCTCATGATCCTGATGCAGCGCCTGGTGGTGTCCAGCACAAGGGCCATCAGCAGCACCCTGGAAAAAAGGCTTGCCGTGATTCAGGACCGGGTGACCACCCTTGAAAGCCTGGACAAATCCGGTTTTCCGGACATGGATACTGAAACTGTTTATGATATGGATGCCCAGGAGCTTTTGGATGAATTGATTTCAAGCCGGATGACGGCCCTTGAAAATGAAGCCGACCATGTTTCCCTCCTGTTGAAAGCGGCCCGGGAATCTGAACTGTCAGGACCTGATGCCAAGGCGGAAAGCCTGATTGACTGGATCTACCAGCTTCAATCAGAGGAAAACGAATCAGATCTGAAAATCCTGATTTTTACAGAATTCATCCCGACCCAGATGATGCTCAAAGAATTTTTGGAGGCGCGCGGCATATCGGTGAGCCTTTTGAACGGCTCCATGGATATGGGGGTACGAAAACAGGCCCAGGAAGATTTCAGGGACAATACCCGGGTTCTGGTGTCAACCGATGCGGGTGGCGAAGGGTTGAATCTCCAGTTTTGTCATGTGATTATCAATTATGACCTTCCATGGAATCCCATGAAGATAGAGCAGCGGATTGGAAGGGTCGACCGCATCGGCCAGTCAAAGACCGTCAGGGCCATTAATTTTGTATTTGAAGAATCTGTGGAGTTCAGGGTTCGTGAGGTCCTGGAAGAAAAACTGGCCATCATCTACAAAGAGCTGGGGATCGATAAAACCGGGGATATTCTGGATTCTGCCAAGGCAGGAGAGATATTCGAAGATATATTTACCGCTGCCATTCTCAACCCGGATGCCATTGATGCGACCATTGACCAGACCATGGCAAAAATGAAGGATCAGATGGATGAAATCCGGGAAGCATCCGCCATTTATACCATTTCAGAACAAGTGGATATTCATGCGGCCCAGCGATTACGAGGCCACCCCCTTTCTTTCTGGATTGAAAAAATGGTGTTGTCCTATCTTGCTGCCAATGGCGGGTCAGCCATCAGGAAGCGGTCCTGGTGGGATCTTGCCTGGCCGGATAAATCGGAACATCAAAAAGCGGTGTTCCATTTAAAAGATGTTCTCGCATATTCCGGAACAACGCTTTTAAATCTTGAAGATCCAAAAATCAAAGGCATTGCCCTGCAGATCCCCCAGGTTGTAAAATCGTCACCCATCGCCTGTGTCCGTATTGAAAGCCTGCCAAAGGATCTTGAAGGGCTTTGGGGGCTTTTTGAAATCCGGATTGAAGCGTTCACATTTTCCGAGCATTCCCAGTTAAGGATCCCGACCATTCGCAAGGGATTTATCAGCGTATTTTCAACCCCTGAAGCAAAGGTGTATCTGCCGACAGCCAGACATATCTGGGAGGCCTTGTCCCAGGAAACACCCATTTTCAAGGGCGTGCTCTCCTCTGAATCTTCCATGGACGTATTTGAACAGCTTGAAAAAATCACGGAAACATATGGACAGGAAACCTTTAATACATTACGCCGGGATCACAGCAATGCCCTGGAAAAGGAAAAACAGAGAGGAGAATACTTTTTCAATTCCCGGCAAAAAGCCATTGAACTGGTCGGCCTTCCTGAAGTCAGGCAGTTCAGGCTCAAAAATCTGGCCGCGGAAAAGTCTGCCTGGCAAAAGGAATTGACGGCAGCCGCCCGGATCATCCCTGAGATCAGACCGATTCTACTGCTGAATATTGAAAAGGAAGAGACCCATGGATAACTGGAGGGATGTGATTCTGGCTCAATTTATCCCCGGTGCCGGCCAATTAACGCTGGTGGCTGATCCGGATCATCTTTTCACCGAAGAAAAACTGATCATCGCGCTTACAGAAAAGGGATTTAAGCTCATTGAATTTAATGATCCCATTGAATTCAGGTTTTTCTATGAATCCAATTGCCGGAAGAACCCGGGGGTTGATAATGATTTTGTAGTGGTTCTGGGAGCCGGGCAGGCCCAGTTGGAAAATCTTCCTTATGACCTGCTGAAAACCGGAAAAAAAATGCATTTCAGCCTTGGGGAAATATTCCCAAACCTGAGCAATCCAATCATAGAGCAATTAGACCGAAGTTATCTGGATGATTTGTTTGCCGCCCAGAAAAAAAATAAACCCGATCGCATGGGAGATAATGCAACCAAAGATTTTATTCTTCGGCATGTCTTTAAAATTGCAGCAGAGCTTATCAGCACAAGAATAGACCTGCTCCGGATGTTACTGCGATTGCATTACGGCCATCTTGAGCTGCCGGAGGCACTATCGACCCGGTTGACGGAAGTGCTCCAATCCCAGGCCGAATTTCATGAATGGCCTTTAGAAGAACTCATCGGAGATGAAAAAGCATTTCTTGCATTTTTGCAGGAGAGATGGCCGATTTTTCTCGATTCTTTAAAAGTCCTGCCAAATCAGATTGATGAAGATTTCAGCAAATATGGTCTGAAATTCAAGGGTCCTGAAATCTTACCCTTTGACCACCAGGACGTTCTTGTTTATATGGATAATCTTTTTGTTGAAAGAAAACTTACGCCCATAGCCGATAACAGCAAAACGCTGGATCTCTCCACCTGGATCAAAAGTGGTGTTTCTCTTCAGGAAGAAGAGGATAAAAATACACGATTTTTTCGTCTTCTTGAACTCATTGAAGAACACCTGCCGACTGAAACCAGCCGATATTCAGACTGGATATCCTTTGCTTTGAAAAAAGCAGAACTTGAAGCCCTTGCAGTTTCCCAAAAAGCGCTGTTGCCAGATGGCAGGTTTTTAAAATTGAAAAATGAATTGGAAAGCCGATTTGCCCAATGGCTTGAAAACCATTTTTCAGGCCTTATCAACCTGTCCCCAACCCAACCGGTCATGCTGCACCATACCCCCCGGCAGATGGCCAGAAGCCTTGAGAATTCAGGAAAAAAGGGTGTTGCTCTCGTTGTGGTGGATGGATTGTCCCTGGATCAGTGGGTTTGTGTTCGAAACGTTCTGAACGAACAATGCAAACATCTGGTCATGCGGGAATCAGCCGTTTTTGCATGGATTCCCACACTCACCTCTGTCTCAAGGCAGGCACTTTTTGCAGGAAAGCCGCCATTGTATTTTCCCAATTCAATCCATACGACCCACAATGAAAAAAAGCTGTGGCAGCAATTCTGGGAAAATTTCGGCCTATCCCGTTTTGAGGTGGGCTATCAGAAAAGCCTTGGAGACGGTGATGTGGTAAAGGCATTGGAAGAAGTATTGAATCTGGAACGAACCCGGGCGCTGGGTCTTGTGATTGACACAGTGGATAAAATCATGCATGGTATGCAGCTTGGCAATAAAGGCATGCATGGCCAGATTAGGCAATGGTGTGAATCAGGATACTTATCTTCCCTGATTCATCATCTGTTCGAGAATGGTTTTCAAGTGTGGTTGACGTCTGATCATGGCAATATTGAATGCAAAGGCATGGGAAATCCCTCAGAAGGGTCAATCGCAGAATCCAGAGGAGAACGGGCAAGGATTTATCCAACACCTGAATTAAGATCCCAGGTGGCCAAAAAATTCTCAGACACGGCTATCTGGCATCCGGCAGGGTTGCCTTCAACATATTATCCTTTACTGGCAAAGGGAACCAATGCCTTTGTCAACAAAGGGAAAAGCACTGTGACACATGGCGGATTTTCCATGGAAGAAGTCATTGTCCCGTTGATCAAATTTGAAAAAGAGTAATTGAATGAGCGCAAGACACGAAAAGATTGGGATAAAACATGTCATCCGCCTGGAATGGATGGATAAAATTGTGAATATGATGCTGGCCGGCATGTCTTCATCGGAAATCAGGAAAGATCTGGATGAATTCCTTTCAGACAAAAAACAAAGCGGTGGTATAGGGGAGCGAGGGAAAGACGCTTACAAAAAAGCGGTCACCAATTTAATGCTGACCTGGTGCACGCCGGAAAAAGACATTATTCCATTCAGGGATGCTGTGTTGGCACTTGCAAAAAAGACTCCGGTCTCTGAAAGACTACCCCTGCACTGGGCAATGGTAAGCGCTGTATATCCTTTCTGGTTTGGTGTTGCAAAACAGATTGGGAGACTATTGAATCTCCAGGATCAAATTACCAAAAAACAAATTATTCAGCGGCTTAAAGAAGAATATGGTGACCGGGAAACCATCAGCCGTTTTGCCCGGTATGTTATCCGGTCTTTTGTGGCCTGGGGTATTCTTGAAGATGCTGCCATTAAAGGCAATTATGTCCAGGGCAGGAAAATCCCAACCAATCAGCAGCAAGTGGCAATTTTAATAGAAAGCATCTTATTTTCTTCTCCTGAATCCCCAATTACATTTAAAAAGACCATAGAATCATCATCCCTATTCCCTTTTCAAATTTCTTCTATAACAGCCAATTATATGCAGAAAAACTGCCCCAGGATAACAGTTAATCAGTTCAGCCCGGGAGAAGAAATGATCAGCCTTAAAGGGTCACTATAAAAAAATACAGCCCCGTAAAATCTTTCAGAACTATAGACAAATCCTTGAGAAATTTGACCTTTCGGAAGTCAAACATTCTTGCAACAATAGCGGATTCAATTTACAGCGAAAAACTGTTTTGATTTGTATTGGTAATCTTGAAGATTTCAAACGGTTGCTTTGTATATGAACACAAGGCCGGAGTTTTTTTGAGAATTTCTTGATCCTTGTTTTTACCCGGCAGCAGCCTCTTGATTCCCCCTGTCAGGTCCGGCTATTTTCGGACGAACAAATTTTTAATGAATCAAATGGATTGTAACGGCAGAAACAAAACGCCCCATCGCCCTTACAACCGGGAATGGAGCGGATGGGATCATCTATAAAAGCCGATTCCGGTGCCGACCCGCAACTGGTGGAGGACGATATTTTCAGGATTATCATCCCCCTGACCGCGCAAGTGACCGGGCAAGTCACTGAGCAAGTGACCGAGCAAGTAAAAAAACTCCGCAAGATAATAGAGTTTTGTAAAACACCCGGACCAGGGGTCTGGTTGATCTGGTCAATATTCATGAGGGGCTTACCTTTTTGCTATTTTCTGTGGTTACCAATTTATGCCCCTTTACCGTGAGCCGGTATTTCTGCGTTGGGCTTTTAGGAGAATCCGGCTGTGTCATTTCAATCAAATTCAAAGCAAGAGCCGGTTCAAGATACATCCGGGTAAAATTCACCCGATCTTTTAATTGTAAGGCCT
>CAZAHK010000148.1:0-9425 GCA_964484555.1 uncultured Desulfobacula sp.
ATGCCGATTCAAACCAGCAGGGGTCAATATACAGCATGGTAAACCGGTACCGGTTCAGGTCGTCGGGGCGGCAAAGGTGGATCATCCCCGGCGGGATCAGAATGGACTGTCCCTCTTTGATCTTGAATTCCAGGGCGTTGCAGGTGATGGTGCTGCCGCCCTTTTCCACAAATCCGAGGGTCAATTCCTCATGGGAATGGGTCCTTACGGAATAGCCTTTCCAGGTGCCCTCCTTGATTTCCATAAAGGGCAGGCCTGCATTTCTGACCATGGCCGTGGGGCCGGCATCTTCAGTCATCGTTGAATCCGATCGTGGGGTCTGATTGTTGGGTCCGGTGTCATAAATTCTATCTTAAAAGCATACAAATTTTTTGGCAATTGCAAATCCTGCAATTTTTTACAATGCAGGGATGAAAAAGAGGGGTAAACAGCATAGAAACCATAACTCATACAGGAGGATGACCATGTTAACCGGATATACCCTGCCCCGCACCCCAAAGGGGGCGTCCAGCCTTGTTCCCGCACCGCCGTGGCATTATGTCGGCAATGTCCTGGCCGTTGAATACGAAACTGATCCCGAAAAGGCCGCCGCCTTTCTGCCCCAAGGCCTGAGCCTTTTATCGGGCCAATGCGCCCTCTATTTTATTGAATGGCAATATGCCGGTGACACGGGCAAAGATTATCTTGATCCGGTATGCAGCCAGTACCGGGAAACCATCCTTCTCCTGTCGGCCCGGTATCAGGACAGGCCCATGGCATACTGCCCCTTTATCTGGGTGGATCAGGACAAGGCCCTGATGCGGGGACTGATCCAGGGCTGGCCCAAACAGATGGGCGAAACCTGGATCACCCGGTCCTATGATCTTCCTTCAAAGGCCGCACCGGGCAACGGCAGCGGCGCCATGCTGGGCGCGGCCCTGTCCGTCAACGGCCGCCGCCAGGCCGAGGCCGTGGTCACCCTTGAAGCGGAAACCGCCTCCCTGCCTTCCCCGACCTTTGCCGGGTCGGCATTGGTCCGGTATTTCCCCAATCTCGTCCAGGGCAGCCATGACCGCCCGGCGGTTCATGAACTGGTCCAGCTCAAATCCCGGGATGTTAAACTATCACCCGTCTGGAAAGGCAAGGCATCCTTGACGATTCATCATCATCCCTATAACGAGTTCCATGATTTAAAACCCGTTCGTGTGCTTTCGGGATATAAATTTACCGTGGCCCTGACCGTTGATGACCTGGCGCCTCTCTGTGATTTTACCGTGCCCTGAATGGGAAAAGGTCTCTTTGATTTTTCTTTACAAAACCATAAGAATCTTGTACCTTAGCCGCCTTTTGCACCGGGAAATGAATACCCGCCTGGTGCAATTTTATCCAATAAGTGAGCCTTGGGAAAAAAAGTCATGGCAGCGATCTTCGGTATTGATTTCGGCACATCCAATTCAGCATTGTCCGTCAACGAAGCCAACAAGGTGCGGATGCTGGACGTGGACAAAGGAAACCCCATTTCCAATTCCCTGAAATCCATTCTCTATTTTTTAAAGGAAGACGGCCGGACCACTTCCTATGTCGGTTATGAAGGCATCCACAAATATATTGAGAACGGGGCGGACGGCCGGTATATGCAGTCCATCAAGACCTTTCTGCCGGATACGGCCTTTGAAAAGACCTCCGTTTACGGGAAACGATACTCTCTGGAAGAATTGATTTCCATTTTTTTCCGGGTCATGAAAGAACGCGGTGAAAACCTCATGGGCCAAGAGGTATCCGACCTGGTCCTGGGGCGTCCGGTGATCTTTTCCGAGGACCGGGACCGGGACCGGATTGCCCAGAACCGGCTGGAAAGTGCGGCCCGGTTGGCCGGATTCAAGAACATCGCTTTCCAGTTGGAACCCATTGCCGCGGCCCTGGCCTATGAAAACAGTCTTTCCCCGGGAGAAGAACAGATCGTGCTGGTGGGCGATTTTGGTGCGGGCAGCTCGGATTTCACCATCCACAGGGCCGGGAAAAAGGCCGGCACCCGGACCCAAAGGGAAAAGGATATCCTGGCTGTCGGCGGTGTCTATATCGGTGGGGATCTGTTTGACTCGGACATCATGAAAGAAAAGGTGGCGGCCCATTACGGGAAAAACGTCCAGGCCAAATCCATGTTCAGCGACAATTATTTCGGGCTTTCCCCAGTTGTGATTCGGAACCTTTTGCACTGGCATCTCATTCCGCAGCTCCGGCGGCCGGCCACATTGAACAATATCAAGGAACTCAAGGTCACGGCGAGTTTCAGGGACAAGGAACTGATCAGCAATCTGGAAAACCTCATCGAGGCCAACTACGGCTACCTCCTGTTCCGCTCCATTGAAACGGCAAAATGCGACCTGTCCAGCCAAGAGGCGTCCCATATCCGCTTTAATGATTACGGCATCCGTATTGACGAGCCCCTGTCCCGGGTCGAATTTGAACTCATGAACCGTGAAAAAGCCGCCGCCATTGATGCCTGTATCGATTCAACCCTGGCGGATGCAGGCCTGGGAGCTGCCGATATCGACGTGGTTTTTTTGACCGGCGGGTCTTCCTATATCCCCCTCATCCGGGGCTTGTTTGAAAAACGGCTGGACAAGTGCAGGATCAGGACCGGCAACGCCTTTACCAGTGTTGCCTTCGGCCTGGGGTTGTACGGCGGCCTGATGGGATAAGGCCGTGGGTATTTGTCTGTCTTTTTAAACTGCTTTTTCCACGTCTGACCCAAAAACGCAATGATGCACATAATTTGGATGGGGATTGACAAAAAGGAAGGTCTCGTCCTATTTTCCGGCATTAACCCTGATTTAAAGAAAGGAAAGATACCCATGCCCCAACTGGATTCAACATTTATCCGAAGTCAATTCCCCGCCTTTGAAGAACCCTCGCTAAAAGGATGGGGGTTCTTTGAAAACGCAGGCGGTTCCTATGCCTGCCGCCAGGTCATCTCCCGGTTGACCAATTATTATACCCGGACCAAGGTCCAGCCCTATTACGGTTTCCCGGCTTCCATGGCTGCCGGTGCGGCCATGGACGAGGCCTATGTCCGGATGGCGGCCTATCTGAATGTGGGCGAGGATGAGGTCCATTTCGGGCCGTCC
This sequence comes from uncultured Desulfobacula sp., assembly GCA_964484555.1. Classification (GTDB taxonomy): domain Bacteria; phylum Desulfobacterota; class Desulfobacteria; order Desulfobacterales; family Desulfobacteraceae; genus Desulfobacula. Next base: position 3,108 of record CAZAHK010000148.1, read on the forward strand.
ACCACCCAGAATCTCTATGTCCTGGCCCAGGCCTTTCGTGAATTGTGGGACAAAGGCGATGAAATCATTGTGACCAACCAGGATCACGAGGCCAATTCAGGGTTCTGGCGGCGGCTTGAAAAAACGGGGATTGTGGTAAAGGAGTGGGGGATTAATCCCAAGACGGGCCGGCTGAACCCCGATGACCTGGACGCCCTTTTTTCCGCCAGGACCCGGCTGCTGGCCTTTCCCCACTGTTCCAACATCATTGCCCATGTCAATCCCGTGGCAGAGATCGCGGCCAAGGCAAAGGCCGCAGGGGCCTGGGTGGTTGTGGACGGCGTGTCCTCTGCGCCCCACGGCTTGCCCGATGTCCGGGCCCTGGGGGCGGACATCTACCTTTTTTCCCTGTACAAGACCTGGGGGCCGCATCTTGGCCTCATGACCATCAAGAGGGATCTCCTGGACACCCTGCCCAACCAGGGCCATTATTTTAATGCAGGGGTGGTCCGGAAAAAGATGACCCCGGCCGGGCCGGACCATGCCCAGATCTCAGCGGCTGCGGGTGTGGCGGAATACCTGGATGCGGTTTATGCCCGTCATTTTGCGGAAGACGCCGGGCCTGCCGAGCGGGGCCGCCGGATTCAAGAGATGTTCCATTCCTATGAGACAGGGCTGTTGACGCCCCTCATGGACTGGCTGCGGAACCGGGAGGATGTCACGGTCCTGGGGCCGGATGATCCGGGGCTGAGAGCGCCCACGGTATCCATTGTCCCCCGGCGGAAAACCCTGGATGAGGTTTTTGCACGGTTGACGGAACAAAAACTCATGGTGGGGCTCGGTCATTTCTATGGCGTCCGCCCGCTTCTGGGAATGGGCGTCCCCCTTGACAAGGGCGTGCTGAGGTTTTCCTTTGTCCACTACACCACAGCCGGTGAGGTTGCGCAGCTCATTGAGGGGCTGGGGGTGGCCCTGGATTAAACGGAACGGCGGGCGGGACAAGGCCCGGGCAAACAGAAAGTCTGCGCCGGGCCCGGATGGGGTTACAGGGCGATGATTTTAAATCCGCCGCCCTTGGGATGGTCTTTTTCAAAGGCCATGAGGCGGTCTTCCAGTTCCTTGAACCTTTCTTTGCCGGTGAGGGACACGCAGGCCCGGAGGCCCTCGTGGCGGTCGGAACCTGTGGTGGTCAGGGAAATGGCGCTGATGCCGTAATACAGGAGTTCCTCCACCAGTTCCACGCCGGTGAAGCCGGGGTATGAGATGGTAAAATAAAACCCGTCGGCGATTTTCACCGTGTCGTCCATGTCATAGACGATGAGAAAACCGTTGTCCGTGAAGAGTTTTTTCATGGCATGGGCCCGGTCGCCGTATTCTTTGACACCGGCCACAAAATTGTACGTACCGTCGTTGACGGCTTTTAAAAGGCCGTAAAGCCCGTACTGATTGGAATGGGACACGCCGGAACTGAGGGAATACATGGCCCCGAAAATATAGGCATAGCCGAATTTATTGGTCCCGAACCAGGGTTCCAGGTTGTCCCCCGTGGAATTGAACAACTTGTCCGGGATGGCGGTCATGCCGATGCGTTGCCCTGCCAGGGAAAAGGATTTGGAGCTGGAGATGAGCAGGATATAATTGTCCGTGTATTTGGCCACTGTGGGGATGAAAGGGGCCTTTCCCGGAACGGAATAGTCCTGCCTGAAATCCATGCCGAAATAGGCCAGGTCTTCCATGACAATGCAGTCGTATTTTGTGGCCAGCTCGCCGATGATCTGAAGCTCCCGTTCGGTAAAGCAGATCCAGGCCGGGTTGTTGGGGTTGGAATACATGAGGGAGGCGATGTCGCCCTTTTCCAGATAGGATTCCAGCTTGGCCTTGAGCTTTTCTCCCCGGTATTCATAGACGTCGAAATGATCAAAGGGAGCGCCGACGACGGCCGCCTGGCGTTTGTTCACCGGAAAGCCCGGGTCCAGGAAGAGGATCTTGTTCTTGCCCTTGCAGCGTCGGGTGGTGCACATCATGGCCATATAGCAGCCCTGCATGGACCCCACCGTGGGAAAGCAGGGTTCCGGGCTGATGTCCACATCCAGGAAATTTTTGACAAACCTTGAGATTTCATGTTTCAGTTCCGGGATGCCGTCAAAGGGCGGGTATTTGGAGCCGACCCCTTTTTTCAGGGCTTCGATTTCCGCATCCACGGCGATTTGGGGGGGCTCCAGGCCGGGCACGCCCATTTCCATGCGGATATATTTCTGGTTTGAAGCGGTTTCAATATTGTTGACGATGCGGTTCAGTTCCCGGATGGACGCAAGGCCGACGGATGTCAGCCCCATTTTTTCGATTTCCTGCCTGACGATGATGGGGTCGATGGGGGTTTTGACCGGTAGGGTCTTCATGCTTGGGCTCCTCTAGTTTTAAAAATAATCATTTATCTGATTAGATTATTGTATAGAGAGTTCAGGGTCAAATAGCAAGGCCCGGGGGAGATTTTTTCTTTGTAAAATTTTAAAAAGGGGATATAAAGAACAGGCCATGCGGTTCTTAAAAACATATGATTTCAGGGGGGTCAAGGGGTACAAACTGGGCTGGTCCCTGGCCGGGCCTCCCCTCATGACTGCCTTCTGCTATATCCTGGGCGATCTCATGATCGACACCGGGCTCAGCCGCATGCGAAAAGAGGTGCCGGCCCTGGCAGAGGAGAACCGAGTCAAAAGGATTGTTCTGACCCACCATCATGAGGATCACAGCGGCAATGCCGCAGCCCTTAAAGAGGCCTTGGGGGCAAGGGTCTACGGGCATCCGCTCACCATTGAAAAAATGGCCCGGTCCTCCCGGATCCTTCCCTATCAGACCTATGTGTGGGGAAAGTCCGAGCCCCTGGAGGTGGAGCCCTTCCCGGAAAAGATCGATACGGCCCTGGGAGAGATGGTTCCCGTCCATACCCCCGGCCATTCAAAGGATCATACCGCTTTTTTTATCAAGGAGGCCGGAATCCTGTTTCCCGGAGATCTTTACCTTGCCGACCGAATCAAATATTTCCGGGCTGATGAATGTCTGGGAACCGAGATTGAATCCCTGGAGCGGGTTTTGGAACTGGACTTTGACATGCTCCTGTGCAGCCATTTCCCCAGGACGGAAAAGGGACGGCAGCGCATTCAGGCCAAGCTTGCCTTTCTTCAGGACCTCTACGGCGGCATCGTGGACCTCTGGGAAAAAGGCCTTTCTGAAAAAGAGATATTCAAGGCCCTGGGCCTGAAGGAAGATCATTTCACACAGATGTTCTGTTTTGGCAACGTGAGCATGATGAACGGGGTGCGCTCGGTTCTGCGCCATTACAAAAACAGTCTGTAACGGCCCTATGCCTTTGGCTTTTTTCGGGTTTTTTCCAGCATCTTATCGTTGAAGCGTTTGATATGATCCCTGATAATCTCCGAGGCGGCAACCTCATCCCCGGCCTTCATGGCATCGATGATCTTTTTAAAATCCATGAGGTTTTCAAGGGTCCTGTCCTGGGCCATGGGCAGATATTCATTATAATACAAATGGATATTGTCGTGGATGGTCTTCTGCACAAACTGGAAGACCGGGTTCCGGGTCATGACGCCGATATAGGTATGCATTTTTTCATCGGTCAAAAGGAAATTTCCCCAGTCGCTTTGCTCATAATAGGTTTTGGCCCGTTTAAAGAGTTTTTCCAGCTCTTTGATATCCTTTTTAGTGGCCCGCTGGGTGGCCAGTTCCACGATGCTTCCTTCGGTTTTGATCCTGAATTCCGCCAGATGTTCCAGGGAAACTTCCCCGGACCGGATGAGAAGGGCCATGGATTCCATCATGATCCCGGTATCAATGCGTTTGATGATGGCCCCGCCGGAAACACCCAGCTTGATTTCAATGAGGCCTTTCTGCTCCAGGACCCGCAGGGCCTCCCTCAGGGTTCCCCGGCTGGTATTGAACATGTCTTTAAGCTCCCGCTCTGCCGGAAGCTTGCTGCCCGGTTCGAGTTTTCCGCTGATAATGGCATTCTGGATCTGTTCCACCACATCCTGGAATACCCGGCTTTGCTTTGCTTTTATAAACATGAACTGTCCTGTACCTTTTATTTAAACTGTTCAGCTCCTGAAAAATCCCGGTATAAATTAAAATGTGATAAAACTTCTATATCATCTTTTGTCAAACCGCAAGTCACAATTCGCGTCAGTAATTCTCCCAGGCCCGGCCCCAGCATATAGCCCTGGCCGCACATGCCCGCGGCGTTGATGAAATTGGGAAATTCCCTGGTGGCGCCGACGATGGGAAAACCGTCCGGGGTCATGGGGTATTGCCCCCGCCAGGTTCGCCTGACCTTCAGGTTGGCCAGTTTCGGGAAAAGGGCCACCATGCGTTTGGCCACCTGGGGAAGGAAGACCGAGGTGGCTTCGCTTTCCGTTCCCGTGATGAGATGTTTGGGGGTGAGGCAGAAGATCACCTGGCCCTCGTTGTTCTGGTAAAAATAGAAATTGGCGGAATCCTCCGTGGCCGGGTCTTCGGAAGGCCTTAAATCCACGATCATGGGACCGAAGAAGCGCTCCACCGGCTCGGTGATGGCCCCTTCATGGCTGTCCGGCGTCACGGGAATCTCAAGGCCGATTATCCGGCCCAGGTCCCGGGCGAAATTCCCGGCCGCATTGATGACCTTGGCGGCCGTGTATTCGCCCTTGTCGGTTTTGACGGTGATTTCCCGGTCGCCGGCAATACTGATGGCCGTGACCTTTTCCCGGAATTTGTATTCAGCCCCGTATTCCAGGCTTTTAAAATAAAAGGCATTGACGGCCAGGAGAGGGGAGGCGCTGCCGTCCTCCGGCGAATAGGTGGCGCCTCTCAGGCCCTCCATATTGATGCCGGGCACCAGGGCTGAATATTCCTCGGGCTCCAGCCAGTTGATGTTCAGGTCAAAGGATTTCTGGATGACCATGAGATCCTTGAGCTTTTTTTCATCCCGGTCCGTATAGGCCGGGAAGCTGTAGCCGTTTTGAATCCAGCCGATATCATCCCCGTGGAGGTCTTTCCAGGTGGAAAAAATTTCAATGCTGCGTTTGCAGGTAAAGATCTTTCCTTTGTCCGAATGGGTGGCCCTGATCCCGCCGATGGCTTTTTTATTCTGGCCCTGGCCCGGGGAGGCAAAGGCGTCGATGACCAGGGTCTTTACCTTGTTCCGGGCAAGGGACAGGGCCGCCGGAACCCCGATGGAGCCTGCGCCGATAATGATGACATCATAGGATTTCATGACTGACCTCCGTCTGCAAATTTTCCCAGGGGGACCTCGATATACAGGGGCCGCCGGACATTTTGAACCATATCCTCCTGCCGGATTTTTTCGGCCCGGAAGATCTGGGCCATGAGGTTTGTGCAGGTCTTGGCCCCGCAGGGACCCATGCCGGCCCGGGTCACGGCCTTGATCTGGTTGATGTCGGTCACGCCTTTTTTCACAAGGGCCCGGACCTCTCCCGCCGTCACCCGTTCACACAGGCAGACCACCTCGTCGTCCCGGATCTGATCGTCGGGGATTTTCCGGGTCAGGGGTTTTGTCACTTCCCTGTCCTGGATGGTGAAGGCAACCACTTTTTTGGCAATATCCTTGGGCACCTTCACCCTTACCACCTGGGTGCGGTTGCTTTCCTTTGTGGTTTTTGCGCCCAGGACCGGAAAAGTACCCAGGGGGTTGCCGTCCACATCCACCAGGTTTATCGTATCATCTTTTTTAACCTGGATATTGGAGATTTCATAGGGCAGGAAAACCACGGGGTTGTCCTTGTCTTTCCGGTAATCCACCAGGGTGATGGCAAGGCCGGGGCAGATGGACAGGCATTTCATGCAGCCTTGGCATCGGCCGTCAAAAAAGGGCCGCCCCTTGACGGGGTCTCCCTGCATGTGGATGGACCCTTCCGGGCACACCGTGCTGCAGGGATTGCAGGGAATCTCCTGCTTGCAGTGGATCACGGGGAAGATGCCTTCTTCACCGGCCAAGGCCGTGAGTTCCTGAACTGGGCCGGGATGGGATTTGAGGATGTCGGCCTTTTCATACCAGGAGCCGGGAATGTCCTTTATTTCCGGTTTAAAATACCGGGCCGTTTTGAGGCCTGCAATCTTGCCGTTGAACATGGCGGACGAGGCCTCGGCAATCTCCGCCGCATCCCCTGCGGAAAATACGGGAATCCCCGCGGACTCAGCCTCTTGGGTGAATTCTGATACGGATTCAAGGCCCACGGCAATTAATACGGTGTCGCATTCAAAGGTCTTTTCCGTGCCCTGGATCATTTCAAAATGTTCATTGATTTCGGCAATGGTGACGGAAGACAC
>CAZAHK010000149.1:0-9362 GCA_964484555.1 uncultured Desulfobacula sp.
ATATACCCGGCAAGGCCTATCAGGGCAAGGGTCCCGGTGATCCTGAAAAGTTTGAAGGTATAGGTTTTCTGAGCCGGGTCATACCCGTAGCAAAAAGACAGGACCCTTCTTTTAATGGAAATTCCGGGCGCTCCCTGCTGCGCCTCGCTTAAAGCCATACCGAGATCAAAGGGAGGAAAATTCGGGCCATGGAGGTATCGGATGATCTTCCCATCCCTGGCCAGCACCACCAGGGCCGACGGATGATCATAGAGGTGCTCCGCCTTTTTGATAAAATAATATCCCAGAGAGCCGGTGACCTTTAAAATATTTTCCCGGTCTCCGGTCAGATAGGACCATTTTTCCAGGGGAAATTCCCGTTTGACCAGGCTGGTATAATTCTGCCTGGCGGCTGCCGCATCGGTCTCGTTTTCATCCTCGTCAAAGCTCAGGGTGATGATGTTAAAATCTTTGCCCGGCTCCTGATCCACCTCGTTCAATGTCTTGACCAGGGCTGCCTGGAGATAACTGCACACGGCAGTACACGAAAAAGAGATCGGCAACAGGACCACGGGTTTGTCAAACAGGGACTCCAGCCGTATTTCCCTGCCGGTCTCATCCCTGAAAACAGCATCCAGGGACGCCACACTTCCCAACTGTTCGTCGATCCTGACCTGACCTGCAAGATCATTGTCGGAAAGGGTTTCGGTCCTTATCCCGGGGTTGTGATCCGGATTGCCTTGTTTTTTTTGTGCCGGTCCCGCATCCTTCGGCCCTTGTTCCGTCTTTGTTTCAGCCCAACCGGATGAGATAAAAACAAGGGCGGCCAGCATCAAAAGGGCGACATATTCAAACCTGACCAGGCGTTTCATTCTTAGATCTTTTTGCTTTCACCGGTCTTATAATTGATTTCATACACCACCGTATACGGATGGCGGTTTTTGAATGAATCCTTTCCGGCCCCATAAGCCAGCATGATTTTGCCTGTCCCGCCGGCGGGAATGGGCTTGTCATATTTGTCCCCGCTATTGAGCGGGAGGGTAAAGGAAATGGTGGTGACCCCGTTTTCCTCTGTTCCGGCAGGATTTTGAACATCATTCTTGCCGCCCAGATCTTCATCTCCGGAATGTCCTTTTTTTCGATTCCCGTAATGATCCTGAATTTTGACCTGGTCGTCTATCACCATTCCGATGATAATATCGGCCCCGGCCATGACATCTTCAGGATCAAAGCCGACGGCTACCCAGCCTTCGGTCTTTGCAGACAGTTGGACATGGATCTGATCCCCTTCAATGGTCCAGGAGAATGTGATGTCCTTGGCTTCAATTTTATGCTGATAGTCCATTGCCCACGCGGTCAAGGGAAGGGTCAGCATCAGGACTGCCAGAAACGCTGTTACCCTGATATTTTTTTTCATCTGTATTTTCTCCTCGTTTTATTCATGTCACATTTATACCGGTACAGAGGGGTATCGGAGTTCTCCGCCTGAGAATCCAAGGCCCATGGCCAGAAGGACCGCCAGGAAATAGAATAAGGTTACCCGGTCAAATTTCGGGGTTTCAGGATCATCCGCATAGAGGATGAAGCCCAGCAGGACGGTAAGCAATACAGCCAGCACCATTTTTAAAACGATCAGAAATTCCCATTCTCCCCCAAAGGAATGCTGCCAGTCCAGATAACCGGCAAAAACCGTGGGGAATATGCCCAGAAATCCCAGAACAATGCAGTGATACCCTGTCCTTGCTAAAAATTTCAGACTGGGGATAAAGGATACAATTCTGAACATGACAGCGCCCATGACCATCCCCATGGGGATATGGATTAGAACGGGATGTACGGGGTGGTGGAATCCGATTTTGCTGAGAAACTCAAAAATTGCTTCTGTCATTTGATCACCTTTTGTTTGATTTTATGTTTTCTACCATCAGGCAGAGCAAATCCTGTGCCTGAAGTTTATTTTATCCGCTGTTATCATCTTGCAGACAAGTCTTTGCGCAGGTTGATCTGCTGTTCATAGATACGTTTAAGGCTTGAACAAGTCAAGGGAATTAACGCCCTGACCCATTAAGAGATAAAGGGTTTTTCACACCTTTTACATAAAAGTTAGGCTTATGAAACTTTTTTCTTGACAACTTATACGAGCATGCTCATCATATGCTTAACAAACAGCAAGTAGTGGTTTGAATAAATCAACAACAAGGTAAAGGAGAATACCATGACGGACCATAGAAAAGAAGAAAACTATATTGAAAGCGACGAAGAGAGAGAAGCAGGACACGTTGATACAAGAGCGGCAAATTTTGAATGTGAAACCTTTGACTCCATCGGGTGCGACACCGGAGTTGATGTAGCAGGATAAGACAGGCCTTTTAACCTTATAATTTATTTTGCCTCCTGAAACAGGCAGTCACCTCAAGGCGACTGCCTGTTTTATTATTTTTAAAGCTTGAATTAATCAAAAACTATGGAATAATTGGTCACGGATTAATTAAGGACCGGACAATCAAACGAATGACCCGGACAAGGAACTGATATTTTTTATTTCAAAACATGGCCCCTTCACTGATCAACAGCCTGTGTTCAACCCCTGAAGGCGTCATCTCTATTATCGGCGCAGGCGGGAAAACCAGCCTGATGTTTTGCCTGGCAAAGGAAGCCTCAAAGGCCGGGAAAAAGGTATTGACCACCACCACCACCAAAATTTTCTTTCCGGACAAGGCCCTATCTCCTGAAACCGTCATAGCATCCTCGGCCCCGGACCTCATCAAAAAATCCAAGGCCGGCCTGAAACGCCATTCCCATCTTTCAGCAGGACGGCACCATGATCTTGTTTCCGGCAAGCTTGAAGGCTTTTCCCCGGATATTATTGATGCACTCCGGCAGGCCGGGCTTTTTGACTGGATCATGGTGGAGGCCGACGGGTCCCGGCAAAAACCCCTGAAAGCCACGGATATTCATGAACCGGTCATTCCTTCTTCAACCACCTGCCTTGTCATGGTGGCGGGATTGGACAGCCTGGGACTTCCCCTGGACGAGGCCCATGTTCACCGGGCGTCCATTTTTTCAAAAAATACCGGCCTGGGCCTGGGGCAAATCGTGGATGAGGCAGCCATGGCAACCTCCATTGCCCTGGAATTGGAAAAAGCCGCAGGGTTCTGCACGGCCCTGGATCATGTCCTTATTCTCAACAAAGCCGATACCCCGGCCAAAATCGAGGCTGGCCTTTGTATTACCGGACTTCTCAAGGCCAATTCCGGCCTGACCCGGGTCCTCATCACCTCCCTCAGAGATGAGCCCTGCATCAAAAACACAATTCTTCTGAATCACGAATAGAAAGGAATTCCCATGAAAAAAAACATATACCAGACGGCCTGTGAATTGCTCCTGTCCGGGCAGCGGATCATTCTTGCAAAAACCATCCGGCGTTCCGGGTCAACCCCCAGAGATGTGGGCTCCATGTGCATCGTCACGGAAAGCGGAGAACTTTTCGGAACCGTGGGCGGCGGCCTTCTGGAATACCAGGTCCAGACCCGGGCCAGGGAGCTGTTTAAAGAAAAAATGTCCTGCCTCTATCCCTTCCGCCTGACCGGCCAGGGCGTGGCCGAGGCAGGCATGATCTGCGGCGGAGAGGTGGATCTGTATCTGGACCCGCTTTTCCCGGAAAACAAGGAAACCCTGGCATTGTTTCAGGCCCTTGTAACTGAAATGACGGCAAACCGGACGGTACGGCTGGTGACCCGCATTCGAGACAAGGCCCCGGCCCTTGAAACCGGGACAAGGATGCTGATCAAGGAGGATGGAACCGTCATGGGGGACATAGGTCTTGCCCCTGAAGATTTACCGGATATGGGCAAGGCCTCTTTTGAACTGGTCTCCCCTGATCCGGCAAAGCCCGGCTTTTTTGTGGAAAAGATCAGGCTGAACCCCAGGGTCTTTCTTTTCGGAGCAGGCCATGTCTCGGTTTTTGTGGCCCAACTGGCAAGGCTGGTGGGGTTTGACCTGACCGTCATCGATGACCGGCCCGAGTTCGCAAACCCGGAACGGTTCCCGGAAGCCGATGACCTCATTGTCTCGGATTTCAGACAGGTGTTTGATACCCTGGATATTGCCCCCAATGCCTATATCCTCATCATTACCCGGGGCCATCTTCACGACAAAACGGTTCTTGAAAAAGCCCTTTCCACCCCTGCAGCCTATATCGGCATGATCGGCAGCGTCCGGAAAAGGAATTTGATTTATAAGGATCTCATGGATGAAGGGATTCCAAAGGAACGGCTTGAGTCGGTATATTCGCCCGTGGGCCTGGACATCCATGCCGAAACCCCGGAGGAGATCGCCGTCTCCATTGTGGCGGAACTGATCAAGGCCAGGAATCCGGAAAAAAAATCAAGAACCCTTCTCTCATGAAGACTTCGGGCATGGCGGCTTCTGAAAAAAAAATTGCCGGCATCCTCCTTGCCGCAGGCACGGCCAGCCGCCTGGGAAGAACCAAACAGCTCCTGCCCTTCCGGGGTTCCACCCTTCTGGGCCGGGTCATGGAAAATGCGGCGGCCTCGAACCTGGATGAACTCATTGTCGTCCTGGGCCATGATGCGGACAGGATCATGCAATCCCTTGATTTTTCAAGAGTGAAAGCCGTCATCAACCCGGACTATTCAAAAGGCCAGGGCACCTCCCTTGCCAAAGGACTGGAGGCCGTTTCCCCTTCCTGCGCCGGGGCCCTGTTTCTCCTGGCGGACCAGCCCCTGGTCACCCCGGATATGATCAATCGCCTGATCAGGGCCTTTCAGGCTTCCGGGGCCCCCCTTGCCATCCCCTTTTATCAGGGCCGCCGAGGCAACCCGGTCCTGGTTGCCCGGTCCCTGTTTCCAAGGCTTTTATCCCTGTCTGCAGACACCGGGGCAAGGGCCCTCTTTGACGAATACAAGGCCTCCATCCTCCGGGTGGAGTTTGACACCGACGCCGTCCTTGTGGATGTGGACACGGTGCAGGACTATGAGATGCTTTTATCCCGGCCCTTTCCGAAACCCTGATAACACATTAAAATAATACAAAAAAAGATTCCCTTCTCCTGTTTTTAATGCTATAAGAGTGTAGTTTTTTTTAACGCCACAGGATGTATTCCTGTGGTTTTTTATTGATTCAATGAAGGAAAGCAGCACATGATTTGGGCAAACGACATCACCCTGGCCTATGGCAAACGGATTCTGTTTAAAAACGTCAATATCAAATTCGCACCGGGAAACTGCTATGGGCTCATCGGAGCCAACGGCGCGGGAAAATCCACCTTTCTGAAAATCCTGGCCAGGGACATGGAGGCCGATTCCGGCGAGGTCCTGGTAGGCCCCGAGGAAAGAATCGCCGTCCTCCGGCAGGACCATTTTGCCTTTGATGAAGAAACCGTCATGGAAACGGTCATCATGGGCCATGAACGATTGTACCGGGTCATGCGGCAACGGGATGAAATCTATGCCAAGCCTGATTTCTCCGAAGAAGACGGGATCCGGTCCGGCGCCCTTGAAATCGAATTTGCCGAGATGAACGGGTATGAGGCCGAGGCGGAAGCCGCCGTCCTCTTGAACAGTCTCGGAATTTCCGAAGAAAAACTCCGGCACCGGATGAAGGAACTGGACGGCGGGGAAAAAGTCAGGGTCCTCCTGGCCCAGGCCCTGTTCGGAAACCCCGATGTCCTGCTTCTGGATGAGCCCACCAACAACCTGGACATCAAATCCATTGCCTGGCTTGAAGATTTCCTCGGCCGGTTCCAGAACACGGTCATCGTGGTGTCCCATGACCGCCATTTCATGAACCAGGTCTGCACCCATATTGCCGACATCGATTTCAGCAAGATCTCCGTCTATGTCGGAAATTACGATTTCTGGTACCAGGCCAGCCAGTTGAACCTGAAGCAGAAATTATCGGAAAACAAAAAGGTAACGGAAAGGGCCAATGAACTCAAGGCCTTTATCCAGAGGTTCAGTTCCAATGCCTCCAAATCAAAGCAGGCCACTTCCCGGAAAAAGCTCCTGGAAAAGCTGACCATTGAGGATATTCCCGTTTCCACCAGGCGGTACCCCTTTATCTCCTTTAAACCGGAGCGGCCCTGCGGCAATGTCATCCTGGAGGTCAAGAACCTGACCAAGACCATTGACGGTGAAAAACTGCTGAACGATATCAGTTTTACGGTGAACGCTAAGGATAAGATCGCCTTTGTGGGCAAGAACAGCCAGGCCAAAACCGCCCTTTTCCAGATTCTTGCAGGCGAAATGGAACCGGATGGTGGTTCCGTTACCTTTGGTATCACCATTACCCGGTCTTATTTCCCCAAGGAGCACAGCCATTTTTTTACCAGGGATCTGAGTCTGATCAACTGGCTCCTGCAGTTCGCCCCTCCCAAGGAAGGGGAAAGCTTTGCCCGGACCTTTCTCGGGCGCATGCTCTTTTCCGGGGACGAGGCCGTCAAGAAAATCAATGTGCTGTCCGGTGGAGAAAAGGTCCGTTGCATGTTATCCAAAATGATGCTGGCCGAATCCAATGTCCTGATCATGGACGAGCCCACCAACCACCTGGACCTGGAATCCATCACAGCCCTGAATGAGGGCCTCATCAAATTTCCCGAGGTCATCCTGTTCGCCTCCCATGACCATGAATTCGTCAACACCCTGGCCAACCGGATCATTGAAATTACGCCCGCAGGTATTATTGACCGGCTCATGACCTTTGACGACTATATCGAATTCACAAAAGCGGCAGACATCAAACCCGTTATGGCCGGAAAAACAGCCTGACGGTCAAAGGGGAAACCGGCCGGCCGGAAGCAGAAACGGAGTCACGCTGCTCCTGCCGGAGCTGCGGCGGGGATAGGCGTCCTGTCTCCGGTTTCTGTCTCTATCCCGGTAATCATCATATCTCAAATCGTCCCGTCTCGGCCCCTCCTCTGAACCGCCGATCATGGCCTCTGCAACTCTCTTCTGCTCATCGGACAAAAGGCTGTAGAATGCCTGGAAAGGCGGCAAGAGCCGGTTCAGTTGATCTAAACGGATTTCAGTTGCCCGGGCATATACCCTCATCTGTTCCAGAAGGGTCGGGGGATTCCTGTCTTTTGCTGTTTTCCTGTCAAAGGCCTCCGTTTCTTTTGCATTCTGCCGCATCACCAGGACCACATCATACCATAATTCTTTCTGGGATTCGGTGATCATCAATTCCTTCTGGAGTATTCTGATCTGATCTTCGGCATCCTCGACAGCGCTGCTTCTCTCCATTCCATAGGATGTGTTTCTGCCGTCACCGGCAAAAGCTTCACCGGCCATACAGAAGATGAACAAAAGCGCCGTCATAGCAACGAGCCGGGGCACCGGAAAATAAATTGGAAGCTTATTTTGTTTCATGATCTTTCTCCATTTAAATCATACGCCCGGATTAGCCGGACCTCCATGCTGTTGATCCAGCAATTTTTGTGCCGGGGTTCTGCTTTTGAATTTTTAATTCCCCTATATATCCCTTTTCAGATCTTATGGACAGCTTCACTTAAATTCATCCCTCAGACTGTTCGAATTCGAAACAGTGCTTACCTTGGTTTTACAAACCTGTTGCATACGGGTGTGCCGACAGCAGCGCCTGAAAGAGAGGAAGATCATGTTGATGAAAGCAGAAACCGATTCCCATACCGTTCATGACATAAAATTTGACAACCGGTTTGTCCGGGACCTGCCCGGAGATCCAAACCCCGAAAACAAACGCCGCCAGGTTCTTGGGGCGACCTGGTCCAGGGTCATGCCGAAAAAGACAGCTTCGCCAGCGCTTATCGCCTATTCAAGGGAAGTTGCCGACATCCTCGGGTTCACCCGGGCCTTTTGCGAATCCCCGGCCTTTTCAAAAGTCTTTTCCGGGAATCTTCTCCTGCCGGGCATGGACCCCCATGCGGCCTGCTATGGCGGCCACCAGTTCGGGAACTGGGCCGGACAACTCGGGGACGGGCGGGCCATCAACCTGGGAGAAATTGTAAACAAAGCCTCGGGCCGATGGGTTTTGCAGCTCAAAGGCGCAGGCCCCACCCCCTATTCCCGGAATGCCGACGGCCTTGCCGTGCTCCGGTCCTCCATCCGGGAATTTCTCTGCAGCGAGGCCATGTTTCATCTCGGGGTGCCGACCACCCGGGCCCTGAGCCTTGTCCTGACCGGCGAAAAAGTAGAGCGGGACATGTTTTATGATGGCCGGCCGAAACTGGAATCCGGTGCTATTGTCTGCCGGGTGGCTCCCACCTTTACCCGGTTCGGCAATTTTGAGATCTTCGCCGCCCGAGGGGAAAATGGGCTCCTCAAACAGTTGGCCGATTATACCCTCCGAACCGATTTCCCCCATCTGGGCGTCCCCTGCCCCGACGTTTATGCAGCCTGGTTTGACGAGGTCTGCCGTCTGACCGCCGATATGATCGTCCACTGGATGCGGGTCGGCTTTGTCCATGGGGTCATGAACACGGACAATATGTCCATTACGGGGCTCACCCTGGATTACGGCCCCTATGGCTGGCTGGAAGATTACAACCCCGGCTGGACCCCCAACACCACCGATGCCTCAGGCCGGCGCTACTGCTATGGGAACCAGCCCGGCATTGCCCAGTGGAATCTGGCCCAACTGGCCAATGCCCTGTATCCCCTCATCGGCAAAGCCGAACCGCTTCAGGCTGCCGTTGATTCCTTCGGATCATATTATCAGGCTGCCTGGCAGAAGATGATGGCCCAAAAACTCGGCCTCAGATCATTTCAGCCTGAAACGGATGCCTCGCTGATCAAAGACCTGATCGAAATCCTGACCCTGGCGGAAACCGATATGACCCTCTTTTTCCGGAACCTGGCCCAACTGGATATCGAGAAAGGAGGTCCTGCACAGACGGGCGACAGGAGCCTGACGGAATTTTTGATGGACGCCTTTTATGTCCCCTCCCAACTCACGGACGGATATTTTGAACGCCTTCATGCCTGGCTGGACGCCTATATCCGGCGCCTGGCACAAGACCCTCAATCCTCCGAAGACAGGCGAAAACAAATGAACCTTGTCAACCCGAGATATGTATTCCGGAATTACCTGGCCCAGCTCGCCATTAACAAAGCCGAACAAGGAGACTATTCCATGATTCATGATCTGCACGAGGTCCTGCGCCGGCCCTATGAGGATCAGCCGGGAAAAGAGTCCTTTGCGGAAAAACGCCCGGACTGGGCCCGCAGCAAGCCCGGCTGTTCCATGCTGTCGTGCAGCTCATAATAAAACTTTTTATTTAGCGGTTGACTTCGGGAAAAAGAGGATATAAATAAAAAAGACCGGTTGGTATATTAAATTGTTCCAGGATGAGGCATGGGCAGCAAAGGCATTGAAACAAAAGAAAG
>CAZAHK010000150.1:0-9345 GCA_964484555.1 uncultured Desulfobacula sp.
CAACATGGTTTTTTATGTAATCTTTTTTTTCCTCAAATGCAAACACGAAAGAATTGGATATTTTTTCTTGACAGCCTTTCCTTGAACCATTACCGTCCTTCATTTATCATGGGAGGAGGGAAGGATGCCGGATAGGGAAAAGCTTTTAAAACCCATTGTTTCACTCACCATCAGTGCGGTAATCATCAGTTTTTCCAGCGTGCTTGTAAAAATTTCCCATGTCCCGCCCACGGTCTCCGCCTTTTACCGGGTATGTTTCGGCAGTTTTTTTCTGATCTGCGCCTGCCTTGCCGGAAAAGAATTTAAAAAAAGGTCTTTGAAAAACAATCTTCTGGCTGTTCTGTGCGGGTTATTATTTGCCCTTGACCTATGGGCCTGGCATTTGAGCATTCAATACGTGGGGCCAGGGCTGGCCACCCTGCTGGCCAATTGCCAGGTATTTGTTCTTTCCCTTGTGGGATTTTTTGTGTTCAAGGAAAAAATTAGCTTGAAATTCGTTTTATCCCTGCCCATGGCCTTTATCGGGCTTTTCCTGATTATCGGACCGGATTTTGAAAAAATGAGTCCGGAGTACCGTACGGGGATTCTTCTCGGTTTTGCCACGGCCATCTTTTACAGCATGTTCCTCCTGCTGTTGAGAAAAATCCAGTCTGATAAAGATGATTTTTCCCTGTTCTATTATCTTATGCTCTTATCCGTGTCCTGCAGCCTATTCCTGGGCGGGAAAATTTACCTGTCCGGCGCTTCTTTTATGATCCCTGATCTTTCAACTCTGATCTCCCTGCTCTGTCTTGGTTTGTTCATCCAGACCATAGCGTGGGTGGTGATTTCCAATTCTTTGCCCAAGGTCAGGGCTTCCCATGCCGGGTTGATTCTTCTCATGCAGCCAGCGCTTTCCTTTGTCTGGGATGTGGCCTTTTTTGACAGGCAGACAGGGATAACCGGGTGGGTCGGGGTAGGGATAGTGCTTCTGGCCATTTACCTCGGCATGACAGGGAAGAAAAAGCCGGCCTGACTTGAATTAACAGAGCGGTTTATCTACTGAAAGGCTTGCTGTTCTCTTTTAGCCGGTTTCAGGAAAAGGAAAAAAACAGGTCACCATGGTCGTCCCATTACATTCAGTGCCTGGTATTTTACGGCAGTCTTCTATGGAGCCGGGGCAGGCGTCCGCGTTGTCCGGGATTCTTTGGCATCGGGTGGATGTCATGGAAATTTTGAAATTGAATTTTTCTGAAAAAATCTTCATTCTCAGAAGGTCGGCGCCTTTCCCACCGGCATGAAAATCATAGGGCCGTTTTGAAGAATAATTCATGATGTCCCGGGTGGAAAAAAAACCTTCAAAAATTCTTTTCCGGGCCTCCTCGGTCAATCCGGTCCCATGGTCTTTGACGATGAATTGCATGCCTTTGCCTTTTTGATGGACCAGGACCTCTATCTTTCCGCCGTCGGGTGTGTTTTCAACAGCATTCCGAATCAGCCCATCCACGGTCTTTCTCAAGGGCTCGGCAGGTATCCGGATGGGGGAAGAGGACTTCAGGCGGGCAATCAGATGAATATGCCGGCGGGTAATATGGGGTTTAACGGCCTCAATTCTTTTTTCAACAAATTGGCTGAGGAAAATATCTTCAAAAACAAGATCAGGCGTATTGAAAATTTCATCGATTTTCTGCCCGATTTTTGCAACCACCCCTTGCTCGCCTATTTCTTCAGCAATCAGGGATTCAAATTCATCCCGACATTGTTCCAGGATAAGAGAAAAGAGCTGATGATGAAAAACTTCTTTTTCTTCAACAATATCATAGACTTCATTCTCAATCCCGATAATGCGGTCAAGGTTTCTTTTGATTCTATCCATGGTCGGTTTCCATGTTTCTTCAGGTATTTCCGACATTTTTTTTGAAAGAATTTTAAAGGAACTCAGCAGGATCGCCACAGGCGTTTTCAGCTCGTGGGACAAATGGCTGATCATTTTATCCTTTGCGCTGTTCAAGCCCTTCACCTCTTCATAGGCTTTTCTCAATTCCCTGGTTACACGGGCGTTTTCTATGGAAAGAGCCACGGTTGCCGAAATAGTATTCATTGTCTCCAGATCGGTGTCATCAAAATCCCCTGTTTTTTTATTGTCGGCGGCCAGAATCCCGATAATCCGGTCTTTGGTGCGTAAGGGCACCAGGAGGACATTTTTAACCTTGTATCCGATTTTCCGGTCCCTTGATTCGTACCGGTCCTGATTTTTTGAAAGATCATTAACAATAAGGGGTTTGCCGGTTTTGACCACCTGACCCGACAGGAGTTCATCCACGGAAAACCGTGTGTTGTCAATCCGTTCCCGCGTTGCCGGGTCATCGTGGGCAGCACTTAAAAAATAAAATTCCTTCTGAGCCTCATCCAGGAGGATGGTATTGGCGCTTTCCGTCTCCAGAAGGTTTTTGATCTCGGTGTTGATGAAAAACAAAAGCTTCCGTAAATCCGGGTACTGGGGCAACATCTGGCTGATGCGGGTCATGGCCTCCCGGTTCCGGTTGAACCGTTTTTCCATGGTCACATCCCGGATAACGATAATCATTCCGCCGGGATTGCTGGACTTGCTTCTTTCAATACCCACCCTGAGCAAAACATCCAGAAGCTTGCCGTCTTTTGTCAGCCGTTGGGTATAAAATTGCAGGGTGCTTTTTTTGATGGGCAGGAGCTTTATTCTGTTTTTCAATTCATCGGAAAGGGATTTTGGAACATACTGATATCCTGTTTTTCCCTTCAATTCTTTGAGGGTCCAGCCAAAGGTGTCTGTAAATGCAGGATTGAGATAGGTCACGAGACCGGCCGGGTCCCGGACCATCACAGGATAGGGCAAAAATTGAAGGAACCGCTTGTAATTCCTTCTGGCGGTGCGGGTTATCTGAAAAGCCTCTTTTGTTCTTTGGGTGAGCTTTTCAAGATCTTTTATCCTGAGGATCAGTTCATCATATGTGGGGGCCATATCAAAACCAGAGTAGTATTAAACATCTATGGCGACAATTTTGAATATTCATGATTAGCAATTGCTGTGGAAACTGTAAAGAAAAAGCTTATATATTTTTTAAATTTATGGAAAAAAGTCCTTAAGGTGAGAAAAATTTGAATTTGTGATGCCAGGAATATTGTTTGCTGCATCCGGGCATCATATAGGATTTTTCAATGACCTGTTTTCGGGCAAAGGTTTCGATAAATTCAAGGGCATTTCCAGTCACAAAGGAGATCAGTTTGATCTCGTTTTCAACAAAGAGGTCGGCAGGGCTGGTGGAAATGGCTCCGCAGATCAGGATGGAAGCTTTTGCCTTTTTTAATAATTTGATCAGGTCTTCAGGCGAGCCGGGGATAAAGGATATATACTCTTTTTTTATGATCATCCTGTTTTCGATATCTGCAATTAATAGGGTTTTTGCAGCATCAAAAACAGGTGATACACGGTTTCCCCAGATGGTGACGGCTATTTTCAATGGTATCCTCCGAATTATCTGACAAAGAAATACTGCAAGGCATGTGCCGGGCTTGAAATTTTTATCCGGATGAAACCGGATCCTTTAGAGCATAAGGCTTTCAACAGAAAATTGAAAGAAGAATCCATGAAGCAAGGGGGACACTGTGTTGCAAAAATGAGACCATTTACATTGCAGTTGTTGCAGCCCTTTTTTTAAAGGGCCATTCCCAGTTTTTTGATCTGTCTGAAAAGGGTGCTCTTATGGATACCCAGATCCTTTGCCGCGGCACTCCGGCTGAAATTATGGCGGGAGAGGGCATCATTGATGCGTTTGATCTGTGCCGCCTTTACAGGGTCATTGTTGCCGTCGTCATCCGGACCGGAATCCGGCAGTAACCACCCCGGCAAATGGTTCATTTTTATATGCCCCTCAGAGCAGAGCACAAAGGCGTGTTCGATGATATTTTCAAGTTCCCTGATATTTCCGGGAAAATTCTGGGACATGAGTGTCTGAAGAACCGGGGCCTCAACCCCATGAATGGATTTTCCCTGGCGCATATTGAGCTTTCGAACAAATTGATCCACAAGAAGGGGAATATCTTCCATTCTTTGGCGAAGAGGCGGCAGAAATATCCGGATGACATTGATCCGGTAGTATAAATCCTGCCGGAAAGCCTGCCGGGCTACAAGGTTGCTGAGATCCATATTGGTGGCGGCAATAATGCGGACATTGGTTTTTTCTTTTTCCAGGCCGCCCAGGGGTGTAAATTCATGTTCCTGGAGCACCCGGAGAAGGCTCACCTGGAAGGCCGGGCTGGTGTCTCCGATTTCATCGAGCAACAGGGTGCCGCCGTCGGCCAGGCTGAACTGGCCGGGTTTATCCTTTACGGCATGGGTGAAGGCCCCTTTTTTATACCCGAACAATTCGCTTTCCAGGAGAGTGTCGGGAAGGGCGCCGCAATTGATGGCAATGAAGGGCTTGTTCTTTCTCGGGCTCATATTGTGAATGGCTCTTGCCAGGAGTTCTTTTCCCGTACCTGTTTCGCCTTCAATCAGAACAGAGGAATCACTGTCAGCCACCTGGGGCAGGATGCCGAAGATTTTTTTCATGGCATCGCTGTTGCTGATGATGTCTTCCACCCTGAAGGCCGTGGTGAGTTCTTTTCTGAGTTGTTCCACAAGGGAGTGGTCCCTGAAGGTTTCCACACCGCCGATGACATCTCCTTTTTTATCGATTAAAAGGGAAGTGGAAACCGTGACCGGAATTTTTTTCTTTTCACTGCTGATAATATACCCTGATGAATTGACAAAGGGTTTTCCTTGTTCCATGGTTTTTTTCAGGGCGCAGTCTTCTTCACACATATTGGAACGAAAGACTTCCCAGCAGTGACGGCCCATGGCTTCTTTGCGCGAGATGCCCGTGATATCTTCCGCCGCCCGGTTAAAGGATGTGATCTCCCAATTGTAATCTATGGTAAAAACACCGTCTGATATGCTTTCAAGGATGACCTTGGTGGTATCTTCAGTCAGGGGGCCGAATATCTTTTTGGTATTGATCATTCAAGTTTCTCTCATGGTAAAAAATGAATATAGTCGCAATATTGCAATTATAATAAGACCATTTCAGCCGGACGGCAATAGCCGCTCCATCAAAAAATCCTAGGGTACTATGTTTACTTTTCGCGCAGGGTCATGCTATTTTTAAATAGATCGGAAGGATTCAATATAAAAGAAATGACAGGCTCAGCATGGATTTTCATACATTTGAAAAACTGGTTCAAGCCATGGCGTGTCCGGTTTTCTACCCCCATCCGGCCGTCGACATCGAGATCCGGGAAACCCATATTTCAAAAGTATTCCTGGCCGGCGATTGGGTCTATAAGCTCAAAAAGCCTCTGGACCTTGGCTTTCTAAATTTCACGACCCTGGAAAAACGTCGTCATTTCTGCCGGCAGGAAGTGAAACTGAACCGTCGGCTTGCCCCGGATGTGTATCTATGCGTGGTCCCCATCTGCCTTGAAAACAAGACCTATCATCTGGAAGGCCCTGGAGATGTCGTGGAATATGCTGTGAAAATGCGGCGGCTGCCTGAACATTGTACCATGTCCCATCAACTCGAAACTGGCGGGATTCATAAAAGGCAAATTCATGCCCTGGCCGGTTTGCTGGCCCGATTCTACGACCGGCCCCACGAACCGGCTCCCGAGGCCGACCTGGGGACCTGGGCCACGGTTTCCGGAAACTGTATGGAAAGTTTCACCCAGACGGCGGATGTTGCCGGACAATTGTTTGACGAGCGTCTGTTCAAAATTGTCCGCAGTGCCTGCCTGGCTTTTCTCAAGCGGCATCGGCCCCTTTTTGACAAGCGGGCTCAATCCGGAAAGGTTCTGGACTGTCACGGCGATTTGCGGGCCGAACATATCTATTTCATTGATGATCAAGTCCGAATTATTGATTGTATCGAATTTAACCGGCGGTTCCGGTATGAGGACATGGCCTCGGACCTGGCATTCCTGGCCATGGACCTGGATGCCCGGGGACATTCAAAAACCGCACAAGACCTGCTTGCCGAAATTGCGCATCAAACCCGGGATGCAGACCTTTTTGTCCTCCTTGGTTTTTATAAATGTTATCGGGCCATGGTCAGATTAAAGGTGGCCTGCATCCGGGTCCGGGAAACGGATGTGACGGAACCGGAGACCTCCCAACTGCATGCCGAGATTGAAAAATATCTGAACCTTGCCTACGAGTATGCCGTGGGATTCACCCGGCCGGTCCTGTGGGTGGTATGCGGGATGCCGGCCTCGGGCAAAAGCACCATTGCCGCGCAAATCGGACGGGCCTTCGATATTTCCGTGCTCCGGTCCGATGCCATCCGCAAAGAACTGTTCTCAGCACCGCCCACGGACCCTTCCCGCCAGGCGTTTGAGAACGGTATCTACACCCGGGGGGCCACGGCCCTGACCTATAGCCGTATGTTTCTCACGGCCCAGGAAGAAATCGAAAAGGGCAATTCCGTGGTTCTGGATGCCACCTTCGGCACCCGGCATTTTAGGAAAGAAGCCCTGCGGCTGGCAGCGGACATGGATGCCGGCATTTTTTTTGTTGAATGCACAGCCCCGGACAAGGTGCTGAAAAAACGCCTGGCCCGCCGGGAAAGCCGGCCGTCCCTGTCCGATGCCCGGCTGGTCCATTTTGATGCTTTTCGCAAAGGGTTTGAGGCCTTAACCGAGATCAGGCCGGAACAACGCATTCTGGTGGACACGGAAAATCCCGTTGAAGAATGCATGAACCGGATTCTTTTCAATGAATATATCGTGCTGCCGGACGGGGTGTCTCCCCCGGCGCCGTGAAAAAAGGAGGAATTATGTTTTCTGATATTCTGGCAGCAACGGATCTGGTTCAGATTGTCGATCCCGTAGTGGCCGCCGCCGCCCGGCTGGCCGAACAGTTTCGGGTCAAACTGCATATTCTGCATGTTCTGGAGTCCGGTGACACACAAAACCGGCGAAAGGTGCGTCATTTTATCACCGGTCAAGACATTGAGACCAGTGAGGCCTATGAAAAACAGGTGGCAGATGAAATTCGCGCCGTTTACAGTCCCATTGTCCATTCCTCTGTGGGCTACGACATCCGGGTAGTTCCGGGATTCCCCTGGGAGGAGATTCTGTCCTGGTCACGGCTTCTGGAGTCAGGCCTCATCGTAATGGGTCCGCATTCTGCAAGGGCTGCTGAAAAAGGCGTCGTCCGGGTGGAAGGGAAAATCGGATCTACTGTGGAAGGGGTTGTTACCCGGGAAAATTGCCCGGTGGTCATCATTAACTCCCTGGTTCAGCTTGAGACTGCCGAATTCCGGCGTATCGTGGTGGGCGTGGATTTTTCCGTGTCCTGTGAGTGCGCCCTGTCTTTTGCCGTTCAACTGGCCCGGAGATTTCATGGCCGGGTGGTTGTCTTCCACATGATCCCTGTGCCGCCCTATCCCAAATATTCCCAGGAAAATTACGAAGCAGACCTGGCCGCGACCCGGCAGCGGCTGACGGATTTCTGTGAGCCTTTTTTCAACGGACTGCCCCATGAATACACCATCTGGGGAGGGGCCCTGCCGCATCAGGAAATTCTTTCCTGCGCGGCCAAAACACAGGCGGATCTCATTGTCCTGGGATCCCATACCAAGGAAAGCCAAGGCAAATGGTATGCCGGAAGCGTAGTGGAACGCACGAGCTTCCAGGCTCCCTGTCCGGTGGCTGTGATCACGGACCCCAAGGCCCTGATGCCCTGGGATGGGGAAAAACGGCCTGATCCGGAAATCGGCCGGGAAAAAGACCGGAGTATCCATGTGTTCAACAAGGGTCAGCAGATGCCTTAGAACGCGTCCGGCAAAACCCCTTGAATTATAATCCCTGGGTCCAGAGAATGGCCTTCCGTTTTTCCGGGATGAGTTTGACCAGGTCCTCGATTTTTCCAAAGGTCAGGACCCTCGCCATGCAGTGTTTGACACAGGCCGGGTCCAGGCCCTGCTTGACCCGGCCTGCGCAGAAGACACAGGCCCGGGTGAAATGCGGGATGTTGGTGATAAACAATTTGCCATTGGGAAGGGTGTGGACGAATTCCATGACCTCCACTCCCCCGACTTTTCCGGCAGGCCTTTCATATTCCTGTTTGCAGGCTATTTCACAGGTCTTGCAGCCGGTGCAGTATTCATAATCGATGAGCATTCCATAGTCTGTCATGATGGTTATCCTTTCGCCTTGTATACTTTGCAGAGCATGCTCTTGATGGGAGATCCCAGACCGGCTTTTCCTTCATGGCCCATGGGGATGAGCTGATTGACATTGACGTCCCAGACGCCGAAGAGGCTGGGTTCTTTGCCTTCTTTTTCCGGGAACCACCAGCCGTGTTCCGCCATGACCACATCGGGATGGATGACCGGGGTCACCAGGGCTTTGACCGTTATTTTTCCCAGCCAGTTTTCAACACAGACTTTTTCACCGTGTTCGACCCCGTATTTTTGGGCCGTATCCGGGTGGATTTCCAGGACCGGTTCTTTCTGCTGTTCTCTGAGCCAGGGAATCTGCCTATGTTCGGAATGGAAAAAAGGTCCCATTCTCCGGCCGGTGGCAAGAATCAGCGGATAGTCCTTGAACAGGTCCGGGGTGCTGACGGGGCTGTAAGGGGGCTCTTCATGGTAGGGCAGGGGATCGAGCCCCCATTTTTCCAGCCAGGAGGAAAAGAGCTCGATTTTCCCGGAGGGGGTCCGAAAGCCCGGTTTTTTATCCGGTCTCAGCAGGCTTCTTTCGTACCTGTGATAGGGTTTGCTGGGATGGCCCTTGGGAGGCAGCATCCAGGTGTTGTCACAGAGTTCCCGGTAGGTGATGCCGGCGGATTTGAGCAGGGAATCAAACAGCACCCGGGTATCGGGGAAGGGGAAGTCTTTCATGAACCGTTTACAGAGTTCAAGATTGATTTCAATGTCGGATTTGCATTCTTCCACATCCACGACTTTTTTGATGGCATTTAAGGGAACCCACCAGGCCTTGAGCGAATCTTTTTCAAGGAAGGTGGCTGCCGGAAGGATCACATCGCAGAGCATGGCCGTGGGGGTCATGAACAGATCCACGCAAACCGTGAAATCCAGTTGTTTGATGGCTTTGTGCCATTTTTTGGGATCCATGCCCGTGCAGGCAATGGGGTTGGCCGTCTGAATCCACATGCCCTTGATGGGGTAGGGGCTGCCGGAAAAGATCTGTTCCAGGACCTTGTCGGGCTGAGCCCAGGCCCTGAAATCTTTGATGCAGCCGTAGTCATGGATGCCGATGCGCTTGTTCATGACCTCGGGCGGCAGGCTCAGGATGGCGCCGCCGGAATGATAGGGATAGGTCACGACATCA
>CAZAHK010000151.1:0-1182 GCA_964484555.1 uncultured Desulfobacula sp.
CTGCAAATTCCCGGGTGGTCGAGCATACCCTGAAAAAATAATCGTCCCGCCCGGAAAGCGACTGGGAGGTTCCTGTGGGGCTCACGGCAAGGATGCCTGACTCATCCAGAAGGGGAAGAACGGCCAGGCTCATATCGCTGGTCATGGGCCCGATGACGGCGGCCACGCCTTTGCGGATCATTTCCTGAACCGCCTGCCGGGCGATTTCAGGGTCCTGTTGATCGTCTTTCATGACAAGCTGAACCTGACGGCCGTGAATGCCGCCGGCCCGGTTGCATTGGTCAACGGCCAGTTGGACGGCATCCCGGCCGGAAATGCCCAGATCGGCCACACGGCCGGAGGTCCCGCCCACAAAACCGATCAGCAGAGGCTCTTTGTCCCCGCAGGCTGAAAATAAGAGCCCCATTAAAATCCCTGTTATGATCCATACCCCCGGAAATAATTTTCGCCTGCATTTATTGACCACGGCCGGCTTCTCCTTAAACGGTAATTTTTTATATACGGTAATCGTATCGCACGCCTGGGAAATAAATTTTTATAGCACCCCTGTGGTTTTTGCAAGATATTTGTTATTCTTTCCCATATCCACGGACATATTGAAACCCTTGGCAGCGCCAATCTTTCCAATATCGCCGGGACACATTCACCTGTTGTTTTTCATCAGTTCCAATGACGGGAGGATGCGCTCCGGCCCAGCAGACCAATGAAATGGTCATATGAGATCATTAGAGCATATACAATTTTGGCAGGCTATTTGCAGAGCTGTGATACCAAGTCGTCAACCTATTATTTTTAAGAGGGCATTATGAATGCAAAAGAGATATCAACCAGTTGAAAGACAGCATAGACCGGCTGCCGTTGGAAGATCTTCAAAATGCCTATTGATTTATCCGTCAAGATTGGAGGAGAAGCAGGCCGGAGATAAGCGCTATTCCAATACAGTGCCTGCTGCCTCTGCCTTATTAGGGGCACCGCCAAAGGCCGGGATCAATCAATTATCCCCTCTTTTGATGCCGGGTGCTTCAGGTAAGCCCTAACCATTGCCAATAATTCATCGCCATATTTTTCAAAGGTTTTTTGACCCATCCCTTTGATTCGTTTTAAAGCTGCCGGATTGTCGGGCAGGCGGATTGAAATCCGGATCAATACCTGCTGATGGAGGATCTGAAAATGGGCCAGGCT
>CAZAHK010000151.1:1282-9299 GCA_964484555.1 uncultured Desulfobacula sp.
ACGGACGCATTGAAAATCAGGGAAAATTTGTCCCTGAACCATTGTGATGCTTTGCCCGCTCTCTCCTGGATATGGGCATCCGTCTCCGGCAGGGTTTGGGCCGTAAAAAGACCGCGCAATTGCCGCCTGAATTTTTCACTGACCGAAAAAATCTGCTCCCGGGCCGTTTCCTTAAGCCCATCCATATCGGGGACACCGGAAACCCGGACCAGGTTCGCATTCTCCTTCAGGAGCCGGGCCAGATAAATGAGGCGGTTTTGGAGCAACTGAAAGTCAAAACAGGTCAGCAGCAATTGCTGCTGAAAATTGATTTTAGCCTCTTCAAGCCGGCTTTCAGAGGTCGGGGTTTGTCTCGCGGTTTCAACAAAATTCAGGACTGCTCCATCGGTTTCAATGCCCTGGGATGGGATGGGAGAGCTGAGGACCATTCCCTCAAGGGTCTTACACCGGCTCAGGGCCACATACACCTGGCCGTGGGCAAAAGCGGATTTCACATCAATGACGGCTTTGTCAAAGGTCAATCCCTGGCTTTTATGGATGGTGATGGCCCAGGCCGGTTTTAAGGGGAACTGCTGGAATCGGCCGATGACCTCTTCCCGGATCTCCATATTTTCCGGATTCAAGGTGTATTTGATATTGTCCCATACCACAGGTTCAACCTCTGTTTCATCCGGATCACCAGGGCAGGTGACATGAATCCGTTGGCCGGAGATGCGGGTGATTTTTCCGATCTTGCCGTTGTAATAGCGTTTTTCAGGAGAGGCATCATTCCTCAGAAACATGACCTGGGCCCCCTTCTTGAGGATCAGGGTTTCCGGAGCAGGAAAGGCATGGTCCGGAAATTCTCCGGACACTTCGGCATCAAACCGGTAT
The DNA here is from genome assembly GCA_964484555.1 of uncultured Desulfobacula sp. Taxonomy (GTDB): domain Bacteria; phylum Desulfobacterota; class Desulfobacteria; order Desulfobacterales; family Desulfobacteraceae; genus Desulfobacula. Next base: position 2,156 of record CAZAHK010000151.1, read on the forward strand.
TCTTCGCCTGCCAGCGCATCCAGCCTTGTCCGGTTGATGGTGTCGGCACCGTTGTTGTGGGTGGTCATGGTGATATAGCCCTGGTCTTCTTCAGGGGTGAAATTTGCAATATATCGCTGGTTCAGCTCCGCCATGGCCGTTGCATCCATCCGGTTATCCCGGACCTGGTTGAGCAGCCGGATAAATCTTGCATCGGACTGGCGGTAAATATGGTTCAGTTCAATGGTGATCAGCTCGGTCCGGCCCAGGGCATGGCTGGAAAAAAAATACACTGATTCATAATGCGGTTTCAAAAGCTGCCATTCTTCCGGCTTTGCCACGGGAGAAAGCTGATGAAGATCTCCGATCATGAGGACCTGCACGCCGCCAAAGGGCTGATCATTGCGGCGCTGCTGCCTGAGGACCGCATCCACGCTGTCGAGCAGGTCGGCCCTCACCATACTGATCTCGTCAATGACCAGAAGATCAAGGCTTTTGATGGTCTGTTTTTTCTCCCGGCTGAATCTGAACATGCGCCGGCGGCTGGTTTCATGGGCGTCACTGCCCGGGATGAACGGCCCAAAGGGAAGTTGAAAAAAGGAATGTAGGGTGACGCCGCCAGCATTAACGGCCGCAACCCCGGTGGGGGCCGTGATGACCATCCGTTTTTCCGTGTTGCCTTTCAGTTGATGCAGAAATGTGGTCTTCCCGGTGCCTGCCTTTCCCGTTAAAAAAATATGCCGGCCCGTGTATTGAACAAATTCCCGGGCCAGTTTCAGCTCGTGATTGTCCTTTGGCGTGGGCATCATCTTTCCCGATCCGGTGCGGCGCCGGGCAGTGCCTGTAACAGCCTGCGTTCCGATTCATAGCTGACTTGCCTGGCCGACACGGGATCACGAAACCGGATCTTTCGGGCAAGAAGCTGGAGCGGGGCGGAAAAATTCATTTTTTCTTCCGGCAGGAGTACAGGGTAATACCTGTCGTTGAGAATGGAAAACCCCAACCCGCTGAGATGCAGCCGCAGTTGATGCTTTTTGCCGGTGACCGGGCGCAATTGAAAAAAAGCCTTTTTTCCCTTTGACCCCACAAGGGATATTTGTGAAACAGCATTGGGTTTGCCCGGGGCTGTTTTCATTCTGAACCAGGGGTCTCCCTTTACGATCCTGTTTTCCACGGTCCATGCGCTTTTCTCCGGGGTACAGGGATAGTCTGTGACGGCGTCATAGGTTTTTTCCACCATCCCGTTCATAAACAGTTCCTGGTAGCAGCCACGGGTTTTCGGGTTCATTGAAAACAGGACAAGCCCTGCGGTTTCCCGGTCAATCCGGTTGATGGGCGAGAGTTCACGGTTTCCTGTTCTTTTCTTCAAACGGTGAAGCAGACATTCGTTGACATAAGATCCGCCGGGTGTCACGGGAAGAAAATGGGGTTTACAGGCCACCAGCAGGTCATTATTGCAGAAAATAATTTTTTCGGTAAAGGGAATAACCGGTTCCATTTCCACCTCTCTGAAATAATGCAGTCTTTTCAAGGGGGCATAGGGCATGCCGGAAGAGATCGGCTCTCCTTCACCGGTCAATACTTTTCCGGAAGAGATCCTGGTCTCCCAGGTTTTTTTGTCGATGCCGGGAAACCGGTTTGTTAAAAAATCCAGGATGGACGGGTAGGGCTTTTCGATCTCCGGAAGGACAACGGTTGAGAAATACTCAGAAATTACCATTTTAAAAAACTCGATTCCATGAAAGAACAATAATATATATTGTGACGCAAGACAAATAAAAAAATAAGGAGAGGCCGGCCCCGTTTGGGCGTGTTAATTTTCTTGACTTGTTCGGGCCTTAAACGTAATTAATTACACCAAACCATCAAAGGAGGAGGCGGTTCATTCATGGTATTTTCATACAGCACCAATGCTTTTGTCAAACATTCCCTTGCCGAGGCTCTGAAACTGATTGCCCGGACAGGGTTCCGGGGGGTGGAAATCATGTGCGACAGACCCCACCTGTATCCTCCCGATATGAATTTGCAGGATCTTGAAAAATTTAAAGCATTGGTTGAAACCCTGGAATTAAAGATTACGAACCTGAATTGTTTCACGCTTTTTGCCGTGGGCAATACCTGGCTGCCGTCCTGGATAGAAAAGGATGAATCAAGGCGCAGGGAACGGATTGATCACACCTTGAACTGCCTGGATCTGGCGCATTTTTTAGGCTGCCCCTGTATCTCGGTTCCGCCCGGGGGGCCGCCGGTTGAGGCGGACCGGAAGAGTTCCCTGGCCCTGTTCCGGGAGGGACTTGAACGCGTCATTCCCAAAGCCGAGGCCCTGGGCATCACCATCCTGATTGAGCCTGAACCGGAGCTTTTAATCGAAAACAGCCGGCAGATGAGATCCTTTATCAACGAAATAGCCTCCCCGAACCTGGGCGTCAATTTTGATGTGGGCCATTTCTTCTGTGTGGGCGAGGCGCCGGAAGAGGCCCTTGAAACCCTGTTTGAAAAAATCGGTCATATTCATATCGAAGACATTGCGTCCACACGGGAGCACCATCATCTTATCCCGGGACTCGGCGCCATCGACTATGACGCATTTTTCAAGCGGCTCAGGGAATTTGAATACAAAAAGGATATCTGCCTTGAACTTTACCCCTATACGGAAACCCCCTGCGAAGCAGGCCTGAAAAGCATTGACCATTTAAAACCCGTCATGGAAAAATACGGTTTTCCGGTTTAAACATGAACCCTGAAACGAACCCTGATATGAATCTTTCCGCAGGCGCCGGCAAACAGACCGTCATCCCGCTTAAATTTGCCCAGTCCTATCATTACCCGGTCTGTTTTACCCGGGACCTGTTCGGCATCAGCAACCGGACCCTGATGGACGCCATTGGTGCGAAGGCCGGTTCCGGTGCCCAAAAAACCCTGGTTTTTATGGATGACGGGCTCATCAACCCGTCTCCCGGGCTTTTAAGCCGGATAGCCCTGTGGTTTGAGCATTACAAGGATATTTTTTCTTTAGTTCAGGACCCCGAGATATTTCCCGGCGGTGAAGGCGTAAAAAATTCCTGGGACCATGTCCACCGGGCCACCAGGATCATGAACGATTCAGGAATGGACAGGCACGGCCTCATTCTTGCCCTGGGCGGCGGCGCCCTGCTGGACATGATCGGGTTCAGCGCAGCCATATTCCACAGGGGCATCCGGTTGATCCGGATACCCACCACCACCCTGGCCCAGAACGATGCCGGTATCGGTGTTAAAAACGGGATCAACCAGTACGGCCGGAAAAACTGTATCGGCACCTTTTATCTGCCCGCCGCCGTGATCAATGACTTTGATTTTCTGAAAACATTGCCTTTTGAGCATTTCATCGGCGGCGTGGCAGAAGCCTTTAAGATCGCTTTGATACGCGATTCAGACTTCTTTTCCTTTCTTGAAAACCGCAGCGCCTTGCTCAAACAAAGGGATCAGCACGCCATAGAAGAAACCATTGAAAGATGCGCCGCGCTTCATCTCGAACATATCGCGGGCAGCGGAGACGCCTTTGAAACCGGATCTTCAAGACCATTGGATTACGGCCACTGGTCCGCCCATAAAATCGAAATGTTGTCCGGGTTCTCCCTGGGCCACGGCCAGGCGGTTTCCATCGGGATTGCCCTGGATTCAGTTTATGCCTGGCGGCGGGCCTTGATTTCCCGAACCGAGCTGGACCGTATTCTCACGGCCCTGATCCGGTGCGGCCTGCCGGTCTGGAGCAAATACCTTGAAAATCAGGACGGGGAGGGGCGGCTTGAAATCGAAAACGGGCTTGAAGAGTTCCGCCAGCATCTGGGGGGCCGGTTGACCTTTACCATGCCGGCCGGCATCGGTCGATCCTGTGAACTCCATGAAATGGACTTTGATAGGGTCCGGGAGGGGATCTCTTTTCTGAAGAACCTCGGTTTTGATTCAGGCGCATCTGTCCGGGAAGCGGTCAAACCGGTTTGAAGCTTGCCATATAGTTGACCATGGCGTTTTTGCAGAAATAATAGGTGCGGGTTAACGGGTTATATGAAAACCCGGTGATATCGACATTTTTCAATCCCGCTTTAGTGCAGGCCCGGAGCAATTCCCCGGGTTTGATCAATGATCCGTATTCATGGGTGCCTTTGGGGAGAAGCCCCAGGATATATTCCGCACACAGGACGATCAGGAGAAAGGCCAGGGGGTTGCGGTTGATGGTGGCAAAAATAACCATGCCCCCCGGATTCAGGACCTTTTTGCAGGCCAGGATGACCGATTCATAGCTGGGCACATGTTCCAGCAATTCCATGCAGAGAATCACGTCAAAGCCTTTTTCGCCGGACCGGGCCAGATGTTCGATATCCGTGTGGAGATATTGGATGTCCAGACGGGACTGTTCTGCGTGGGATCGGGCAACAGCGATCATATCGGCCGATGCGTCGATGCCGAAGGTGACGGCCCCCTGCCGGGCAATGCTTTCCGTCAGGATACCGCCGCCGCATCCCACATCCAGCACCCGTTTGCCCTTGAGGCCGGTTTTCTTCATGATGTAGGCAAGCCTTAAGGGATTGATATCATGAAGGGATTTCATCCTGCCGGTCCTATCCCACCAATCCGTTGAAAATTGATTGAATTTTTCAATTTCCCGTAAAGAGATATTGTCTTTCATTTCATGCATTGAATAACCCTGTCCCCGGTCAGAATAAGTTCTTGAAGTTTTCGCCTGATCTGTTTATAGTTTTTCCCATGACTGAACATAGCGGTATCGGTGTCGGTTCCTTGATAGTGAGAGTGTTGTCATCTTTTACTAAAAGATCCGGTTGTCTACAACCCTAATCTTAAGGATGCATTGCGGTCGAGCGCTGCTTTTTTTTCGGGAGATGGATAATTGAAATATGTAATGGCCCTTTATGACTCAGTGATTCCGGAGAAACTCCATTTCTTTTTTGCCCTTTCAAGAACCCATCACGGCGTACTGGATATGATGGCGCCCGTATTTGCGGCCCTGCTGTATCTCGGGCGGTTTCCTGATCCGGCCGTGGTCGTGGTGGGGATCATTACGGTTTTTGCCGGATATACCGCTGTTTATGCCCTGAATGATATTGCCGGGTATAGGGATGATAAAAAAAATATCCTCCCGGCTGCCAAAACAGGAACCGACCTGGATTCCATTCTCATCCGGCATCCCCTTGCCCAGGGGGTCATCAGTCTTAAATCGGCGGCCCTGTGGACCGGGTTCTGGTCGGTTGCGGCGCTGCTGGGGGCATTCTATCTCAATCCGGTCTGCATCCTGATTTTTCTATCCGGCGCCCTGCTTGAAATTATTTACTGCTTTCTGTTGAAAATCAGTTATCTCAGGGTCATCGTCAACGGGTTTGTCAAGTCGGCAGGCCCGGTGGCAGCGGTTTTTGCCGTGGACGGCACCCCGGATGCCCTGTTTTTATGTTTGCTATTTGCCTTCTTTTTTCTATGGGAGGCCGGAGGGCAGAATATCCCCAATGATTATACGGATATGGATGAAGACCGGCTCGTCAATGCAAAAACATTCCCCCTGGTCTTCGGCCGGACCATTTCCTGTTCCGTGATCATGGGCCTTTTGTCCGTCTCTGTTTTCATCATGACCGTATTGTTTTTAATCTCGCCGGTTCATTTCCGATGGTTATATCTGCTTTTTGGGGCAGGGTCCGTTTTCCTTTTGATCCTGCCGGCATGGAGGCTTATGAAAACCGGAGCAAACCCGGCGGCAATGAATCTGTTCAACAAGGCCAGTTATTATCCTTTTTTTCTATTGTGCGTGGTATTGATGGCCCTATTTCTGTAAAGGAGTAATGTGATGAAGGTCTGCACCCGTTTAGTTTCGAGTATTTTCGTCCTGATGTTTTCGGCAGTTGCGGCTACCACCGCCTTTGCCTCGGACGGCAAAACAGAAGGGATCATCAATTGTGATATCCAGAACCAGCCCTGTGTCCGGCAGGTGTCAGGCGGCAGGATCACCTTTGATATCCGGCCCAAGCCGGTAAAAGCCATGGCAGACCTGACCTTTGAGGTGAAGGTGGAGGGTGTGAATCTGTCCGGACCGCCGGTCATCGATCTGGGGATGCCGGGGATGAAAATGGGACCCAACCAGGTTAAACTGAAAATGACCGATGCCGGCCTTTACCAGGGAACCGGGATCATTGTCCGGTGCCCCAGCGGCAGAACCCTATGGCAGGCAACGGTTCATCTCCCGGGAACAGGCGATGCGGACTTTGTTTTCGATGTCGTCTATGACTAAGCCGGCACGGTGATGGAGCTCCCCGGCGATACACTGATCCTTGTTTTCCTGACCACCGGATTTACGGTGGGGTTCGGCCACTGCATCGGCATGTGCGGCCCCATCGTCATCTCCATGTCCCTGAACCTTTCGGCCGGCAATACGGTCTGGCCCCAGGTATTATATCATATCGGGCGGGTGACCACCTATTCCCTTCTGGGCGGCATCATGGGGGTGACCGGCTCCTTTGCCATGGTGACCTCCGGCATCGCTTCCATTCAAAAAGGGGTGCTCATCTTTTCCGGTATTCTCATCATTTTCATGGGTGTGCTCATGAGCGGCCGCTTGACAAAGCTCTCCTGTTTTCAGAACGGAATGGGCGTTCAGACGTTTTTCTCCAAAGCATATGGATCACTTACGGGGTTAAAGCCGACCCTGGCCTATTTTCCCCTGGGCCTGGTTTTGGGCCTCTTGCCCTGCGGCCCGGTGTACACGGTTCTGATTGCATCGGCCCGGGCGGGCATGGAAGCGCCCGATGGCTACAGCGGCTTTATAAAAGGCATGGTCCTGATGCTGGCCTTCGGCATTGGCACCATCCCTGCGCTCTTTGCCGTGGGCAGGCTGGCCGGCGCAGGGTGGTTCAAAAAACGGCAGCTCCTGTATAAAGCCGGTTCCGTCATCATGGTGGGGGTGGGCATCTATTTTGTCATCAAAGGGATCCGGTATTAATAGGTATCACAAAAAGCCTTGAAATTCCCTTTCCCAAATGCGATAAATCATTATCAAGCTCAGTTCCTCATTTGTCCAAAATCCGAAAAGGAGACTTTCATGTATCTATCACAATGAATATGATGAAGCTGTTGAGATCCTGGATCAAAAACTTGAAGAAATGTGGAAACGATTGGATGGGAC
>CAZAHK010000152.1:0-9298 GCA_964484555.1 uncultured Desulfobacula sp.
CCTCCAGATACCGGGCCAGTTTTAAAAGGGGAACATATTCATTGTTGGCCTGCATGAGCAGGGCCCCCTTGAGTTTGTCCGCCAGGGGAAGATATTTTAAAATCTCGGCCATGGGCTGGCTCAGCAGGGCATCCAGAAGAGAAAACATCCCCAGAAGAAAAAGTGAATCCGGTTCAAAGCCCCAGAAATCATGGGACCGGCCTACCTGTTCAAGAAATTTTCCCCTTTGGGCGGAAAGGAAAACCAGTTCCGAGGCGTTCCTGTTTTCCGACACCTCGGACAAAAGAACAACCCTGAGCCAGTTTTTCAGATTATTCCACCCCATCATGGTAATGGCATCCTTGATGGAATCAATTTTTCGTCTGAACCCAAAGGAGGCTGAATTCAGATAGGCCAGCAGCCGGAAGCTGATGGCCACATCGGCCTGGATGGCTGTGGCAAGCTCGGAAAAATCAGGATCATTCTTTTCAATGGCTTTCATCAGTTCAAATCTGGAAACCGTCCCGGACAACACTTTTTTAACGGACACATCTTCCTGCTTTTTGAAAAACGACCCCTTGAAAAAAGTGAACCCGGCCTTGCAGCAGACATCAAAGGCCGCCTTGGTATTGACCCGCTCTGCAAGTATCCCTGCCTTATAGGAGGATGCATCTTGGCAGACGCACAGGAGCCCCGGCAGAACCATGGCGGAGATATCCAGACAGATCATATCGGCAAGATCATACACCGCCTTACAGGCCTTGTGGTTTTTGACCCAGGGGACCGTCATCTGGTAGCCGTCTTTTTTCAGTTTGGCCAATATGGCAAGAAAGGAATCCGGCAGTCCTTCCGGGCTGGACAGCTTGATCACCGTACGTCCCGGAGGCAGGGCATAGGGAAGGTTTTTCATGATGTTTTTCCCGGAGAACCGGATCATGATCTTTTTCTCCCTGTCCATGATCTGATCCAGGGCCAGGGCGGTTCCGGACATGAGATCGGGCGTAAGGCCGTCCCCGGTTTCCGGGCAGATGGGCTTATCCTCGCCGGCAGACAGATAAACCAGTTCATAACCCCAGAGATTTATTTTACCGTCAAATATGGGAAGCCTTGCAAAGGTAATCGGTTTCTGCCGGTTGTCGTCTTTTTCGCTGTTCATTTTCCCTCCGCTGAAACTTAGATTGGTTATGGAAGCGGGGTCGCTCCCCAGATATGGTCTGCATACTCCCGAACCGACCGGTCACTGGAAAATTTTCCCATATTGGCGGTATTCAGGATCGACATCCGCGTCCAAAGGCCTTGGTCCTTATAGGTTTTTGCAACCCTTTCCTGGGTCAGGACATAGCTTTCAAAATCCGCCAGCACCAGGTAATAGTCTCCTCCCTCCAGAAGAGAATGGACAATGGGGCGAAATAGCTGGGGGTTCTCCGGAGAAAAATATCCCGAATCGATCATGTCCATAATTTTTCGGAGATCCGGATTGCCTTCATAATAATGCCTTGAATGATAGCCCTCCTGCTTTTTTTGGACAACCTCATCGGCCGTGAGTCCGAAAATAAAGATATTCTCCTTGCCAACCTCTTCCATGATTTCCACATTGGCCCCGTCCAGGGTGCCGATGGTCAGTGCCCCGTTCAAGGCGAATTTCATATTGCCCGTGCCCGAGGCTTCTAATCCGGCTGTGGAGATCTGTTCGGACACATCGGCAGCCGGGATGAGTTTTTCCGCCTGGGAAATACAGTAATTGGGCAGGAAAATCACACTGAGTTTTCCCCTCACCAGGGGGTCCCTATTAATGGTTTCAGAAACCGAGGTGATGAGTTTGATGATGAGTTTTGCCTGCAAATAGGCCGGGGCCGCCTTGCCGGCAAAGAAAAAGCTGCGGCTGATGTCGAGGTCAACCTGGTTTTCCCTGATCCGGTTATACAGATGGATCACATGAAAGATATTCATCAATTGACGCTTGTATTCATGCATGCGTTTGGCATGGACATCAAACAGGGCATTGGGGTTCACCCCCTTCCCGGTTTTTCTCAGGGTATACCGGGCCAGCCGTTTTTTATTCTCAAATTTCACCTTCTGCCATTTTTCCCGGAAAAGGGAATCTTCTGCATAGGGAATGAGCTTTTTCAGAAGAGACAGGTCCGATACCCAGTCCGGGCCGATGACTTCGGTAATAAGCCCTGAAAGTCCGGAATTGGACTGGTGCAGCCATCGTCTCGGGGTAATCCCGTTGGTGACGTTTCGGATCTTTCCCGGGTAAACCCGGTGAAATTCTTTAAAGAGGCTGGTTTTCAGAATATGAGAATGCAGGGCCGCCACTCCGTTGACCGAATGGCTGCCGATAATGGCCAGGTGGGCCATCCGTATCCTCTTTGTATGGCCTTCCTGGATAATGGACAGCCTTCCGCACAGATCCGGGTCGTTGGGATAGTCTTTTTTCAGATCCTCCAGAAATCGCCGGTTGATTTCATAAATAATCTCCATATGGCGCGGCAAAAGCCTTCCCAATAAGGATACCTGCCAGGTTTCAAGCGCTTCGGGCAGGACGGTATGATTGGTATAGGCAAAGGTTTTTCCACAGATGGACCAGGCCTCATACCAGGAAAGCCCGTAATCGTCCATTAAAAGCCGCATGAGTTCGGGAACGGCAATGGCGGGATGGGTATCGTTCAACTGGATGGCGGCCCAGTCGGAAAAGGCATCAAAGGACTGGTATTCCTTTCTGTACTGGAAAATAATGTCCTGGAGGGTGGCCGATACAAAAAAATACTGCTGTTTTAGCCTTAATTCCTTTCCCTTCTCGCTTTCGTCATTGGGGTAAAGCACCTTGGAAATGGACTCGCTCAAGACCTTGTCTTCCGCAGCCCGGATATAGTCGCCGCGGTTAAAGAAGTCGAGATCGAATTCCCGGCTGGAGGTGGCCGTCCAAAGACGCATATTGGTGACAAATTCATCCCCAACCCCGGGAATCATCATATCACAGGCCAGGGCCATGACTTCCTGGGTATCCACAAGACGGAACCGCTGATTTCCCAGGATATCGGTATAGGCTTCGGACCGGCCGTAGAATCCGACCTTGTAGATATTTTCAAACCGCATGATTTCCCAGGGATTGCCCCGGCGCATCCAATTATCACTTTTTTCCTGCTGATACCCGTCTTTCAATACCTGGTAAAAAATACCAAAATCATAGCGGATTCCATACCCGTAACCCGGCAGCCTCAACCGGGCAATGGAATCCATATAACAGGAGGCAAGACGCCCAAGGCCGCCGTTGCCGAGCCCCGGGTCCCATTCCTCTTCTTCAATGGCATCCAGATCAAATCCAAAATCTGAAAGAACCTGACGGGTAACCGCCTCAAGATCCAGGGAAACAATATAATTTTTCAGAAACCGGCCGGGTAAAAATTCAAGGGACAGGTAAAATATCCGTTTGGACAGATTATCCCGGCAGGCTTTCTGGGTTTTGATCCAATGGTTGATCAACCGATTTTTCAGGCTGAAAGCAAGTCCCATATAACAGGTATACCGGTTCATTTCTTCAGGATCAAGCCCGAGATTGAACCGGATATTATAAAAAATTTCCTGTTTCAGCCTATCGGTTTCAGAGCCTGAGCATTGGTTGCTTTCGCCGGGGACATGGTTTTGATCCAACATAAAACCCTCCAGATTATTGAGTTAGGCCTTGCCTGCCGAGCCCAAGACATGATTGATCTTGTGCATATAAAGTCTCTTCAGGGAATCCCGGGCCGGTCCCAGATATTTTCTGGGATCAAATTCCCCGGGAGATTCAAAAAACACTTTCCGGATGGCAGCCGTCATGGCAAGCCTTCCGTCGGAATCAATATTGATCTTGCTGACGGAAAGGGCAGCCGCTTTCCTGAGCTGTTCTTCCGGGATGCCCACGGCATTTTCAAGTTTTCCGCCATATTGATTAATGGTTTTCACCTCTTCCTCGGGAACGGAAGAAGAGCCGTGGAGAACAATGGGAAATCCTTTCAACCGTTTTTCAACCTCTTTCAGAATATCAAATCGCAACGGAGGCGGCACCAATATCCCTTTTTCATTCCGGGTACACTGTTTGGGGGTAAATTTATTGGCCCCGTGGGAGGTGCCGATGGATATGGCCAGGGAATCCACCCGGGTCCGTTTGACAAAATCCTCCACCTCGTCCGGTTTTGTATAAGTGGATGTTTCGGAACTGATCTCATCTTCAACCCCTGCCAGAACGCCCAGCTCCCCTTCCACCGTTACATCGTGCTGATGGGCGAATTCAACAACCCGGGCCGTCAATTCGATATTGTGTTCATAGGGATGGTGGGAACCGTCAATCATGACCGAAGAAAACCCCATGTCAATACAGTTTTGACACAGCTCAAAGGTATCGCCGTGATCCAGGTGAAGCGCAATGGGGATTTCATACCCCAGTTCCTTGGCATAGGCCACGGCACCCTGGGCCATATATCGCAAAAGGGTTTGATTGGCATATTTTCTGGCGCCGGAAGACACCTGGAGAATCACCGGTGATTTTGTTTCCACGCAGGCCTGGATGATGGCCTGAAGCTGTTCCATATTGTTGAAATTATAGGCGGGAACCGCATAACCGCCTGTTGCTGCTTTTTGGAGCATGTCACGGGTATTGACGAGCCCGATATCCTTATAGCTGATCATGATTTTTCCCCTTTACTGAATAGTTATAGAGCCACGGCTGGTTGATCTGTTTTAAAGCATAAACCGTCTGATATTATGATTCACCCAAAGACACCCGAGCTTACATCATCTGATAACGCAAAACAATTAAAATCAAGACGCAAAAAAAAATTTCCTTTGCCGGGCAGGATTGAAAATCTGCGGAAAGGTGTTACCCTATTGGTGTTGGATTTTATGTGCAGAACCGGATAAAATCAGTTAATCCAGACAAGGAGAAAATCATGGAAGAAAAAAAAGACCTGCTGATTAAAAATATCCCCTTTTCCACTCCTGTGGATATTGTTGACCTTGTGGACTATGAAGAAGGCCGGGTGGTCAGCCGGACCCTTTGTGCAAAACCCCAGGTCAATATCACCCTTTTTGCCTTTGATAAAGACGAGGAAGTCAGCGCCCATACCTCTCCTGGAGATGCCATGGTCCAGGTTCTGGACGGTGAAGCCTTGATTAACATAGATGGAGAAAAAATAAAGGCAGGAAAGGGGCAGGTCGTTGTCATGCCAGCCAATGTGCCCCATTCCGTCACGGCTTCCACCCGGTTTAAGATGCTCCTGACCGTTGTCAAACAGGCTGTGGGCATCAAAGGACTCTAACCGGAAGAACAAAAGGGGAATACCCTTGGTTCTCTTTTTTATCGGATTTTCCGTCAAAACAGAAGCCCTGTTCCGTTCTTGTTTTTGCTGTGAGGGTTACGGTCTGTCTTGCCAATAGAAGACTTGCGGCTGCAAACAAAAGGAGCCCGATTCCGTTGACCCAGGGCATAAAATTATTATCGCTGCCGGAAATCAATAATCCTGCCACCCAGAAGAATGCCTTAATGCCGACCCATAATTTTTCATGTCTGTTTATTTGTTGCATTTTATTTTCCTTTAATTTTAATAATTTCATCGTTTGTTGAAAAAATGAAACAGTAGGATTAAAAAAAACTACCGGTATTCCCGGCAGCTCCAGATTACCTTACCGATTATCCTGAGTTTTTCCGCCTCTTCCCTTTCTAAAAAAATAGGTTCATAGGCCTTGTTATCGCTGCAAAGCACCAATTTATTCGGATGCTTTTCCAGTCTTTTGACCAGGATCGTATCTTCCACTCCCACAGCATAGATAGCCCCGGCAATAATATTTTTCCGGGACTGATCGATCAAGACCGTATCCCCTTCTTTAATCACCGGTTCCATGCTCTGGCCGAAAACCTCCATGGCCACCATATGTTCGGCCGATCCCTTGCGGGAAAGCCAGCTTGTCTGGAAAGACAGATATTGTGTGACGGTTTCTCCGCACTCAAAGGACCCGGTTCCGGCTGACAGCCTTGCCGCCACCTTGGGAATATACCTGAAGGCCGGTTCCCGGTCCGGGTCTGAATGGACAAAAACATTGCCGATACCGGTTTCAACCCATCCGGGATTGAGCCCGTATTTCCGGTACAGTTTGACTATCCATTTGTCAGGGATCTTATTGTTGTTCCGGGCATGGGTAATCCCGGAACGGTTGATCTCAAGCTCTTTTGCCAGCTCTGACGGGGAATCGGCACCCACGGCTTGAAGAACCCGCTTTAAAAATGCGTCTACCGTATTCAAATCCTTCAGTTCCTTTATCTCATGGATTAACTGTTGATGATATGTTTACGCATTTGATGAAAAAAAGCAACACTATTTTTAAAAATGTGAATATTTTTTTTGTAGGGCGGATATTTAATGGTGGAAGAGGGATGAATTCTGAAAAATTACATCCCGAATCCAAAAACATGGCCAAGCCTGATCAAAGGGAATTTACCCGGATTTCTGGTTCGGGAAATACGCTTCCAGTTGTCCTTTAATGCGTTGATATCTTCCTTTTTCCACATGGCCGCGATCAATAACCCGATGGTATCGGCATATTTTCCAATGGCCTGGCCGCCGATGACCCGGCCGTCCAGGAGGATCACCCTCAGATAATCCTTTCCATTTTCTTTTTCAATAACCTCGGTCTTTCCCAGGAGGCATTCGGTTCCCCGAATGGTTTTTCCAAAGGTGGCGGAATGGGTTGAAAAAAAATGGGCCCGGGCAAAGGCGTGGGCGCCCTGGTATTTTTTATTTTTCCCCAGGATATTTTCCGCGACGATCCGCCCCTGTTCAATGGCATTGTGTTTCAACTGAAACATGGCGGCCTCGCCCGTACAGGCATCAATGGTTTCCACGCAGTCACCGCAGGCATATATATCCGGAACACTGGTTTCCATCCGCTGGTTGACCTGGATCCCGCGGCTGGTCTCAATGCCGGCGGTCTTGGCAAGCGCCGTGCCGGGAACCACACCGGTGGCCACCACCACGGTGTCACAGGGGATTTCCTGTTTGTCTGTGACAACGCTGGTCACCCCGTTGTCTCCCTTAATCTTGAGTACCTTTTCGCCGGTGCAGACATGGACCCCGTATTCCCGGAGAGCCTCACCCAGCCGCTGGCCCGTGGGCTCATCAAACAAAGCCGGCAGTATCCAGTTGAGGACTTCAATGACATGGACCTCGTATCCTTTTTTCTTTAAGGCTTCCGCCACCTCGATACCGATGGCTCCGGACCCGATCACCACGGCCCGGCTTCCTTTATGTGCATGGAGCTTTTCAGTCTCGGGCAATTGTTTGCAACTGAACACCCCGGGATTGTTGATCCCCTCTATGGGCGGAATGAACAGACTGCCGCCGTGGGCCAGCACCAGTTTGTCATAGTCGATCTCCAGCCCCTTGTCCGTCGTGACGGTCCCTGCCTCGGGATCAATGGAGACCACCCGGTTGTTCAGAACCAGCTCGATATTATGCCGAATATAATCTTCCGGCGTCTTTCTGAAGATGTCTTTTTTCTCCGCTTCTCCGCCAAGTAAATAGGGAAGCGAACACGGATCATATTCCGGCACGCCCTCGGCGGAGATGATGCAGATGTGAAGGTCCGGGCGTTGCCCTCTCAGGGTAAACGCCACCTGATTTCCCGCGATTCCATTCCCGATAATCACAATTTTCATGATACCTGCTTATTTGCTAATGGGTTGTTTGTCAGAAATACATCCGTTTACGCCAAAGGGCCTGCCGCCTTGCCGCCTCCATCACCAGGGTATCGTTCCGCCACACCGTCAGCGCCCCCTGTGATCCACAAGCATTGACACACCACGGCCCCGACTCATCATCCTCACACATATTACAGGTCATGGTTCGACCCGTATAGGGATTTTCCGCAGGACTGGCCACGGGGCAGATATACACACAGGCCCTGCACCCGATACAGACCTCGTCGTCCGTTACAACAGATCCGTTGGCCGTTCTTTTCCGGGCGTTCATGGGGCAGACGTTAATACAGGGGGCGTCTTCACAGGCCATACAGACCACAGGCATATTCAGGCCCTGCTCCCGGAATTCAAGAATTTTAATTCTGGAAAGCCTGGGGTCGATCCTTCCGTGATGTTTCATGGCGCATGCCAGCGTGCACCGATGGCATGCAGTACATTTTTCCGGGTCTATCTTTAATTGTTCGCGCCGTGTTTCCATAGTGAACCACCCTTATCATCCATTCTCAGCCAAAATAATTCATTATACTGAATTATTTATTTTTTTACATATAGCTTTAACTTTCCGGGAAGTCAACTTAAAATTTAAAATCAGCCAACATATATACATATTATGGGCATTCGAAGGCCTGTCCATGCATTGGAGAACGGCTCAATTATGTTCATCATAATGAACTTAATTGGCCATTGATTTTCATCCTCCAGCCCTTTTGTACAAAAAAACCATTGCATTCGGGATTGAAATGCTTTAGTTAAAAACATGGAGAAATTCTGGTAAAGCATAAAAAACCGGCAAAAATAAAAATTGATTCAGGACTAAGAAAATGAGCGTTAATTTACATATCCACATGACCCACCGCCGGCATACCAATGGACTGAAAACCGTGGATGCCGAGGGGAAAACCATCGGCGAAGCATTGATCCATCTGGCTGCCCAATATCCGGGAATGAAAAAGGAGCTGTTCGATAAAAAAGGGGATCTGCGCAATTATATTGAAATTTATCTGAACAATGTCAGCGCCTTTCCGGAGGAACTGAAAAAACCGGTCAAAGACGGGGATGAGATCCAGATTATAACCTTTCTGGCCGGCGGCTGATTTTTGTCCGGCCCTCAGTTCCATGACCCGATCAAGTCTGGGCAAGGAATTTTCATTGATCAGTTCAAATGCGACCCTGCTGCCGTCGGCCTGTTCGGGCAGACAGGCCATCTGGGATTTGACTGCTTTATCACCCACCGTTCCCATGAATCCTTTGTCCTGGGCCACATCACAGAAGCTGCATGATCAAGGTTTATAAAAATCATCGCGGCACCGGTTGTCATGACCATCGGAGACTGTGCAAAAGTATCCAATATTACCACAGCCATCTATCAGGGGCATCATGCCGGGATGGAAGCATAGCGGTCAGGTTTATGTTTCCGGTATCTTATCCGGATCAGGCCCTGCCTCATTCAGGTATTCTTTCATCCCTTTGAGGCTGTTGCCGATAAAATAAATCTCCCGCCGCCGGATATCTTCCGGCAGGTATATTATGTTGGCAAAAGAGGGGTCTTTCTTTTTCAAACCTTCGATGATTCTCTTATCTAAA
>CAZAHK010000153.1:0-9205 GCA_964484555.1 uncultured Desulfobacula sp.
GATGGATGTGGGGCAGAACATCGCCTTCGGGCTTGAGCGGAAAAGAGAAAAACGCCAGGTGATCCGGCGGAAAACCGCTGAAATACTGGAGCGCGTGGGTCTGCCCGGATTTGAGAAAAAAAAGGTGGACCAACTTTCCGGCGGACAGCGGCAGCGGGTGGCCATTGCCCGGAGCCTCATCCTTGAACCGGCCGTCCTCCTCCTGGACGAACCCCTGGGCGCCCTGGACCTGAAACTGAGGGAGCAGATGAAAATCGAGCTGAAAACCCTTCAGACCCAGGTGGGCACAACCTTTGTCTATATCACCCATGACCAGTCGGAAGCCCTGGTCATGTCGGACCATGTGGCCGTGATGAACAAGGGAAGGTTCGAACAGGTGGACACGCCCCGGAATCTCTATGCAAAACCCCTGACTCCCTTTGTGGCGCGGTTTGTCGGTGAAAACAACCAATGGCCGGCCAGGATGACGGGGACAGACACCATTGACGGTGGAAAGCTGGCCTCCATCGTAACCTCCGAAGGTAATGCCTTTAAGGCCGTCATGAAGGCCGGTATCGAGCCCGGTGAGGCGGTTGACCTTTTCCTTAGACCCGAATCCATTGTCCTGGAACCGGACCCTTCCATGGAAACCCTGAACCGGTTCTCCATCCGGGTCCAATCCATCCTGTTTGACGGCGCCAACAGCAGAATCCTGGCCTTGCTGCCGGATTCGGGCCGGGAAATCCAGATCTCCCTTCCCCAGACCCGGCAATTTGATCACATCCAGCCGGGGAGCCGGGTTGAAGCAGGCTGGAACCCGGAATCCGGCATCCTGTTCCCCGCAAAACCGGTGACGCCGTGAACAAAGGGATGAGATGGGGGCTGTTGATTTTCATCCTCCCGGTCCTGGTCTGGCTTCTCCTGCTCATCGTGCTTCCCCAGGTGGATATGGCATTCATGGCCATCCGGGCGGACAATGAATTCGGAGAAAAAGGGTTCAGCCTTGCCAATTTTCGAGTCTTTTTTTCAGAGCCCATTTACTGGAGAACCTTTGCCCGCACGGCCGTTTTCTCTGTCCTGGTGACCTTTCTAACCTTTTTGATCACCATGCCCGTGGCCTTTTATATCACCAAGGTCGTATCCCCCAGATTCCAGGGGTTTCTGACGGTTCTGACCCTCCTGCCCTTCTGGGTCAGTGAGCTGGTAAGGGTCTACGGCTGGATGATCCTTTTGCGGGAAAGCGGCGTCATCAACCATTTTCTGATCAAATTCGGAATCCTGAACAAACCCGTGGAACTGCTCTACAATGACGCCACCATGGTCATGGGCCTGGTTTATACCTCCATGCTGTTTATGCTGGTGCCCCTTTTATCGGTTCTGGAAAACCTGGACAATAATCTCATTGAAGCCGCCTATGACCTGGGCGGCAATGTATGGTCCATTACCGTGAAAATCATCATCCCCTATTGTCTTCCCGGTATTGTTTCAGGTTCCATTGTCGTGTTCATGCTGACCCTCGGCAATTACCTGACGCCCAACCTCATGGGCGGGAAAAACGGCCTGTGGTTCACGGAACAGATTTACAACCAGTTCATTGCCAGTTTTAACTGGAACCAGGGCAGCGCCTTTGGATTCCTGCTCCTGATCTTATCATCGGCAATCATCTGGATCGGGCTGAAGCTGACCCGCCAGAGCCTGGGGAAGGTGGTCCAGTGATACGAAATATCCCCCAGACCAAAACCTATTCCCAGGGGTTCAAGCTATACGTGGGTCTGTATTTTGTATTTCTGTTTGCCCCTCTTATGGTCACCTGTGTCCTGGCCTTTAACGACTCCATGTTTCCGTCCCTGCCCTGGAAAGGATTCACCCTGGACTGGTTTACGGGCAACGGCCCAATAAGGACCGGCATATTTCACGACCAGATTAATCTGGACAGTATCCGGGTCAGTTTCAAGGTGGCGTTTTTTGTTTCCCTTTTATCCACCTTTGTGGGAACCATGGCCGCCTTCCTGTTTGAACAGGAAGATTTTCCCTTCAAACAGCTTCTTTTTTTCCTGATGCTGGCCCCCCTTGTCATTCCCGGCGTTATCCTGGGCATTTCCATCCTGTTGTTTTCAAATACCCTGGGCGTTTTTTTTGAAACCCGGATGGGACTGGATGTGGGACTTTTCAGGCCCGGATTCTGGCTGGTGGTGCTGGGGCAGTTTTCCTTCATCACCACCATTGCCACCCTGATTATTTCCGCCCGCCTGAAAAAATTCGACCCCACCCTGGAAGAAGCGGCCATGAATCTTGGGGCCACCCGGTTTGAAACCATCCTGCATATCACCTTGAAATTTCTAAGGCCTTCCATTATCGGAGCCCTGGCCGTCTCGTTTCTCATGTCCTTTGAGAATTTCAACACCACGCTATTTCTGGTTTCCTCCCAGGCCACCCTGCCCATCAACCTGTATCTCCAGGTCCGGGACGGAAGCACACCGGTCATCAATGCCATCTCCGTCCTCATGATCGGCGGCACCTCTTTGCTGGCCCTGGCCAATCTCTATTTTTCCAAGCCGGACCGATAAAGGGATACCCATGAACCCCTTCACAGGAGGAAGGAATTATGCCTTTCATACACAAACTTGCCGACATTGAACTGAAACAGAACAAATCTGCGGTTTCCGATTTCTCATGGAAAGCCGGCCCGCCGCTGGAAGAGATATCAGGGTCAAAATACCTGCATTTTGACATCAAATCCTTATTTCCGGGTAAATTTTCCTATCCCTACCATTTCCACCGAAATGCCGAAGAACTGTTCGTCATTCTGGAGGGAGAGGCGACCCTTCGGTCGCCCAAAGGCTATCAGACCGTATCCAAAGGCGACCTGATTTTCTTTGAGGAAGGTCCGGAGGGCGCCCATCAGTTTTACAATCACGGGGACCAGCCCCTTCTGTATATGGACCTGCGCACCAAGGCTAACGTGGATGTGTGTGAATATCCGGACTCCGGCAAGATCAATATCCTGCCCGCCATGGACATCTTCAGGAAAGATTCAAAGGTTCCCTATTATACCGGAGAAGAAGGGGTCAGGGAAAAATGGCCGGAAGAAATTTTGAAAAAGGAATGATTGTCCCCCCGGCCGTAGTTTGATTAGTTTATCTGTCCTTCCTGCTTTTGGAGAATCACAATATATTCCTGCCGCATGGTGTTGGCCATACCGACAATCTGCCGGGGAAGGGACCTGACATGGACAAGGCCTTTTTGTTTTCCAATTTCCGTAACGACTTTATGCAAGCCGACAACAGCCTCTTTTTGAATGTTTAAGGCCTTGCTTAACTGGTTATCGTTGGTTCCGATGATGATGCTGCACATCCGGCCTTTTTTCAGGACACGGGAACATTCAGATATGACTTTTTCCATATCTTCCAGATATAATCCGTATTTTTCCTTTAAAGACTTTCCCCTCATTCCAATCATGGTTTCACTTAATTTTGGAATATTTGTTTCAAAATATTTTAAATGGGGAAGATCATTCTCCAGATAATCAATAGCAAAACTATAGGGGGGTGAAAAAATAATCCCGTCTATGCTGTTTGCCTCAATATCAAGATGTCTTGCGTCTCCTTGAGTCAGAATGGTTTGGGCAGGTATCATATTGAAATGACTCAAAACACCTGCAATTTTTTTTACTGCCGCAGAATAGCGCTCAAAGATGGATTGAAAATATTCCAAATGCGTTTTCCGGTTGCTTCTTTGCGCATACCCATCGCTGTCAAGAAATGCCAGGAACAGTACATTGAAAATTTTTTCCCGTTCAATTCTTTCTATGTCTTGGTATTTTTCTAAAAATAAAGCCTTTTGTTGATCAAATACGGCAGGGCAAGCCTTGAAATCTGAAAACAGGATTTCAGCCTTACCCATAAACCTTTCCAGATCTTCAGGGTTGATGGTTAATGCATCGAATTTTGCTTGGGCCATGAACCTGCAGAATGGACTTGAATCCATACCTATCGACTTTATCCCCATTAAGCAGGCCTCCACAGGAGCCGTTCCCGAACCCATCATGGGGTCGAGGAGCGTATCGCCGGGTTTAACCCCCATAATATTGATAACGGCTTTGATCATCTGGGGATGAAATTTTCCCCGGTACGGAAAAAATCCGTGGGTGGCATAGCCTGTTCTGAATTGGTTTTGAACAAAAAACGATTTCAATCGTGATGAGGAATAATCGGGGATCTTGACCGGGTCTCCGGTACAGATACAATAATGGCGGGTAAGCTCGTTATCCGCTTTTACAAAATAAGCGCTGTTGTCGATGAGTTCTTTTGTCGTCAGTATCCGGCTTTCATAATAGGCAAGCGCAAGTTCATATACCTCGCTTAAATTGGGGCAGATCTCCAGCCCTTCAGGAAAAAGAAGATGATACATCCCCTGTTTGATGATCTCTGTCGGGCTTTTGGATTCAATTGTGGCCTCTTGCCTGGGCTTATTTGAGTGCTCTGCCATCCGTGCCTTTTCTAATGGGAGGGACATCCAGGGATAAATCGTCATGTTCAATTTCAATGACGCCCAGGACACCGCTTGATATGTTCAGGTTCTTCCAGACCGGAAAATAGGGCTCGATTTCAGCAAAATTGCCGATCCTGTCCGTCAGATAGTAGTACATATCACGAGAGGGAAGAATCAGAATGCCGCCCTCGATTACTTTGTCAAGCAAACCGATAGCCATTTTATTCATGGCCCGGTGGCTTGAAGAAATATTGCCGGTTTCCCATTCCACTGCAAAAAATCTGTTTCCAGGCAAGCATTTCACTGAATCAACCGGACCAGGCATTAACCGGGAAGCGATTTTCATCCTGACTTCACCCTTCCATCCATTTTCCCCAAGGGATTTAATAAAATTCTGTTTTATGGGAACAACTCCGCTTGCCTGCTTTTCAGGATATAAGGTGAATTTTCCACTGTCCAAGGGCCATTCTATGGAAGAAATCGCTTTATAAATTTCAGCCAGTATGGTTTCAAATTCCTTTGAGTTGGGAAACTCACCTCTTTTTATCAGAAATTCTGTTTTGAGTATCTTCATCTAAAATTTCCTCCACCTCATGGATCATACCGGCAGCGGTGGTATTCAAGATCCTGGAAAGAAGCAGGATCGTTGTCAGGCTCGGCTGTCTCAGCCCTCTTTCCAGAAGGGATATATAGCTGCGGTCCAAACCGCATTCCTGGGATAATTTCTCTTGCGACAGTTTATTGATCGTCCTGAATTTACGAAGTACCTGCCCAAATATTTTTTCTGTCGTCACAATAAAAGTCTCCATATTGATGTTGCAACATGGCATAATTTTTTATCAGTCTCTACAGACTATAGTCTGCAAAATATCAATTGATTAGGCCTGCCTTCTGTGTTAGTAATAAATCCGGAAGATAAAAATCAATACGGTAGGGAACCCATATGCTTTTCAAAACGCTACAGATAGACAATACCCGGCAGTTGAACCTGTTTGCAAAAAAAACCGGGATAGCCCTAAAAAGGCTTCAATATTATAATGACGGCCATAAAATGCCGTCAGGAACAGATCTTGAAATCATATTAAAAGAAACCGGACTCTCTGAAATCCAATTGATGCTCGCAACGGGATGCCTGAACCAGGAGCTCAAATCATTAATTGCAGAAAATGCAGCCCATATCAGCAGGCTCTTATCACCTGGGAAAAAAGAAAAAAAAACGCTAAGGTGCGTAGAACCCGTCTTCAAAACAGAGCTTGGTCTCCTATACCAATGCGACTGCATGGATCTGCTGAGAGGAATTGAAAATGACCGTATGGATATGATTTTTGCAGATCCCCCCTTTAATCTGAACAAGCTGTATCCCTCAAAAATTAACGACAACCTCAAGACGAGTCAGTATTTATCCTGGTGTGAAGACTGGGCCTTTGAATGCACACGGGTTTTAAAGCCCGGTGGGAGTTTGTTTATCTGGAATCTTCCCAAATGGAATCTGCACATGGCTGAATTTTTAAATTCAATGTTAACCTTCAGGCACTGGATCTCCGTCGATATCAAATATTCGCTTCCCATCAGGGGAAGGTTATACCCGTCCCATTATTCACTGCTTTATTATTGCAAAGGCGAAAAACCCAATACCTTCAACCCGGACCGGCTACCAATGGGTATCTGCCCCCGATGTCACGGGGATCTAAAAGACTATGGCGGATATAAGGATAAAATGAACCCCAAGGGGGTTAATATCAGCGATGTCTGGCTGGATATCCCTCCGGTAAGACATGCCAAATACAAAAAAAGGAATGGGTCCAATGAATTGTCTGTAAAATTACTGGACAGGATCATAGAGATGGCTTCAAAAGAAGGGGATCTTGTTTTTGATCCCTTTGGGGGATCCGGAACCACCTATGCCGTTTCTGAACTCAAAAACAGGAGATGGCTGGGGGTTGAGATAGGCCCTGTTGAAGGCATCATCAACAGATTTAAACATTTATTTGAAGACCGCCTGAATCTTGAACAGATACGAAAAGATATAAACTGCCTGATTCCTGAAAGACATTATCAAAAAAGGATTGAACAGGGTCTATGGACTCCGGACTCATTTCAGGATCTCTGCCCTTCTTGAAAAAAACGGACCGGCGCCCTTTTCAAAACCATGAGGCCTATAAAAACCGGCTTCACCAATTGCATGGCTGAAAAACCAACTTCTGGTCAAAATAGGATTACGCTCATAATAACAAAGGAAGCAGGCACGGTGGGTTGTGCCTGCTTCCTTTGGATGGATGATCCGGACAGGGCCTATGCCACTTCGGAGAATTCAGCATCCACGATGTCGTCATCGGCGGGCTTTGGTCCAGCTCCGCCCCGGCCGCCGGGTTGCCCGGCGCTGCCGGAGGAATCGGTTTTATTGTACATGGCCTGGCTAAGGCCGTGAAGGGCCTGGGTCAGATCCTGGGTCAGTTTTTTCATCCGGGCCAAATCATCCTGCTTTACCGCCTGTTTCAGATCAGAGGCCAGGCCTTCCACCTCATGGATGGAAGCGGGATCCATACCGGCCCCCGAATCCTTGACGGTTTTTTCAGCCCTGTAGATCAGGGCGTCGGACTCATTGCGGGCCGTAACCGCTTCCTTTTTCTGCTTGTCTTCATCGGCATGGAGTTCGGCCTCCCGGACCAGGGCCTCAATATCGGACTTGGACAGACCCGATGAAGCCGTGATCCTTATGGATTGGGCCTTGCCCGTGGCCTTGTCTTTGGCCGACACATTGACGATGCCGTTGGCGTCTATGTCAAAGGCCACCTCGATCTGGGGCAGGCCCCTGGGCGCCGGTGCAATGCCGGTCAGTTCAAACCGGCCCAGGGTCTTGTTGTCCCCGGCCATCTCCCTTTCCCCTTGCAGGACATGGATGGTTACGGCCGGTTGATTGTCCTCGGCCGTTGAGAAGACTTCACTTTTCCGGGTGGGGATGGTGGTGTTTTTTTCAATGAGCCGGGTCATGACCCCGCCCAGGGTTTCAATGCCAAGGGACAGGGGGGTGACATCCAGAAGCAGCACATCCTTTAAGTCGCCTTTCAGGATTCCGCCCTGGATGGCGGCACCGAGGGCCACCACCTCATCGGGGTTCACGCCCTTGTCCGGCTCCCGGCCGAATATCTTTTTCACCAGATCCTGGACCGCCGGCATCCTTGTCATACCGCCCACCAGCAGGACCCGTGCGATATCAGAAAATTTCATTCCGGCATCCTGAACAGCCGTGACACAGGGTTTTTCAATCCTTGCCATGAGGTCTGCGACCAGGAATTCCAGTTTTGCCCGGGTCAGTTTGATGTTCAGGTGCTTGGGACCCGTTGCATCGGCCGTGATAAAGGGCAGGTTGATATCGGTTTCCATGGAGGCGGACAGTTCCTGTTTCGCCTTTTCCGCAGCTTCTTTCAGACGCTGCAGGGCCATGGTATCACCCCTCAGATCAATACCCTGGTCTTTTTTAAATTCATCGGCCAGGAAATCCATGATGCGCAGATCAAAATCTTCCCCGCCCAGATGGGTGTCGCCGTTGGTGGATTTGACTTCAAACACCCCGTCCCCGATTTCAAGGACGGAGATATCAAAGGTGCCGCCGCCCAGGTCGAACACGGCAATCTTTTCTTCCTTTTTCTTGTCCAGCCCGTAGGCAAGGGAGGCAGCCGTGGGTTCGTTGATGATCCTCAACACATTGAGGCCGGCAATCTTGCCTGCATCCTTGGTGGCCTGGCGCTGGCTGTCGTCAAAATAGGCCGGAACCGTGATGACGGCATCCGTGACGGTTTCCCCCAGAAAATCCTCAGCCGTCTTTTTCAGATGGGCCAGGATAAAGGAAGAGATCTCGGCCGGGCTGTGGGAATGGTTGTGCAGTTTGATCTTGACCCCGCCGTTGGGCGCTTTTTCGATCTTATACGGCAGATTGGCGATGTCCTTTTGCACTTCCGGGGAATCAAAGTTTCGCCCGATGAGGCGTTTGACCCCGAAGATAGTATTTTCTGCATTGGTCACGGCCTGGCGTTTGGCGATCTGCCCGATGAGGCGTTCCCCGGTTTTGGTCACGGCCACGATGGATGGTGTGGTCCGCCCGCCTTCGGCATTGGTGATGACAATGGGTTTGTCGTTTTCAAGTATGGATACACAGGAATTGGTTGTCCCGAGATCGATTCCGATAATTTTACTCATAATGGTCCTCCGTTTTATAAGGGTAAGGGTTGTTCTTTTCCGACAGGCTCAAGGTATGACTGAAAAATTGCATGTCAATTAAAATATATGACTATTTTAATATTTAATTAAAAAGTAATGAAAATTGTGCGATCCCTGCTTTTTTATATGGACAATGCAGGATAACATTGTATATGATTTGCCAAGATCAATAACTCAATGATATCTGGAGGCGAAACATGAAATCGATCCAGGCGGAATTTCAAAAAGATCCACGGGAAATCAGGATCAAGGCAGGCGCCCGACAAGAGGACTGGCCCCAGGTGTGCCGCAGATTTAATGATGATGTGGAAAGGGTCTGCGATGTAACCGGCCTTGAGGGCTATACGGGCCTTTATCAATGCTTTGATGAAAAAAACAAGGGGGTTTTCTATCTTGTGGAAGAGGATAACGCCCTGGCCCGGTTGAAACGACGCCATTTCCTGGAGAATATCGGCATTCAACATTAGTCTTGCATCCATCCTTCTTTGTCGTCTATAGTGCCTACAAAACAGGAGAG
>CAZAHK010000154.1:0-9200 GCA_964484555.1 uncultured Desulfobacula sp.
CTTTGGGAGCAGGATGTCGGAGGTTCGAATCCTCTCGCCCCGACCATCTTAACTTAAAAGGCTTGAATATAATTTTCATCAATATTTTTAATAATCGTCGCCTATGGTATTCTTAACCTGTATTGTTATCGTGTCTATTTTCTACTATCTTCAGACGGATGGTCTTGTTTATATCATCATCATCGCTGTTGTTGCAGAGCTCATGAATATTTTCATGACCCAGACCCTTGTCAAATCCATTGAAAAAAAAGCGGCCCTGCATTTCGGAAAAATAATCGACAATCAAAAAACAAGAATTACCGCACAAAAAAAGACGATTAAAGAGCTTGAAGACATTCAGGAAAAGTCCATAAACAAAATCTATAAAACAAATTTAAAGATAAAAGAATATGAAGAAAAATTAGGCATTAAGGAAGAAGAAGGCTTTGTTAAATCCAAAGAAATATTACCTCCGCAAATTCCTTCCCCTACCAAAGAGGATCTGCCTCAACAAACGGGCCCCAAAGAATTTATTGATCTTCCATCAGGGTCCAACAGGAAGAAACTGCCCTTTTAAACTCCCCTTCTTCAATGGAGGGTTTTATTCTTTTAAAATTTTGATTCTTACGATCTGACCCTGTTTGTTAATGTATGCCACACCTTTTGCAAGGGTCCGCCCGGATTCGGACACAACGATATCCACTTTTTCTTCATAAAGCACAGTTGATGAGATTTCCTCTGCCCTAGGATCTGATTCCTGTTTTGGTATGGCAATATTTTCATCTTCAGATTTTGGGGCAGATTTTGGGGCGGCATCTTGAACAGAAAATTTTTCAACCGCCACATGCCGGGCTTTATTTCTCTCTGAAATCAGGTCTGATACACCTGAATAGTCCTCTTTTTTCTCTTTGTCTTCTGTGCAGGCTGAATCCAGAAAGAATAACAGCAAACAAACAGAATAAAATAATTTACCTGATCTCATTTTATTCCCTTTAGCTTTACACTCCCTCTACCGTAAATCGGCGGTTCAATCGCATGGTGGTAAAGAGACCGTATACATCTTTTGTGACATTGGTCACTTTCAGTTTCCTGCCGGATTGGTTCAAGGTATTGTGAGCGGCGATAATCACACCGATGCCGACCGAATCAACCATTTCAACCCCTGCAAGATCAATTACCAATTCTGCAGAGGAGTCATTGATCACGGAAAGCAGCTCATTTCTGAAATCTTCAGCCATTGAAGCCACAATATCCATTCCTGGTTTAACAATTGTCTGATCCCCCTGGTTTATTATTTCGCTCATGTCATTCTCCTGTGATAAAAATTTTTGGTCTTGCCGTTAATCGCGAGGATATCATCAACACTATATACAATAGACAACTTGCATGGATTTACTATACCAAAAATTAAAACTTGTTCAACCCATATTTTCAATATGCAGTCCAACGGATAAGAATAAATAGGCTTGAAAAAAAGAAGTGATCCGGTTATATATACCACTTCCGGCTGTGCAGACCGGAAGCGGGTTATTCTGATCGGTCGCCTCGTAACAGAAGGCCATGAACCTCGTCAGGTCCGGAAGGAAGCAGCGATAAGTGATTTCTTCTGTGTCGTGGATCGATCCCGGTCACGCAATTTTCCGCAACCCTTCTGCCGGCCGGATCTTTTCTTTAAGACCCTTTTCTTTTATGTCTTGACATGCTTTCAAACAGACTTACTTTTCTCCCATAATTTGTTATACCATATAATTATCACTCTTGTTGAACTAAAGGAAACGTGGACCAGGAGAGGAAATTGGCAAAAGAAGATAAAAAAAAGAAAGAAGATCGAAAAATTAAGGATTCCCCCAAAAAATCGTCCGAAGAACTTAACGCTGGCGATAAAGCCGAAATGGATATGGCAGACAAGGTTGAAAAAAATGAAATAGATGAGGTCGGCACCCTGAAAGAACAACTTGCTTCTGAAAAGGATCGATTGTTAAGGCTGTCTGCTGAATTCGAAAATTATAAAAAAAGAAAGCAGCGTGAAATTGATGAATTTAAAAAATTTGCCAATGAAACCATTTTCCGGCAGATCCTGCCGGTGGTGGATAACCTTGAAAGAGCCATTGCGTCTGCAGAAACAAATTCAGGCGAAGGGACGAACTTGCTGGAAGGCGTCAAGCTCACTCATAAGGACATTCTCAAACTGCTTGAAATGTTCAGTGTCAAGATGATTAAAGCCGGGAATGAACCCTTTGATCCGAATTTTCACCAGGCCGTCACCCGGCAGGAAACAGATGAATGTCCCGAAAACACTGTTACGGCAGTACTTCAGAATGGCTACCTTCTTCATGACAGACTCATCAGGCCGGCCATGGTTGTTGTCTCAAAAAGAATAGAAAATGGAAAAACCATAGAAAATTAAAGATATCTTGGAGGGTAAATTATGGGTAAAATAATCGGAATAGATTTAGGAACAACCAATTCATGCGTAGCCGTTATGGAAGCCGGCGGGGAGGTAAAAATCATTACCAATGCCGAAGGTGGAAGAACCACCCCATCCATTGTTGCCATCACGGAGGCCGGGGAACGGATTGTCGGTCAGATCGCCAAGCGCCAGGCCATCACCAACCCTGAAAATACGGTATTCGGCGTTAAGCGGTTGATCGGCCGTAAATTTAATTCCAATGAAATACAGACCGATATCCCGAACCTGCCCTATAAAATCGAACCCGCATCCAACGGCGATACCCGGATCAATCTCAGGGGAAAGCAATACAGCCCTGCCGAGATTTCTTCCTTTATCCTGTCCAATATTAAAAAGACAGCAGAGGACTACCTGGGTGAAGAGGTAAAGGAAGCCGTCATTACGGTTCCAGCCTATTTTAACGACAGTCAGCGGCAGGCCACCAAAGATGCCGGTAAAATTGCCGGTCTTGAAGTCAAAAGAATCATCAATGAGCCCACTGCGGCCTCTCTCGCCTATGGTCTGGACAAAAAAAAGGAAGAAAAAATAGCCGTATTTGACCTTGGCGGCGGCACCTTTGACGTCTCCGTCCTTGAAATCGGTGACGGCGTATTTGAAGTTAAATCAACCTCAGGAGACACCCACCTGGGCGGAGAAGATTTTGACCTGAGAATTATCAATTATATTGCCGATGAATTCAGAAAAGATACGGGAATTAATATCCGGTCCGACAAGATGGCCCTTCAACGCCTCAAGGAAGCGGCTGAAAAGGCTAAAATGGAACTTTCCACATCTACGGAAACCAGCATCAATCTGCCCTTTATCACGGCCGATGCCTCGGGCCCCAAACACCTTGATGTCAAACTGACCCGGGCCAAACTCGAATCCCTGGTTGCAGATCTCCTGGATAAACTGGAAAAGCCCTGCCGGGATGCATTGAAAGAAGCGAACCTGGGACCCGCCGGAGTGGATGAAGTCGTCCTGGTGGGCGGTATGACCCGTATGCCCGCTGTTCAGGAACGGGTTGAAAAAATATTCGGGAAAAAACCCCACAAGGGCGTCAATCCGGATGAAGTTGTTGCCATGGGCGCGGCTGTGCAGGCCGGTGTTCTCCAGGGAGACGTCAATGATGTCCTTCTTTTGGATGTCACCCCCCTGTCCCTGGGAATTGAGACCCTTGGCGGCGTCATGACCCGGCTCATAGAGAAGAACACAACCATTCCGACCAAAAAAAGCCAGGTGTTTTCAACGGCCGCCGACAACCAGCCGGCTGTCTCCATTCATGTGCTTCAGGGCGAAAGGCAAATGGCGGCAGATAACAAAACCCTCGGACAGTTTGAACTGGCCGATATTCCGCCGGCGCCCCGGGGAGTCCCCCAGATCGAAGTCACCTTTGACATTGACGCCAACGGTATTGTTCATGTTGCGGCAAAGGATAAGGCCACGGCGAAACAGCAGTCCATCCGCATCACGGCTGCCAGCGGTCTTTCCGAAGATGAAATCAATAAAATGGTGAAAGATGCGGAACTTCATGCCGACGAAGACAAAAAGAAAAGAGAGCTGGTGGATACCAAAAACAGTGCCGAAGCCCTCATTGATCAGACTCAGAAGACCTTGAAAGAACATGGTTCTAAAGTGGATGAGGCCACTCGGAAAACCATTGAATCTGCGGTTGAAGACCTGAAGAAAGCCAAGGATTCCGACAATGTGGACGAACTCAAACAGAAAATCGAAGCCCTGTCCCAGGCCTCCCATAAACTGGCGGAAGTCATGTACCAGCAGGCTTCCCAGGATGGCGGCCAGGCTGGACCGGGCCAAGGCGCATCAACCTCTCCCCAGGATGATGATGTGGTGGATGCAGATTTTGAAGAGGTCAAAAAAGATAAATAAAGGGTTATAAAACCTGTTGAATATAATCCTGTCGTAATTTATAGTTCACGGCAGGATTTTTTTATTTAGCTTAAGGACTGCCCATGATAATCACGGAAATTTTGGCCCGGAACGCCTGGATGTATAAAGACAGAATTGCACTTGTGGAGCGGGCTCCGGCCATTGACACCAGAAAGGCCATGACCTGGGAGCAGTTCTTTCGAGCATCCAATAAACTTGCCGACAGCCTTGACCAATACGGGATCAAAAAGGGCGATAAAATCGTGCAGTTGATGACCAATTGCCTGGAATGGCTCCCCATTTATTTTGGTATTCTTTCAACCGGGGCCTGGGTGGTGCCTTTAAATTTCCGATTTGAATCCGACAAAATCCTGCTCTGCACCCAAACGGCCGAAGCCAAAGTCTTCATCTTTGGCGAGGAATTTATCGATCGGATCGAAGCGGTTAAAGAAGCGCTGGAAACCCATGTCCGGCTCTGGATCTATACCGGACCGCCATCCTCCCGGCCGGGCTGGGCTGTTCAATACGAATCCTTTATCGAACCCGGATCCGGAGAGCTTCCCCCAAAGGTGGAACTCTCCATCGATGATGACGCGGCCCTGTATTTCACCAGCGGAACCACCGGATCTCCCAAGGCTGTCCTCTTAACCCATAGAAATCTTGAACACGCCTGTTATGTGGAACATGCCCACCACAACCAGACCATAGACGATGTCTTTCTCTGTATCCCGCCCCTGTACCACACCGGAGCCAAAATGCACTGGATGGGCAGTTTCCTGGTGGGCGGCAAAGGAGTTCTCTTAAAAGGCGTAAGCCCCCGGTGGATCATTGAAGCCGTGTCGGAGGAAGGATGCACCATTGTCTGGCTCCTGGTTCCCTGGATCCATGACATCATCATTGCCGTTGAAAATAAGGACATCGACCTCTCAAAATTTACCCTGTCCCAATGGCGCCTCATGCATGCCGGTGCCCAGCCGGTCCCGCCCAGCCTCATCGAACACTGGAGAAACTATTTTCCCCATCAGGGTTATGATACCAATTACGGCCTCACCGAATCCACAGGGCCGGGATGCATTCATCTGGGGACGAAAAACGCCCACCGGGTCGGTCCCATCGGCCTGCCCGGATTTGACTGGGAAGCCAAAATCGTGGACAAAGACGGTGAGCTGCTGTTTGGCAATGAGTCCGGTGAACTCATCATCAAAGGGCCCGGCGTGATGAAAGAATATTATAGGAATCCCGAGGCCACGGCCCAGACCCTCAAGGAGGGATGGCTGAAAACCGGGGATATTGCCCGGTATGACAAGGATGGATTTATCTGGCTGGTGGACCGGAAAAAAGACATGATCATCTACGGCGGGGAAAATATCTACCCGGTTGAAATTGAAACTTTTTTTCTGAGAAACAGTAAAATAAAAGATATTGCCGTCATCGGCATCCCGGATGACCGGCTGGGTGAAATCCCGGCAGGCATCATCAGTGTCAAGCCGGGCTGCATTCTCTGTGAAAGCGATATCCTTAAGTTCCAGCAGGAGCTTCCCCGCTACAAACAACTGAGAAAGATCTATTTCGGAGATGTTCCCCGGAACCCCACCGGAAAGATTGAAAAACCAAAACTTCGCAGAATTTATGCGGATGACAAGAGAAAAGACATTAAAAAGCTGCTTGAATAAAGGCAGATAAAGGAGTTCGGTTGAAATCATCATACAAAAGGATATTAGGGATATCAGCGGCTGTTCTTCTCATCGCCGGCCTTTTTTTCGGCATTGCTGCTGCAGTGGAGCCTGATAACGCCCAAGAGGCTGTCTTATCCGCCATTGAAAAAAAATATGCCGGAAAAAGCTTTGAGGCTTCATTTTACCAGATCTCAAAGCTGGAGGCCCTGGATATAACGGAAAAGGCATCCGGCAAAGCATCCTTCAGCCATCCCGGGAAAATGAAATGGGAATACCTGGAGCCGGAGCAGCATGAAATCATTACCAACGGCAAATCCCTGTGGATTTACCGGCCCGAGGAAAATCAGGTCATGCAGGGATCGGCGGAATCCTTTTTCAAAGCCGGAGCCGGAGGGGCTTTTTTATCGGATATCGCCCTGGTCAGAAAAAATTATATCATTACGATAAAAGACATCACCGATGAGTATACCGAGCTTGACCTGGCAGCCAAAAATGAAACCCCGGACATCTCTCTCATTGTGATCCGGGTTTCCAAAAAAACCAGCGACATCACCCGGATTGTCACCCGGAATGCCTACGGAGATACCACCCTGTTTGAATTCAATGATATCCGGTTCACATCCATTGACCCTTCCAGGTTTGAATTTACCGTGCCCAAAGGCGCCAATGTGGTTGACTTAGAATAACCTTGACCAGAAGGTGCATCATGAAAGATAAAATCAAAGCGCTTGCAAAAAAAAGAAATGCCGTCATCCTTGCCCATAATTATCAACCCCCGGAAATCCAGGACATTGCCGATCTTTGCGGAGATTCCCTGGAGCTGAGCATCAAGGCCTCCCAAACCACGGCCGATATCATTGTGTTCTGCGGGGTTCATTTTATGGCGGAAACCGCCGTCATCCTTTCACCGGACAAAACCGTCCTTCTGCCGGCCACCGATGCCGGATGCCCCATGGCCGATATGATAGACCCCGAATCGCTCAAAGCAAAGAAAAAGGCCCTCGGCCATATCCCGGTGGTCACCTATGTGAATTCATCCGCCGCAGTCAAAGCGGAATCCGATATCTGCTGCACCTCCGCCAATGTGATCAAGGTGGTTGAAAGCATAGATGCAAATGAACTCCTGATGACACCGGATAGAAACCTGGCCCTCTATGCCGCTTCCCGGACATCCAAAAAAATCCATCTCTGGGAAGGCTTCTGCCCCTTTCACAATACCTTGACGGCGCAGGATGTGATCAAAGCCAAGGGCAATCACCCAGAAGCGCTTTTCATTGCTCACCCGGAATGCCCGCCCGAGGTACTGGCCCTGGCCGATGAAATCCAATCCACCTCCGGCATGATCAAATTTGCAGGGGAATCGGCCCATACCGAATTTATCCTGGGAACGGAAAACGGGCTTCTCTACCCCATTTCAAAAGCCTATCCGGATAAAAGATTTTATCCTGCATCGGAAAAAATGCTATGCCCGGATATGAAAAAAATCACCCTGGAGAAAATTTTTGAAAGTCTTGAAACCCTTTCCGGCCGGATCACCGTTGCCGAGGATATCCGCAAAAAAGCCTGGGGATCTGTTCAAAGAATGATTGAACTTTAACAAAATGAACGAAATCAAACAGGGGCATTTGACCGTATCAAAGCCCCTGTCGTTTATTTATCCTGTAACGGGTTCTGTTAGGACATGGCATCCAGCGTTTCATCCGAGATATCGGCATTGGAATAAAATTTCTGGACATCATCCAGATCATCCAGAACATCCATAAATTTGATCATCTGCGCTGCTTCATCCCCTTTCAACTCGGTCAGGGTCTGGGGAATCATGGTGATTTCCGCTGCTTCAAATTTGATATTGGCCGCATCAATGGCCTCTTTGACCGTATCAAAGTCTGCCGGATCCATGATGATGTCAAAGCAGTCATCTTCATCCTTAATATCTTCGGCGCCTGCTTCCAGAGCCACCTCCATCAGGGTTTCCTCTGTGGCATCCTTTTTATCGATGGTGATCAGGCCTTTTTTATCAAACATCCAGGCCACGCATCCGCTGGTCCCCACATTCCCCCCGGCCTTGCCAAAGGCATGGCGGACATCTGCGATGGTCCTGTTTCGATTGTCCGTCAAGCATTCCACCAGAACCGCCACCCCGCCGGGCCCATATCCTTCATACACCATCTCTTCATAATTGACCCCCTCAAGATCGCCGGTTCCTTTTTTGATGGCTCTTTCAAAAGTGTCCTTGGGCATATTCTGGGCCCTGGCATTGATCAGGGCGTGCCTGAGTCTTGAATTGGCTTCAGGATCACCGCCGCCCATGCGGGCCGCCACGGTAATCTCCTTGATCAGTTTGGTAAAGATCTTACCCCGCTTGGCGTCGGCAGCGCCTTTTTTATGTTTTATGGTCGACCATTTGCTATGTCCTGACATGAATCCTCCTCAGTTAATTCTTAAATTTTGCTATTATATATATTTCTTTGCTTTGTTTTCTGCAACTATCGGGTTTAAATATTTTACTTTCTTTAAATTTCGATCTGACCTTTTTCTCAAATTCCGTGAACTCATTTCCCTGGAAAATTTTGCATACAAAATGGCCACCCGGCCCGAGATATTTTTCCGCAACCGTCAGGGCCATGCAGCAAAGCTCATAGGATTTTATGGCATCCACATCCTTTCTTCCGCTGGTTGACGGGGCCATATCGCTCAAGACAACATTGAAACGGGTGTTTTCATCCACAAGCGCCGAATTTTCAAGATTCAGTACATTCTCCTGCACAACCGTCACATTTTCCGGCAAACCGATTTCTACCAGGCTCAAATCCATGCCCAGGACCCGGCCCCCGGCCCCCACCGTTTTGGCCGCGTACAAGAGCCAGGAACCGGGAGCGCAACCCAGATCCAGCACCTGGTCATTTTTCTTCATGACCTTGAATTTATTCTGGATCTCCTCAAGCTTATACACAGAGCGGGCCGGATAATTTTCCGTCCGGGCGCGCCGGGTCAGATGATCTTCCCACTGGTTTTTCGGATTGTTTTTCATGTTTATCCCTGCCGTTAGAACAATACGTCCATGGCATCTTTCAGATAACGGATGCTTTCAAAAGTCATTCCTTTGATCTTTGAAAGCTGCTTCACCGTGCTGCCGGGAACCAGGCACCGGGAAAATCCCATTTTTGAAGCTTCCCTGATCCGGGCCTGGATATGGCCCACGGCCC
>CAZAHK010000155.1:0-9193 GCA_964484555.1 uncultured Desulfobacula sp.
TCTTATCCTGGGCGCTCAAAACGATGAGGTTGTATCATTAGCCGCCCAGGAAAAACTAAGCCGAAACCTGGTTCATGGTGAATTCCATCTCATTGAAGGGGCCTTCCATGAACTGATGTTTGAAACGCCCCGGATCAGGGAAGAATTCTGGTCCCTGTTTGACCGGTTTATGAGGGAAGGATCAAAGGGCTTTTAATGCCGCGATTCTCTCGCAAAGGGGCGGGTGGGAATAATTTAAAAAAACATAAAAGGGATGGGGGGTCAGGTTTGAAAGATTGTGGACCGACAGCTTTTTTAAGGCGCTGATTAATGGCCCGCCGTCTTTGAGCGTTTCCCTGGCGAACCGGTCCGCTTCATATTCATCTTTTCTGGAAGAGATCTGAAGCAGCATTGAAAGAAAAAGATCGACAGGCGCATACAGCATTCCGAAAAAGACAAGCCCGGCGTAAACGGAAGGATTTTCCATAAAGAAAGCCTGAAATAAGCCTTCGTGGGATAGGGCCACGGAGAGAAGGTAAAAGATAAGCCCCATCTGAAGAATTCCCAACACCATCCGCTTAATAATATGCCTCTTTTTAAAATGTCCCATTTCGTGGGCAAGAACCGCCACCAGCTCCTCCGTTGTCTGTTCTTTGATCAGGGTGTCAAAAAGGACAATCCGTTTGTTTTTGCCGAAGCCCGTAAAAAATGCATTGGACTTATTGCTTCGTTTGGACCCGTCCATGACCAAAATATTGGAAATCGAAAATTGGATGGAATCGGCATACCGGGTGATGGCTTCCTTTAAAGGCCCGTTTTCCAGGGGTGAAAAGGTGTTGAACAAGGGCAGGATAAGTACGGGCACGATATATTGGACAATAAGGAGAAAAATAATGCCGGAAATCCAGCATAGAATCCATGCATAGGGCCCGGTGAATTCCAGGAACACGAGAACCAGGGACAGGAGAATACCGCCAAGAATTGAGGAAAGAAGGATGGATTTTAAGAGATCCAGGATAAAAAGCCTTGGCGTTGTTTTGTTGAACCCGAACTTTTCCTCGATTGCAAAGGTGGAATAAATATTAAAGGGCAGGGAGATCAGGAGCTTCAACCCCAGCAGGATTCCGATATAGACAAGGCCCGGGAGAATCGAGGGAAGCCCCAGGGACCGGACAATGCCGTCAATATAAGGAAACCCGCCCGAAAACCAGAAGACCAGGAGAATTACAAGATGGACACTGGATGTGAGGAATCCGAAGCGTGTGGTGGCTTTCAGGTAGTTCTGGGAATCTGCATATTTTTTTGAATCATAGGTGCTTCGAAATTCCCGGGGAAGGGGGGCGTTCAGGTTTCTGAGATTCAGCAGGTCTGCAAGACCTTGGACAAGATAGCTGCCGATTAGGGTTGCAAGGATGATAAAGGTTATGAATTGGGCTTCGCAGGTCATGGTTACCAAAACATAAAAAATTGGCGGAAGTACATGGGAATCGAACCCACCCGGGACGGTGTTAGCGCCCCACATCGGATTTGAAGTCCGAGGGCCCCACCAGTGAGCCGCGTACTTCCGCATCGATTTAATGGAACCCCAGTATACTTGAAGAGCCTTATTTGTCAACCCTTTTATAGGAGAACCCCTAATCTTTTCGTCTGAGCATCTTAAATATGGACAAGATAAAATTTATCGGTATTTATATATGGATTAAAAATTGATATGTTGATTTTTTTTTGAGATAAATAAGATTGCCTGATCAAGATCAGGAGGTGGTTTTTCTTACCGGAAATCCCATAAGGAAAAGAATATCAGCCATGATGACGGCAAAAGAATATGAAGCAAGCTTGAGAAAACTGAACCTGAAAGTATACATGTTCGGCAAACGCATTGAAAACGTGGTGGATGATCCCATCATCCGGCCCTCCATGAATGCCGTGGCCCTGACCTATGGCCTGGCCCATCATTCCGATTATAAGGATATCATGACGGCCGTTTCCCATCTTACCGGGAAAACCATCAACCGGTTCTGCCATATCCACCAGAGCACCGAAGACCTGGTAAAAAAGACGGACATGGGCCGCCTCATGGGCTCCATGACCGGGGCCTGCTTCCAGCGTTGCGTGGGCATGGATGCCCTCAATGCCCTGTCCATCACCACCTTTGATATCGATGCTCAATACGGCACCTCATACCACAAGCGGTTTCTCAAATACCTGGAATATGTCCAGGAAAAGGACCTGACCTGTGACGGGGCCATGACCGATCCCAAGGGCGACCGGTCCCTTGCCCCGCACCAGCAGCCGGACAGGGACATGTATCTCCATGTGGTCAAAGAGGATGAAAACGGGATTGTGGTCCGGGGAGCCAAGGCCCACCAGACCGGGGCCGTCAATTCCCATGAGATCATTGTCATGCCCACGGTGTCCATGCGGGAAGCAGATCAGGATTTTGCCGTTTCCTTTGCCCTGCCCAGCGATACCGAGGGCATCCTCTATATCATGGGCCGCCAGTCCTGCGATACCCGGAAACTGGAAAAAGGGCGGATCGATTGCGGAAATTCATTTTTCGGCGGCCACGAGGCCCTGGTGATCTTTGACAATGTCTTTGTCCCCTGGGA
Source organism: uncultured Desulfobacula sp. (assembly GCA_964484555.1). Taxonomy (GTDB): domain Bacteria; phylum Desulfobacterota; class Desulfobacteria; order Desulfobacterales; family Desulfobacteraceae; genus Desulfobacula. Next base: position 2,589 of record CAZAHK010000155.1, read on the forward strand.
CCGGGTCTTCATGTATAAGGAATATGAATTTGCCGGCCGGCTCGTGGAGCAGTTCGCCTCCTACCACCGCCAGAGCTATGCCTGCAAATCCGGCGTGGGCGATGTCCTCATCGGCGCGGCCCAGACCATTGCCGAATTCAACGGGGTGGCCAAAGCCTCCCATATCAAGGACAAGATCATTGAAATGACTCATCTGAACGAGACCCTGTATGCAGGTTCCGTAGCCTGCGCCTGCAAAGGAGAAAAACAGCCCAGCGGTACTTTTCTGGTCAATACCCTCCTGGCCAATGTCTGCAAGCAGAACGTCACCCGGCTGCCCTTTGAGATCGCCCGGCTGGCCCAGGACATTGCCGGCGGACTCATGGTGACCCTGCCCTCGGACGAGGATTTCAATTCCCCTGAAGTCGGGGCCTGGCTGAACAAATATTTTAAAGGAAAGGCCTCCGTTTCCACTCGGGACCGCAGGCGGATTCTGCGGCTCATTGAAAACATCTGCCTGGGCACCGCCGCCGTGGGCTATCTGACGGAATCCATGCACGGCGCAGGCTCTCCCCAGGCCCAGCGGATCATGATCGCCCGCCAGTCCGACATCAGGAAAAAACAGGCCCTGGCCAAAAAAATATGTGGCATCCGGGAGGATTCCGACGTATAGAAATATTCAACCCCTATCAATATCATGAAAACATAAGGAGAAGGTTAAGAAAATGGCTCAACAACTTGCAGACAGAAGGGATCTTGAATTTGTCCTCTGGGAACAGATGGATGTGGAAAAAATATTGGAAGAAAAGCGGTACCAGGAATTCAATAAAAAAACCTGCGACCTGATCCTGAAAGAAGCCCGGACCCTGGCCGTCAAGGAAATTCTTCCCACCCTCAAACCCGGAGATGAGGAAGGTGTGGTTCTTGAAAACGGCGTTGTCCGGGTTCCCGAATGTTTCCACCGGCCCTTTGAATTATTAAAGGAAGGAGAATGGCCCAATCTCATCATGCCCCCGGAAATGGGAGGGCAGGGCGCACCCAGGGCCGTCGGCATCGCCGTCATGGAATATTTCATGGCCGCCAACTGGGCCCTCAACTGCTATTCCACCATGGGCAACGGCACGGCCATCATGATCCAGATATTCGGCACACCCGAACAAAAAAAGACCTATGTTGAAAAACTGACCTCATCGGAATGGGGCGGCACCATGCTCCTGACCGAGTCCGATGCCGGTTCCGACGTCGGCGCTCTGACCACCAGCGCCCGCAGAAACCCGGACGGCACCTATTCTTTGACCGGCAATAAAATATTTATCACCAACGGTGAGCACAACCTGGCCGAAAACATCATCCACCCGGTCCTGGCCCGCATTGAAGGCGATCCCCCCGGCACCACCGGCATATCCATTTTCCTGGTTCCCAAATACCTGCTCAACCCCGACGGCAGCCTGGGCCAAAGAAACGATATTGTCTGCGCCGGGGTGGAAGAAAAACACGGGATCCACGGCAGCGCCACCTGTTCCATGACCCTGGGCGCCAAAGGGGAATGCCTGGGCTATCTTCTGGGAGAAGAGCGCAAGGGAATGAAAGTCATGTTCCATATGATGAATGACGCCCGGCTCAACACCGGCCTCCAGGGCCTGGCCTATGCAAGCGCTGCCTATCTTGAGGCCCTTAATTATGCCAGGGAGAGGATCCAGGGCAGGGATCTGGCCGATTTTGCCGACCGCGGGGCAAAGTCCGTGGCCATCATCAAACACCCGGATGTCCGCCGGAACCTGCTGCGCATGAAAGCCTATGTTTCCGGCATGAGAAGTTTCTTTTATTATACGGCCCTGGCTGGAGAACAACTGGGCATGGGCCACAAGGGCGAAGCCTTAAACGAAGCCTTTTTCAGCCTTTTAACCCCCATCGTCAAGGAATACATGGCCGTCATGGGGTATGAGGTCTGCAACCAGGCCATCCAGGTCTTCGGCGGCGCTGGATACACAAGGGATTACCCGGTGGAGCAGTATGCCCGGGATTGCAGAATCACCCCCATTTATGAAGGAACTTCCGGCATCCAGGCCATGGATTTCCTGGCCCGTAAAATCGGGGCCGAAAAAGGAGCCGCCTTTGCAAAACTCATCAGTGAGATCAGCCAAACCACGGCCCGGGCAAAGGAAATCAAAACCCTTGCCCCCCTGGCGGATAAACTGGATACAGCCGTGAACCGCCTGACGGATATCACCCAGATCATCGGCAAAAAGGCCCTTTCCCCGGAATTTAAAACCGCCTTTGCCCATTCCCTGCCCTTTCTCCATGTGACAGGGGATGTCATCATGGCCTGGATGCTGCTCTGGCGGGCCCTTGTCTCCTCTCAAAAACTGACAAAGGGATGCAATCCCAAAGACCAGTCCTTTTATAACGGCCAGATTAAAACCGCTGAATTTTTTATCCAGACCGAGCTTTACGCCACCCTGGGAAAAATGGATGCCATTGCCCAGGGCTGCCCGGCCGCCATTGAGATGGAGGATGAAGGCTTCGGCGGATTATAAACCGGAATCCATTTCCGAAGAAATCTTGGTCTTATAATAATTCATTTGTTTGCCCGTAGCTCTCCGAGGAGTATTATTTTAATGTCGCCGCCTGCTTTATAGCTTGCAAATAAGAGATATGGCGCCAGCAGCATGATGCCGCCAAAAATGCCGGCCAAGCCCAATAAAAGGCCACCGTAAGAAAAATGATGCCGCCAGGAGAGCCATAGGCCCGATAACAGGAGGAAACACAAAAAATCAAAATTGAACTGGCCCGGCCACGTCAAGGATACAATATCCCCAAAAAAAATCGGCAGCAGGTTCCAGCCATGATTGAAACCAACAACGGCCGTGATGCTAAGGATACCGATAGTCATAATCACCAAAAAAAATCGAAAAGCATTCATTCTTTTTCTCCCATATAATAAACAAACCTGTTTTTCATATTAACCCTTAAAACGATTGAGTTATTTTTTAGAGTATTATAGCATCAACGGTAAAACCGTCCATTACCTGACAGGTAAAATCAATGCAGAATATTGAAAAAAAGATGAATGAATCCGTAGGTGATATCCTGCGGTTTTGGCGACACCTTAAAAGAATCAGCCAGATGGATTTGGCATTGGATACCGGGATTTCCTCCAGGCATTTGAGTTTCGTAGAAACAGGCCGGTCTCAGCCAAGCCGTGCCTTGGTTTTAAAATTAGCGCATTCCTTGAAGTTGACGCTTAGACATCAAAATTCACTATTAAAAGCCGCAGGCTATGCCGCTGAATTCGGCCAAGAACCGTTTGACGGACAAAAGATGGAAATTGTCCGACAGGCGTTGAAGCAAATTATAAAAAATCATGAACCATACCCTGCTTTAGTCATCAATGCAGCCTATAAAATTCTTATGACCAATTCCGGATTTAACCGGATTATCAACTTTTTTATTGGAGAAACGGCATTACGGAAATACGATAATGTGTATCGGCTCACTTTTGCAGTCGATGGTTTGCGCCAATATATTAAAGACTGGCCTGTGATAGAACAATTTATGCTTGGCAGGCTGTGGGACGAGATGATTTCAACTCAAAATGAAGAACTCATTGAATTGTATGAGGATATTTCAAAGTTGGGAACCCCAAAGACTCCCGTTCATTTCCAGATTGATAATAATTTCCCCTTCATGAGTTTGACACTGGAAAAAGATTCAGTGGAGGCATGCTTTTTTACTACAATTACGACTCTTGCAACACCAATGGACCAAACAACCCAGGAACTCAGAATAGAATCTCTTTTCCCGGTGGATGAAAAGACAAGACAAATGTTTCCCCTTTAGATGATCTCCCATATCGATTAACGGTCTGATATGGATTTCCAGCTCAGGAATGAACCCAGGATAATCAAGGTGCAACCGATCCAGATGGTATTTTTGGGATCAACTCCCAAATAAAAGCTGCTCACAAGCGTTGAGAAAAAGGGCGTCAAATAAGATAGCGCCGCCACCAGCACCACATTTCCTCTTCTCATGGCAAAATCCCAGCACCATTAGCCGATGCCGGTGGACACAGAAAAAAACCGTGGATTGACCGGATTCATCTTTGGCCGTCCACTAAAGCCCTAAACAACTGCGGCCATTAAAGCCAGTTTGCACGGCAAGGGCGTTTGGCTGATCCGCTCGGAAAAATCATTCCAGGACAGACGGTTAAAAACAGGCTGGCCATTAGGCCCAAACAATTAATGGGGAAATAAAACACAATTGCTAATTCAGGTCCATCTGCCGGTAAGGGGAAATCGGCTTCTAAGGATGTCACGCAGAGGGCAATAGTATAAAGAAGTCCGAAAATTTACCTGAGATACCACCGAAAATCCCGAGTTGCCCTACCTGAACAGAAAAAACCAGGTATCATATGTTTAGAAAAAGAAGGTTATTTTAGCCTGAGACAGCAGATCTGATTTCTAACTCAAAGATAGCTTCTCGAACCAATATAGCGGTTCAAAAAATACGGGGTATTCAAAAATTCATAGGTGATGGTTCTGCCCCTCCCCGGGGCATGGATGAATCTGCCGTCTCCCATATATATTCCGACATGATAATTTTTATTGTTTTTCATGTCTTTAAAAAAGACAAGATCGGCAATTTGTAAATTTTTTATGGTGATGATCCTGCCGTTTTCATATTGGGCGCTTGCAGTTCTGGGAACGATGATATCGGCCATCTGATGGGTGTATACAACAAGACCGCTGCAATCGAAGCCTGTTTCAGGGGAACGCCCTCCCCATTGGTATGGCAGCCCTAAACTGTTGATGGCATATTGAGCAATGATTTTTCTTTGATTTGATTTAAGGGAATCCTGGGAATCCGGTCGGGTCTGTTCCGGTGGAATGTGTTGGTCCAATGAGGTCTTTTTGTGTGTGGCGCATGAAAAAGTCATCCATACCATTATCCACAACAAGATATATATTTTTATTTGATTCATTTACTGTGATTTAGAAGTCTGAGCTAAAGAGAGTTTTCCTTTTTTCGAAACCCTTATCAAAGGGTAGAGTGCGCCTGCATCCAATTTTGTATCCAAATCGTAAGAAATCTGTTCCTTCCCCTGATTCCGGATAAGATCGCTCATAAAACCGATACTGTTGAAGAGATCAACGGAGGCATTAAGCATCACATTTCCTTCACCATAAGCCTCTATTTCAGGAAGCTGATTGGATACTCCTGTGATGACACGATGCCCTTCAAGAGAAACCGTGTAGGAAATTCCTTTTAATTTAAGCGGGGTGCGGTTGGGGTTAATGATATGAATCCCGATTTGAAATTTGGGAACCATTCCCTCTGCAGGGATGGCCTCAAAGGAGGTAATGCTCACGGTTGGTTTTTCATAACCCGCCTGAAGCCCGGCACATCCGGAAACAATCAGAGATAGAACAAAAAAAACGGACCAACAGACATTTTTTGTCATAAATTTATCCAATTATGTCAATCAAAGAGCCCATGGTTTCCTCATAGGTTTTAATCATTTTGGTATTTGCTTTAAATCCCTGGGATGCAATGATCTGATTCGTCATTTCTTCTGCAATGTCGGTATTTGATAATTCCTTTAATTCCCCTGTCGGGCTCAAGGGGTCTTCCACAAGGGGGCCCGGGGTATTCACTTTTGTAATGGTGGTTTGAACCTGCCCGTTTTCACCCTCGGTATTGATGGCCCGGCTTTTTTTAAAATCATTGGAAAGGGCATTGGCCACATTATCGGCACTGACCCCTATTTGTTTTGAGAAGGCATGCAAGGCTGAAATATTGCTGTTTACAGATGTAATCATATAGAGTAACTCCTTATTATGGTGTCCCTTTCGTAAAAAAAGAAGCAATAATCATGCTAATTGAAATATTCTCTTTTTTTGTGATATTAAACGAAAGGATTCTGTTCCAAAATGATTCATCTTTCATGGGGATCAAATTAACAAAAACGGGCTGAAATTGCAAATGATGTTTAACAGGTTGTAAATCCTAAGGAGAATAAGATGTTTAGCCTCAATAAAACCGTTATGCTTTTGATTGACGTGCAAGGCCAACTGGCTCAACTGATGTATGAAAAGGACAAACTTTTCAAATCCCTTCAGATCATGATTCAGGGCATGAAAATACTTGGTGTGCCAATCATCTGGATGGAACAGATACCTAAGAATTTGGGACCGACATCTGAAGAAATCTCACAATACATGACAGACAATACACCCATAGAAAAATTTTCGTTTTCATGCTGTGGCGAACCATTGTTTATGGACAAATTTGGAAAAACCGGGCGAAGCCAGGTTTTGTTGACGGGAATCGAGACTCATATCTGTGTTTTTCAGACCGGATATGATTTGATTCAAAAAGGCTGCAAGGTTCAGGTGATAACCGATTGTGTATCTTCCCGGACAAAAGAAAATAAGAAAATCGGCATCCAGAGGATAACCAGAGCCAGCGGAGAGGCATCCAGCCTCGAAATGATATTTTTTGAACTTATGCGGGCGGCACAGGGGGATCAGTTCAAACAGATCGTAAAATTAATCAGGTGAAGCTGTATATTCATAATTGGAATACAGATCTATCCCGTTTAGAAGAATACTTATTTGATCACCATT
>CAZAHK010000156.1:0-9192 GCA_964484555.1 uncultured Desulfobacula sp.
ATTAGTATAAAGTAATTTTTTTTTAAAATTTAAGTTGACATTAAATTTTGTCCGGGATAATTCTGGCATGTTATTTTAATTTATTTTTACAATGGCGTAAGAATAAATGATTAAACAGACAAAGGCGTCTGTCCGGTTTTATCCGGGCAAGGTGCCTTTTTTTATTTTCACCCATATCATTTCAAAGGCGAAATGGAGCAAAGAAATCAAAGAATTTTAAAAAGGAGATCGGAAAATGGAAATGAGATTTTCAAAAGGAAATGATGCCCTGGGAACCAAAAACCGCGGAGATATATGCGAATCGAGCCTTTGCTCATTATGCCGGGCAGACTGTAAAGGACAATGCGAAACCTGGCAGTCCAGTATGGTGGGAAGAAAGATGCTGTATCCCCGGAGTTTTGGGCTGGTGACCGCAGGCGCCAACAATACCACCCATGTCGGGGTTTCCTATAATTCCTTGAGAATCCAGGGGTATGCCTATGGATCAACCGGGCTGACCAACGATATGACCCATAACCCGGATGACTGCATTTTTCCGAATGTCAGCCTTAAAACCTCATTTGGTAAAAAGAATAAAACAAAGATCAAGATGCCGCTGATGACCGGGGCTCTTGGCTCCACTTTTATTGCGGAAAAATACTGGAATTCCTTTGCCATCGGCGGGGCCTTGGTGGGTATCCCGGTCGTGATCGGTGAAAATGTCGTGGGCGTGGACAGAAATTCCGAGATCAGCCCCCAGAAAGACAAAAAAGGCAAAATCATCAAAGCTCCTGAATTGGACCGCCGTATCGAGACCTATTTGCGGTATTTTGACGGTTACGGAGCCATCATTGTCCAGCTCAATGTGGAAGATACACGCAATGGGGTGGCAGAGTATGTGGTGGATAAATATGGCGACAAATGCATCATTGAACTGAAATGGGGCCAGGGCGCAAAGAATATCGGCGGGGAAATTCAGGTCAAGAGTATTGAATATGCAAAATTTCTTAAAGAGCGCGGATATGTTGTTGATCCTGATCCGACCCTTCCTGAAGTTCAGCAGGGGTTTGAGCTGGGAGCCATCAAATCCTTTGCCCGCCATAGCCGTTTGGGCGCAACCAATCTGGACACGGTCAGCAAGGTCAGGGATGATTTCATGAACACGGTGGAATACCTCCGGGGGATCGGCTTTAACAGGGTGACCCTGAAGACCGGTTCCTATGGTATGGAAGAACTGGCCATGGCCATTAAATTCGCCACGGATGCGGAATTGGATCTTTTGACCATTGACGGCTCCGGCGGCGGTACCGGCATGAGCCCCTGGAATATGATGCAAAGCTGGGGTGTGCCGTCCATCCATCTTCATTCAAAGGCCCATGAATATGCGAGCATTCTGTCTGCAAAAGGGAAAAACGTGGTAGACATGTCTTTTGCCGGCGGATTCGCCCTTGAGGACCATATCTTTAAAGCCCTGGCCCTGGGCGCGCCCTATACAAAACTGGTCTGCATGGGAAGGGCCATTATGATTCCCGGTTTCCTGGGCGCCAATATTGAGGGCGCCGTCTATCCTGAACGCCGGGCTACAGTGAACGGCAACTGGAATGAATTGCCGAAGACGGTTCTTGAATTTGGAAAAAGTGTGGATGAAATTTTTGCAGGATACCACGATCTTGAAAAAAGACTGGGTAAGGATGAAATGAAAAATATTCCTTACGGCGCCATTGGATTCTATACCTTGGCGGATAAGCTGGGTTGTGGCCTTCAGCAGTTGATGGCCGGGGCAAGAAAATTTTCTTTGGATCAGATCACGCGCCAGGAAATTTTCTCAGGCAACCGTGAAACAGCTCATGAAACCGGCATTCCCCATGTAACGGATGTCAATAATGAAAGCGCGAAAAAAATATTGAATTCATAATTTCAAGCGATGCTTGACACGGGGGGCTTTGGTGTTCAAGGCCCCCTGTTTATTTGATTTTTATCCATAACAGGATGGCCGCATCTTCCCCGTGGTTTTGCCACATGGATGGACTGGAGGTATTCAGATAAACCGTATCCCCCGGTTCAAGTGAGTAGGTCTGATCTTTGTAGACCATATCAACCTTCCCGGACAGCAGATGTCCGGCTTCCTCTCCTTTGAAGGGAAAAAAATGGGAGGGCAGCTTTTTCCCGGGGAAAAGGGTGATCCTGAAAAGGTCTGCCTTTCCCTTCATATCCAAGGGAGTGAGCTGAAAAATATCCAGATTTTTTTTATCAAGGGTCGCAAGATTGATTCTAACTCCGTCACCGGCTCGATAAACAATTTTTTCAAGGGTGTTTTTCTCCAGGAAAAAGGATCCCACATCAACGGAAAGATGTTCGGCAAGTTTATACAAGGCCGGTATGGAAGGAAAAATCAGATTGCTTTCAATCTGGGAGATATTGCTGGATGTCACCCCGATCCGTTCTGATAATTCTTTTTGGGACATGCCCTGGCGCTTTCGGTAATGTTTAACAACAGAGCCTATGTCTGCATGGATACTCCTGGGTTTTTCCCCCTCAATCAGGATATCGACGCCGGTATCCGTATAATTAAAAAAGTTTCCAAGGGTTGCGGGGGATCGGTTTTCCGCTTTCAGAACTTTGATTCTTTTTTTTCCCTGCTTCATGGAAAGGTCCACCACCACCTGGGCGATCTGGTTGATATGGGCTTTCAATTTTCCGGAATGGGCATCCTTTTCAATCATCCAGTAAGCAATGGTATCCAGTTCATAAAGCTGGGGGCAGGTATGGGAATAGAATTTTGAAATATGATCTTCTCCCCCCCATAAATCTGCCATGCCGGTGAGGCTTTCAAACACAAACCGGACATCATGGGTCAATGTTTTGTGAAGACCCAGAATGGTTTCAGAGACTGCCTGGGAAGACCCTGGCTGGGTGACCTTAATGACTTTATAGGGCCATTGAGCCCCGTCTTTTTCATAGAATTTATTAAAAATCTCAGATTTGTCTCCCTTGCCGTTTGTAAAACAGTCCAGGATAATAAGGTCCTGGTTTTCAGCCAGGGGTCCGAGTTTTTCAATCAGGTTCCTGGGGGAGCGGTCAAAGGAAACATAAATAATGGACCGGTTCTGTTTCTGGGATTGTCTGATGAATTTCATGGAAAAGTCAGCGGCAAGGTTTCCGGCATCATCATACCACACCACATTGTCGCCGATGAAAAGACCGTTGAGCATCCGGTCCAGTCCGGCTATTCCGGAAGAAACTTTTTTTTTTCTGTTTTTCATACCCCTGTCCTGATAAGTGTCCGGTCCTGTAGCAGGAAAAATATTTATGATAGTGAGCATTTGGCACCAGATTGTCAATTTAAAAAAGGAGGTTTCGTCTTGATTTTATGACCTCCTTGGTATATTCATTCTGTTCATGAGCCGGAATCCCAGAGAAAAAAAGAAAAGTTCGGATGATTATACTCAGGAGGCCTATATGGGTATCCGCCGGATGTTTTTTTTAAATGAAATCATCCCCGGACAGAAGATTTCATACGGGGATCTTGCCGAGCGCCTGGGCATGAGCACCACGCCGGTTATTCAGGCCTTGAAGCGGCTGGAATTTCAAGGGCTTGTCCGGCATGAACCCAACCGCGGATACTATACTGAAAATATCAGTCTTAAAGAAATCGTTGAAATTTATGATTTCCGGGAATTGATTGAAACCTCGCTTTTACAAAAGACCCTGTCGAATATCGGACAAAAAGGTCTCAGGACATTGAAGAAAGCCTTGGACAACCATCTTGCCGCTGTCAGGGATATCTATCTAAAAGAGCGCCTGCTAAAGGATATGGAATTTCACCTTGTGCTTGCGGAGCTTTCAGGATGCACCATTCAGATCAATACCTTGAAATCTCTTTTTGATCTTTTATATCTCAAATACCGGGGGAATATTCTCTTTGTGACCCCCATGGAAACTGTTGATTCAGAGCATAGAGAACTATATGACTGTATTGCCGGTTCCGATCTTGACGGTGCGGTAAAGATTTTGAAACAGCATATTTCAAATGTAAAAGAACATGCCGTCATCAGCATCCAGAGGATTAACAAAGAAAAGAACATAAAAACCATTTGATACTGCCGAGTTAAGACACTGCCGTATTGTAACCCCATTCAGGTAATGATAAAATAATGGAAAATGAAATCACCCAAAACGAATGTACCGACCTGACGGAGAGCATGACCATCGAGCTTCCGTGTGCCATGATAGAAAGAGTTCAGAAACTTGCCGCCGAGAAAAACACAACCCTGTCCAATATTCTTATCGAAGCCCTGGACAGTTTCTTAAGGAAACAGGTATAGATAGGGCATAGAACCCATTCCGGGCCGAATCTCCCAGGGATTAACCCTGATCCGGATAGATAACCGATGTATCTGTCCGGATGTCCGGGTGAAGCTGGTTTTTAACGGCGCAGCCTTCCATGGCCTTAATAATCGGTTTGATATATTTTTCAGGAAAGTTTGAATCAACATGGAGGCGGATACTGATTTCTTCCATATGAACCTGACCTTTTTTAAACGAAACATCCAGGAAAAGCTTCATATTTTCGGTTGAAAGGTTTCTTGTGTCACAGAAGGATTTTGCATAGATCCCGGCGCAGGCCGCCAGGGAAGACAAAAAAAGCGTAAAGGGCTCGGGTGCGGTTTCATCCCCCCCGTTTTTCACGGACTGATCGGTTTTAATCTTAAAATTTTCAAAAACGACATCCACTTTTTTGTTGTCGGGGAAATTCACTTTAAAACTGCTCATGGTTTTTCTCCAGTATTTATTTGAGCTCGAGCCATTCAAACCAGATGGGATAATTTGCTTTATACCATAAAAGGATTTCCTTCAGCATTTTTTGCTCTTCCTCGGAAATGGTGGCCTTGGGTATTTTATCAAATTCCAGGAAAACCTTGTTTCCGAAATATTCCAGAGCGTCTGCGCAAAGGGTTTGGAGTTCATTTCGGATTCGGCCGGAGTCTGATATTTTTACGGCCCTGGTTTTAAAGGCCTCTCCCTTCAAAAACCGATTCAGCAGAGGACTGAAAATAAGCTTGCTCTCGTCAAGGGTTTCTATAAGTCTTAAGGCAAAGGTGATTTTTTTATCGGCCGTTTCCGAACTCATCCGGACCGTCACTGAAAACGTGTTTTCCGAAACCTGACTGACACCGGGATGACCGGAATAGGGATCCGGAAGAATATATCCGGAGGTGGCAATGGCCCTCCATTTTTTTTCAGCAATCAGATCATCGGCCGACAGGGTTCTTTTTTTCAGCGGAATTCCTGCATTGCGGGCCATGAGAATGCTTTCCCGATAGGATTCAATAAAGGCGTCGTCGGCGTTTTCCTCCAGGATATCATTTCTCATGCAATGGGAAAAATTCTCTGCATCCGGATCAAGTTTCATGCAGGCTGCGTCCTTATCAAAGGTCATGGCAAATTTGGATGACAATACCGCCATGGAAACTTCAATATCCAGGATTGAGGAAAGACTGGCGGCCTGGATGGCTTCGGCAGAGGCGGCATATCCGTCAACCAGAAAAAGATGGGTTTCATTGTTTTCATCCGTCCAGGTTTTTACGGCAAAGGTGGGGGCATAGGTTCCGGAATCGGTGAAAGGATGAAATCCCGTGGGCAGGATGAAATGTTCATCCACAATATGGGCGCCGGTTTCCTGCCATTGCTGCCATAGCTTACCTATCCTTTTTTCCCGTCTTTTTCCCTGTAGGGTCCAGACATGGATGTGGGCCGGCTTTATTCCGGGATAGGCCATTTTGATGGCCTCCATTACTTTTCCTCTGGGAGTGAAATAATGGATCAGGATGGAGTCATCGGCCGCTGTTTCAACCACGGCCTTGGGCAGGATCAAGGTGCCGATATAGCCCTCATACTGGTCGGTGATGGCAAGGGGCTGATCAAAGAGGTGAAGCACGGTCAAAGGCCCTGTCTTTTCGCCTTTGGCAAACCGGGAGGTATTTTCAAGGGTATCAATGGCCGCCCCCCAGACCGTGATGTCTTTCAAGGCCACGGCATGCCTGAAATCTTCCCAGGTATAGGTTTTATCATTGATCAGCCTCAGGACGCATTCTTCCAGGAATTTGGCCACCCCGGGCCGGGCATAAATCCGTCCAAAGCCCAGGAGCGGATTGGCGCCCATTTCAGATGTTTCCCCAGCCTTGGGCATGAGGCCTTCCCCGAGACAGACCATGATGGCATGGTTTTCCGGAAGAGTCCTGGAAAGATACCAGAGGCTTTCGCTCATGGCATAGGCAGAGATGGCGTCGGCATCTTTTTTAACCTGGTTGAGGTCTTGTTTGTCAAGACCGGCGCCTTCTCCGAAACGGCCGAACAGTTTTGTTCCAAGGGCGGTCACAGCCGATGTCATGGCGAGCATCCGTTCCGTCCTGGGGTCGGCAAAGGAGATGGAATCGTTTAATTCATCCTCCGCCCTTCCTTTGATCCACTCAATGCTTACGTCTTCAAGCCATAAATGCAGCCTTCCAAGAATGGGACGGGTATCAAAGGCCCATTGCGCGATAAGATTTTTTTTCTTCAAGCTTGTGGTGTCCATCATCTGTATCCAATCGGTTTGGGTTTTTGTAAATCTTTATCATTAATGGCGGCCAAATGGAAAATAAATTATAAGAAAAATTTAACCACTGCAAACCCGCCGATCAGCAGAATTGTGAAAAGTATGGCAAGCCTGTCAAAATAGGTATCAATAAAAATTCGGATGGGGTCTCCGAATTTCCATAATAAAAAAGCCACAAGAAAAAATCTTGCTGCACGACTGATGACGGAAGCAATGACAAACATGATGAAATTGATCTGGAAGGCACCGCTGCTCACGGTAAACAGTTTATAGGGGATGGGTGTAAATCCGGCGGTAAAGATAATCCAGAAATCATATTGATCATACAGAGCCTTTATGTCATAGAATATTTTTTCATTAAATCCGGGGATCACGTTAAAGAAAAATTGTGCAACCCAGGAAAACGTGTCTCCGGTCCCCCACCAGACATAATATCCGATGGCATATCCTAATATGGCGCCGCACACGGATGCCAGGGTGCAATTGAGGGCGAATTTGAATGCTTTGGCCCGGGCGCCCAGGACAAGGGCAATGAGCAAGGCGTCAGGCGGAATCGGAAAGAAGGAGGATTCCGCAAAAGAAAGCACAAACAAAGCAACGGCTCCATATCGGGTATCAGCCCAGTGCAGCATCCAGTCATATAGTTTTCTCAAAAATCTCATTCATTCTCTCTCGGCTTATTGGTTGTCAAAGGCTTCGGGTCAGGCAAACAGCATATTGATGCTGTTTACATAGTCGATATTTTTGCAGGGTTTTGACAAATGGTCAATATAGGGATCATGGTGCTTTAAATCTTTAATGGATTCTAGAAATTCTATATTGCCGGAAATGAACAGCACGGGTATGGTTTGATTTTTTTTCCGAATATGGTGATATACGTCCATGCCGTTGAGTTTTCCGGGCAGGACATAGTCCAAACTGATCAGGTCATATTTATTTTTGTCCACCAATTCCATTGCAACCCGGCCGGTGTCGGCAATATCCACTTTATGGAAAAAGGGTTCATTGGACAGGAGCCGGTACTGGACATTGGAAATGGCCTGCTCGTCTTCGACAATCAGAATATATTTTTTACTATTGAGGTTTTCTTTTTTAACCTCTTTTATTTCTTCTTCGGTTAATGTTTTCCGGATAACCGGCAGACTTACGGCAACCGTTGTGCCCATCCAAAGCTGAGAATGAATTGAGATGGAGCCTTTATGCTGGTCAATATATTTTTTCACATTGGACATGCCGTAACCGGTTCCTTTAATTCCGGGCTTGTAAAGGCCCATTTTATCTTTGCTGCCTTTTAAGGTAAAGGAGGGTTCAAAAATTTCCCCAAGAGATTCCGGGGGAATGCCGCACCCGTTGTCTTCGATTTCTATGAAAATTCTCCATAGTTTGTGGTAGGTCCGTAAGATGATTTTCGGCCTTTTCACAAGGCTTACGGCCTGGATTGAATTCTGGATAAGATTGACAACAGCGTGTTCGATCATTCCCGGATCAGCTAACAGGTCAGGGATTTCGTGACCGTAAAGCCTTATCACATGGATGCCTTCCAGGTCTTTTTTAAGGAGGTTTAGGATAAGCGCCATTTTTCCTGCAATCTGACCTACCAGTGCGAGTTTCCGGGTTTCTGCAGTCAGGGTAAGGGCCTCAATTTTTTCTGCCTGGGCCTTTTTCAGTTCGGTGATGTCTTCTCCCACACAAACAATTTTTTCCAGAGAGCCGTCTTTTTTAAAAACAGGATCAAATGCCCCTCGATAATCATGAAGATTTCCCGCCTTATCTTTGATTCTGTAATTCAGAAGTCCTTTGGAGATTTTTTCAGTTCTTGCCTTTTCCAGATATTGCAACAGCCGTCCGATATCCTTTTTCTCCACCAAGGTAAATCCGGATTGCCCCATCAGCTCTTCGGGTTGATATCCAAGCTGCTCATGGGAAGGGCTTGCAAAAATATAGGTACCGGCCGCATCATGGATAGAAACAAGGGCGCTGGTATAATCGGTGATCGATTTAAAAAGAGCCTCATTTTTTTTCAAGGCATCTTCTGCCTGCTTGCGTTCGCTGATATCATGGGCCACGACGGTGGCTCCGGTAATCAATCCACCGGCATAGGAAAACTGGTTGTTGAGCTGTACCCACCGGCGGGTCCCATTCTTGTTTTTTATGCAATATTCAGGATTTGTCGGAACGCTTTCGCCCCTGCCGAATTTTTCAAGGCGTTCAAAAAAAAGATGCCGGCTATCTTCATCAAGAATATCCAAGGGTGTCATCGTGAGCAGTTCTTCTCTTGAATACCCTGTATATTCGCAGATGAGCGAGTTGACTTGAGTAAACCGGCCATGTGTAAAATCCACTTCATATATGCCGGATGGCGCATGATCGAATAATTGACGAAATTTTTGTTCCGAATTCCGCAGCACATCTTCTTTTAGTTTGCGCTCGGTGATATCTCTTATCAGGATGTGCATATATGTTTTGTCACCGATGGTTACGGCAGTGCTGGTGAATTCAACGGGTACGCTGACCCCGTCTTTACGGAGGATATCCGTTTTGGAGGTCAAAGAACCCCCTTTGGGGACCTTGTCTAAAAAAGAATTGAAAGCATGGAGATCAGGGATACGTCTTTT
>CAZAHK010000157.1:0-1866 GCA_964484555.1 uncultured Desulfobacula sp.
GGGCTGGGTCCGATTGGGGCAGAAGATTGTTCCGGATGCTCTGGGCCACCAGGAGAGGGGAGTCGATCCTGAGTTTGGACGCCCATAGCCCGTCTTCCGTCAGGGCCCCGTCTTCGGTGACAAATTTCTCCAAAAGAAGAAAGTCCATGTGATCGATAAAATCGTCCCAGAGCAGTTCCATATCCGAGCCGAATCTTTTTCTTGCAATTTTCCCCCTTTTTTTTCCGGAACGGATGAGATAGGAGGCAAAGGATTTTTCAAGGAGCAGTTTGATCTGGTCGGGCGTATGGGACAAAAGCAGGTTCAGAACCATGGAAAAATTGATGAAGAGCTGACTTTCGATATCCAGAGGAGGCGAATTCATTAATTTTACCATATGATTCAGATCCATGAATTTGCCCGGCATGACAATGCAGAAGCCGATTTTATCCTTCCCCCGCCGACCGGCCCGGCCGGACATCTGCTGAAGTTCGCTGGGGGTCAGGGGCATGAATTCCACCCCGTTAAAGCGGTCCGAATTCAGAATGACCACGGAACGGGCAGGAAAATTCACCCCGGCAGCCACCGTGGAAGTCGCAAACATGGCATCCAGAAATCCTTCGGCCATGAGGGTTTCCACAACTGCTTTCCAGGCGGGAAGATGGCCGCTGTGATGGGAGGCCGTTGCCGTCCTTTCCAGATAGGGTCTCTGGGCATGGGTTTTCAGGTGGGGATGGGAGGATACCAGATCATCGATTTTATCGATCAGGGCCTGTTTCCTTTCCGGGTTTTGGTTTAACAATTTTGAATTGCAGAGTTTTATGGCCTGGTCACAATCCGACCGGGATTTTAGAAAAAAGATGGCCGGCAAAAGATCATAGGTGGAGAGGATATGAAGGACATCCCCAAAGGGCGGCAGTTTTTCATTGCGCGACATCACGGGCTTGTTTTTGGAATGGGCGAATTTAAATACTTTTTTATGGAGGACTTTTTCCTCTTCCGATTCCTCGATCAGGGGGAAAAGCGTTCCCGAAGGGTGGATGAAAATCGGGAAAAGGGGTACGGGCCTTTCCTGGGCCTTAATGACCCGGCATCGCTTTCCCCGGATGGATTCCAGCCATTCGGCAATGGATACGGGGTTGCCGATGGTGGCGGACAGGAGAAGCAGGGGAATCCGCACGGGCAGGTAAATGATGATTTCTTCCCAGACCACCCCCCGTTGTTCGTCTCCGAGGAAATGGGCCTCATCCAGGATGATGAGGTCCGACGTCAGGTTTTCACCCGTATGCATGGCGTCATAGAGCTGGTTCCTCAGGATCTCCGTGGTGCCGATGACAATGGCGGCATCGGGGTTTTCCTTGATGTCGCCGGTCAGGATGCCGACCCTTTCCTTGCCGAAAAGTTTTGAAAACTGGGAATGGATGGAATTGGTCAAGGCCTTTAACGGTGTGGCATACCAGACCTTTCCGTTTTTTTCCAGCACATCCTGGGCAATCTGTTCGGCAATCCAGGTTTTTCCGGCCCCGGTGGGGGCCGTCACCAGGCAGTCGGATGTTTTTATGGCCTCCAGGGCCTGGATTTGAAACGGATCCGGTTTGAAATCGGTTTCAACGGGGATTCCGATTTGCTGGAACACGCGTTTCAAGGATTTGTCAGACCCCGGTTGCATCGCCGGACTATTGATTTTCGGCTTTTTAGGGGAATCGGCTTTTTTTGAAGTATAAAATCTTTTTCTCATGACAAAGATAAACCACAAAAACCGATATTATGCAACTGATTCCGCAAGGGAGGCCATCGGGTTTGATCTCATATGGATCAGGGATTCATGACATAGGCATCCTTTAAGGCCATGACCCCGGTTTCCCAGATTCTTGAAAATCTTTCCTT
>CAZAHK010000157.1:1966-5718 GCA_964484555.1 uncultured Desulfobacula sp.
TTGGGCAGGGACCGGATGTCGGAAGCGGCCATTTCAAAATACCCGTCCTTTTCAAAGCCTTTGGCCGCAATCACATCCCATAAAAGGTTGATGACGGTTTCTCCCTGGCTGGGCACCTTCATTTTCACCATGGGATTGTACAAAAGGTAGCGCCGGTCGTCTTTGGACGCACTTCTGAAATAATCCGCAGCCCGCAGGGAGAAAATCTTCATGGCCGTCAGCCGGGTATAGGCATCCACAAACATCTGCCGGATATGGGGGAAATCCGTCACCCATTTTCCGTAAAGATTCCTGGCGGAAGCATGGTTGAGGGCTTCGTAAAAGGCATGGGTGCAGATGCCGACGGAGGCCCAGCCCAGATTGAATTTGCCCACATTGATGGTATTTAAGGCTGAATCCCAGGCTTCCCGGCCCGTGGAAAGGATGTCTTCATCCGTAATGGGATAACCGTTCAGAGCGTATTCGGCCACATAGCCCTCCCAGTCCACCACATTCTGCACTAAATCATAATTTTCATGGTCAGGGCTCACCGCAAAAAAGACATAGTCGTCGGTTTCGGAATTTTTCCCGAAGGTGGAAACAATGCCGGCCTTATTGGCATTCCCGATATAGTATTTCCCCCCGTCCGCCACATAGCGGCCTTCGCCCAGGGGGGTGAGACTCATGTCCGAGGAATACAGGTCGGCCCCATGGGTTTTTTCCGACAGGCCAAAGGCGAAAATATGGCCGTCCTTTAACAATTGAGCGGTCTTTTTCTTGAGGGCTTCATTTGTGCCCATCCAGATGGGACCCAGCCCCAGGATGGAAACCTGCCAGGTATACCAGTGGGACAGGTTGTAAAAACCCAGGATTTCATTGAAATCACAAATCCGCCGGGTATCCCATCGGCCGTTGGGGTTGCCTTTGGCAAATTTTGAAGGGGTCAACAGGGTCGAAAAAATCTCATTTTCTTTCAGAAAGGAGATGAAATCCTCATACCAGATTCGTTCATGGTAATCCGATTTTAATTTTTGCTTGCCCCGGGTCTCGAAATAGGCAATGGTTTTTTCCATGATGGCTTTTGAGGCTGCATCCAGATGGTCAAATGATTGTTTTTTGGGATTGAGTAAATACATGACAGAGTCCTTTAATCTTTAGGATGATTAAGTTAGTATCCAAACTGGTTTAATCCGTGTTGATAATATCCATCAGCCATCGCCGGAACAGGATTTTTTCTTCCGAAGAAAAGCCTTTCATCAGTTCTTCATTGGCCTTTCTGCGTTCCATGATCAAATCCTGTTTCAGGGTGTCGGCTTTTGGGGAAGTATAAATGGCAAACAGGCGCCGGTCCTTTTCATCGGGCCTTTTTTCGATCCAGCCGCTTTTGACCATTCGGTCGAGAACATCCGAGAGGGTGGCCTTATCCAGGAGCAGGAATTTTCCCATTTGTGAGGCCGTCATGCCCGGTTTATACCAAAGACTTTCCAGCACCAGGTGCTGCATATTGGTAAGCCCGTAAGGGACCAATTGTTTTGTGAATGATGCATGGGCTTTTTGATATACCTTGGCCAGAAGGAAGATCATGCAGTCCGGAACATCATCGGGCAGTATTTGGGCCATGTTTAACTCCTTTGTATACGAACAATACAGGAGGAAAACATTTTTGTCAATTCGGGATTAATCTTAGAAATGTCGATTTAGATCTGAATAGGCCCCGATTCTTTATACAAAAAAAGGGTCTACTCCACTATTTCAAGGATGACTCTTTTTTGTTCCTTTGCGGATGCACAAGATAAAATGGTTCGCATGGCCTGGGCGGTTCTGCCTTTTTTACCGATGACTTTTCCAAGGTCTTCCTTTGCAACCCTTAATTCCAGAACAAGGGTCTGCTGGGCTTTGATTTCCTTGACTTCGACCTGATCAGAATGATCCACCAGTGCTTGAGCGATGTACTTAATCAACTCTTTCATAAATCTGTTCTCCTTTTACTTATCAGATGGTAGAAGAAATATAATATGAACTACAACACGTATTGCTCTGTTGAACCTTCTGGTAAATCAATCCGGAAAAATATAGGCCAGAATATCACAGCGGATAATAATCTCAAGCCCTAATTTCCAAAAATTAAGACCTATTTTGTTTTATCCTCATTACGGTTTCTTTTGAAGGGTTTTGTACAGGGCGGGCCGGTCCGGAATTGTCTATTACCGGTTTATCATTTGTCATAGGCAAGTTTTAATCCGAATCCGATAAAAATCAGCCCGGAGAGCTTTTGCAGCAAGCTTCCTGCCTTGGGATGGCGTCTCAGGGCATCGGTCATGAGAGCGGCTGCCAGCGTCAGGAAAAGGCACCAGAGGGTTCCGGTAACCAGAAAGGTCGCTCCGAGAATCAAAAAAGGCATCACCCCGTAGATCTGATGGGGATTGATGAATTGGGGAAGAAATGAAAGAAAAAAGAGCCCGACTTTGGGATTCAGTACATTTGTCAATACGCCCTGTTTATAGATTTTAAACAGATCCCGGGAAGAATCGGACATCAGGAGCATGTCCAATGAGGACTGTTTGCTGAAAATCGTCCTGATCCCCAGATAGATGAGGTATCCGGCGCCAGCCCATTTGATCAGTGAAAAAACAAGGGCTGAGGTGGACAGGATCAGGGACAGCCCGAAAGCGGCGGAGAGAACATGAACGATACAGCCGGACATGATGCCGGCCACAGAGACGAGGCCAGCGCTTTTTCCCTGGGAAATGCTCCGGGTCAGGATATAAATCGTATCGATACCCGGGGTAAGGTTCAGAATAATGGCCGAAGCCAGGAATCCCAGATAGTTTTCAATCCCGAAGGATGCAAAAAAGTCTAGAGGCATGATCAATCAAACAAGGCATTAATAAAAAGGGTTGGGTCAAAATCCTGAAGGTCGTCAATCTGTTCTCCGACACCGATATACCGGATGGGCAGTTTCATGTTTTCGGCAATGGCGGCCACAATGCCTCCCTTTGCCGTTCCATCTAGTTTGGTCAGGGCAATCTGGGTCAATCCCACGGCTTCATTGAAAAGCCTGGCCTGGGAAATGGCGTTTTGCCCGGTGGTTGCATCCAGAACCATCAATACCTCATGGGGAGCTTCGGGCAGTTTTTTTTGGACGGATCGTTTTATTTTTTTCAGTTCTTCCATGAGGTTTTTCTGGGTATGAAGCCTGCCGGCTGTATCAATGAGCACAATATCCACGTCCCTTGCCAGAGCGGCTTCCATGCAGTCATAGGCAACGGCAGCCGGATCAGCCCCTTCCTTATGTTTGACAATGCCGGCATTGGCCCGTTGGGCCCAGATTTCAAGCTGTTCAACGGCTGCCGCCCGGAAGGTATCTGCTGCTGCAATAAGCACTTTTTTCCCCTCAGCCGTGAATTTCATGGCAAGTTTGCCCAGGGTGGTTGTTTTCCCGGTTCCGTTGACACCCACCACCATAATGACATGGGGTTTTCGATAAAGGGTTTTCGAGGCATCGGAAGGCAGGGGAAACAAGGCGATCAATTCATCTTTGAGCACCTGTTTGAGCGCGTCGGCGGTGGACAGTGATTTTGCCTTTTTTTTGATGCGGCCCATCATTTCCATGGTGGTTTCCATTCCAAGATCGGAGGTGATCAACGCCTCTTCCAATTCTTCAAAAAGCGCATCATCTATTCCTTTTCCGGAAACAAAAAGCTGATTGATGTCCGTTGTCAGCAGTTGCCGGGTTTTAGACAGGCCGCTTTTCAGCTTTGAAAAGAGTCCTG
>CAZAHK010000157.1:5818-9061 GCA_964484555.1 uncultured Desulfobacula sp.
GTTCTTTTTTTTCAGGTTCTTTTTTTTTAAACAGGTTGAATACCAATTTATGCGTCTCCTTGTGGTCTGTGTTTATGTCTGATCTTGTACATGGTTATCAGATCAGAATCAAGGATTCCCGGATAAAAACCGTCCGGGCTGTTTGGAATTCCTTTATCGTTGGTATTGCTTTTGGGGTTTTGTTTTGGATTGTTAATTTTCATAATGTCTGCTATTGAATTCAGACATTATGCAAGGAAAGAAAATACCCCTGATATGTGAGTCGGATAATTCCGCCGAATTGATTTTTTGATGATGGAGCAAAAGACAATGATTACTTCACTGACGGCCCTGGACGGCAGATATGCCGCCTTAACAACGGAGATGGCTGAAATTTTTTCCGAATATGGATTGATCAGGCATCGGGTGTTTGTCGAAATTCAATGGCTCAAATTTCTCTTGACCGATCTCAGGCTTTTTCAGGCAGAGATCCCGGATATTGAGAAGCTGGATCAAATTGCAGAGCAATTTAAACCAGAGGATGCGCACCGGGTCAAAGAAATCGAAAAGAAAACAAATCACGATGTAAAGGCTGTTGAATATTTTATCAAGGACAAACTGGATCAGACAGGGCTTGGAGCAATTAAGGAATGGATTCATTTTGCCTGTACCTCGGATGATATCAATAATACCGCCTATGCCTTGATGCTTAAAAAAGGCAAAGCGGAAACGGTCGGATCGCTGAGGCGGTTGATTGCTGATCTGGAACAGAAGGCCTTGCAGTATAAATCCATTCCCATGATGTCACGGACCCATGGCCAGCCGGCTACGCCGACCACCGTTGGAAAGGAATTCATCAATTTTGCCTGGAGGCTCCGCCAGGAGACCGATATTATCGATACAAAAAGAATCCAGGCAAAAATGAACGGTGCCACCGGCAACTACAATGCCCATTATTTTGTCTATCCCGAAATCGACTGGATCGGGGCATCCCAACGATTTATTGCCGATTATCTGCAGCTTGAGCCCATCCTTTTCACCACCCAGGTGAATCCCAATCATTCCATTGCCTATATCCTGCATGCCATGGTCAGAATTTCGGCGACCCTTATTGATTTTGACCGGGATATGTGGGGATATATCAGTCTTGGGTATTTCAAACAGAGAATTACGAAGGGGGAAACCGGTTCATCCACCATGCCCCATAAGGTCAACCCCATCGATTTTGAAAACAGCGAGGGGAATATGGGCATGGCCATCGCCATGATGGAGCATCTCTCGGTGAAACTCCAGAAGTCCAGGTTTCAGCGGGATCTGACCGACAGTACGGTGTTAAGGAGCCTGGGCTCGGTATTCGGGTATTTCATGATCGGCCTGAAAAATACATTAAAGGGACTCGGTAAGATTGAGCTGGATCAGGACAGGATCCAAAAAGATCTGGATCAAAATCCCGAACTTCTTGCCGAGCCCTTTCAAACCGCCATGCGGGTATTTGGCGAAGCGAATCCCTATGAAAGGCTTAAGGACCTGACCCGGGGCCGGAAAATCAGGAAGGAAGACCTTGACGGCTTTGTCAACAAACTTGAAAAAGTGCCGGAAAATTTTAAAAACCGGATGAGGGCCCTGACTCCTGAAACCTATACCGGGCTGGCCCAGGATCTTGTGGATGCGTATTTTAAGCAGAACAAGGGGCAATAGACCATGCCGTTTGAATCCAGAGAAAAGCCGGAAGACCTTCTGGTCTTTGCCGATGAAGACACGTCAGCTAAAGAAAACAGCTCGGAGCAGACGGAAAAATCCTGGAAAATTCTGATCGTGGATGATGAAAAAGAGGTCCATGCCATTACCCGGATTACGCTTCGGGGATATTGTTTTCAAAACAGGGGACTTGAACTTTTAAGTGCTTATAGCGAAGCCGAGGTGAAATCCATTTTCAAATCCCATGGGGATATTGCCCTTGTCCTGCTGGATGTGGTCATGGAAAAGGAGGACACGGGACTTTGTCTGGTTCAATATATCAGAAAGGAGCTTAACAATTCGTCGGTGCGGATTGTTCTTCGGACGGGTCAGCCGGGAAAGGCCCCGGAGCAGGAAGTCATAACAAAATACGATATTAACGATTATAAAACCAAACCCGAGTTTACGGCCCAGAAATTATTTACCACGGTAACCGCCTGCCTGAGGGCCTATGAAAATATCAAGGCCATTGAGAAAAATAATGAAGGCCTTGAAAGAGTCATCCGATCTTCGGCGGAAGTATTTAAAAACCAGTCTTTTTCCGAATTCGGGAAAAATGTTCTGTTTCACCTGTTTAAAATTCTCCACCTGGATATGAATTCAGGGATTGACGGTGCTTACCTGATGGGGATGCCCAACAGCAGCGTTGTCCTCATGGCGGGAAACGGCCGGTATCAGGATAAAATAGAAAGCCTGCTGGTTGAATCCATGCCCGAATTTGTCATTGAAACTTATCAAAGATTTGAAAACACCGGAGGGGAAAGGTTTTCCCAAGATGACTATGTCGGAGTCTTTAAGACCACGGAAGGGTTTGGCAGTATTTTATACCTGAAGGGATGGGACCGCCTTTCATCCATTGAAAAAAAGCTTATCCGGATCTATGCCAATAATATTGCCATCGGTTTTGATAATATCAGCCTTGCCAGGGAAATCATCAATACCCAGAAAGAAGTCATCCTGACCCTGGGTGAAATTGTTGAAACCCGTTCCCAGGAAACAGCCCACCATGTGACCCGGGTGGCTGAGGTCTGCTATCTGCTGGCCAAAAAAAACGAAATGGATGAAAAAACCTGTGATTTGTTAAGGCTTGCCACCCCCATGCATGATGTGGGCAAGATCGGTGTTCCTGAAGCCATTTTAAATAAAGCCGGAAAATTGACCGATGCCGAGTTTGAGGTGATTAAGAATCATGCCCGAACCGGATATGAAATTCTGAAAAAATCCAACCGGTCCATCATGAAGGCGGCTGCCGTTGTGGCCTTGCAGCATCATGAGAAATGGGACGGCTCCGGGTATCCCCAGGGGCTTTCAGGAGAAAATATTCATATCTACGGCAGGATTGCCGCCATTGCCGATGTATTTGATGCCCTGAGCCACAGGCGGTGCTATAAAAATGCCTGGAATATGGATCAGATTGTTGATCTTTTTGGAAAAGAATCTGGAAGGCATTTTGATGGAAGGCTTACGGAAATATTCCTCAGCAATATTAAAGAGTTTGAAGCCATCAACCGGCATTTTCCTGAATAA